>DATHYR010000034.1:0-38237 GCA_035458985.1 Pseudomonadales bacterium
CCCAAGCCTGATGAAGGCTGATGCCGATGCAGAATATGCCGCCGTTATCGACATCGATTTAGCCGACGTTGTTGAGCCTATTGTCTGCTGCCCGAACGACCCAGATGATGCCAAGTTGCTGTCTGACGTTGCCGGAGACCATGTTGACGAAGTCTTCATCGGCTCATGCATGACCAACATTGGTCATTTCCGTGCCGCGGGGAAACTGATGGAAAAAAACAAGGAGCCGATGAAAACGCGCTTCTGGATGTCGCCACCCACGAAGATGGATGAACACCAATTGATGGAAGAAGGGTATTACAATATCTTCGGCCGCAATGGCGTTCGCACCGAGATGCCTGGATGTTCATTGTGCATGGGCAACCAAGCACGTGTCGCACCAGGTGCCACGGTATTGTCGACATCGACGCGCAACTTCCCCAACCGCTTGGGTGATGGTGCCAATGTTTACCTGACCTCTGCTGAGCTTGCAGCGGTGGGAGGTATTTTGGGACGCTTACCTACGCCGGCCGAGTACATGGAGTATGCCAGCCAAATCGACTCAATGTCGGCAGACATCTACAAGTACTTGAACTTCGATCAAGTCGCGGAATACCGTGCTAACGCCGAAAAAGGCGCGCGCATTGCCGCCGTACAGATTGACGAAGTCCGTTTGTAACACCCCTACCCCCGCTCCATGAGCGGGGGTTCTTTTTTCTCTTCTGCCACACTTCTCAAACGACGCAATGCCTCCATGACCCTTGCGTCAGCGGGTTTGTGCTGGCCAAACCAATATCTCTGCAACACCTGACACTCGACCGCAATCCAGTCACGCTGATGAGCAAACCGCTCAGATAAAACATGCGCCAGTTGGCTAGGCGTGATGTTCTCGGGCAGCGCCAAATGCTGAAGCAGGTCACGATAGTATTCAGGCAGGCTACGTCGACGTCGCCACCACCATGTTCTGTTATACCAAAGCCAGCCCGGAGCAATCACAAGCGCCACCAGCATCAGCATACGAGGAATATCAATTTCCCCTAACCATCGTTTGAGAAAAGCGGTTTGACCAGCACCGTCGAAGTCAGCCATAAATTGCATCCAGCGCAAATTCATCCACTCGGTAGCGTGCCGCCATTGACTTAGCCAACGCTGGCCTCGCAGCAGCCAGGCTAGCTCCTCAAACATCGGAAGGTCAGCGCCGCGCCACTCTGGACGCATGGCCGGCGGGGATTCTATGCGGGCCGGATTAATCCATGCCGTGGGATCATATCTTACCCAACCTTGATTCTCATGCCATATTTCAACCCAAGCATGAGCATCGTATTGATAAACCATGAGCGTCAATGGATCTACCTGGCTGGCCTCGCCCCCAAGATAACCGGTCGCCACTCGGGTGGGATATCCTAACTCTCTTGCCATGACCGCAAACGCCACAGCGTAATGTTCACAAAACCCTTCACGGGTGGTGAACATAAAGCTGTCCACCTTGTCACCTAATAAAGGCGCTGGCTGCAGCGTGTAACGAAAATCACCCTGGGTAAAACTTCGCAAAATTGCGGTCAATGCTTCATCGCCATGGCGCTCAGCCATGTCTCGGGCATAAGCTCGTGTCAATGGGTGAACATCGGGCGGCAATGCCGTGAGGCGATTCCACCAGGCACGACCTAACGAAGTACGGACGATATTAGCGTCACTACTGACATCAAACAGTTGTCGAGCATGAAGGGGACGACGCGCCCGCACTGTGCCATCGGCAAGATATTCCAAGCTATTCGGCCAGCTCAATGCTGTGCCAAGCACTGGCACCCATCGCTGCGCGGACGGTGACAGCAAGAGTTGATAGCGCCACGTAGGCAGGGCGGCGGGCGGCGACTCGCCACGCAAATGCTGTATGTCGGGTGCCATCCATTGCTCGCCATCATAATCGACCAACATTAGGCTACGCCAATACCGTTCGTCAGGTAACGGCAGTGGCTGAGCTGCATCGAATCTCACACTGAAGGCGAGAGAACCATCCCGACTCAGAGAATCCATACTTCCCAAGCTCAGCGTCTCAGATAATCCCGTCTTAGACTGATGGTTTGCCATTGGCACAGCCCATAAAGGCGGCAAGCGAGGCACGATAAAAAACAGCAGTGCCGCCAGTGGTAAAGCGCGCCACAGTATGCCCACCGCCCCACGCAGCGCGTCTCGACCACTGCGTTGACCGTGTAAAACAGCCAACAAGGCGATATGCAGTAAGGCGAGAGCCATGATCGCCAAAAACCACCACAACTCAGGATGAAACAGCAAGGGGGTCGCCAAGCCAAATAACGACAGCGCCACCAACAAGTAAACATCTCGCCGGGTGCGCACCTCGAGCAGCTTAAGCAATAAACTACCCACAAATAGCGCCACCATGGGTTCGAGACCAAAGAAGTTGCCAAACTGAACAAAGATCAAAATGGCAAAACCCAGTAAACCCATTAGGCGCAATCCACGAGGTATTGGCCAAAACCACAACCAATGCAGCCAAGCCGCTAACAACAACAGCCCACTCAATATTAAAAATGCGGGCGGCAAACCTAATAACTGCGTGATGGCGCTAACGCTAATAAGCGCTAAGGTCATGCGTGCTTGTAACGGTTCAATAATTGTCATACAGCTTCTGCCAAGGCTTGAAGGCAGCGTGCACGGTGCTTTACCCCACGATCGAGTGGCACAGTGACCGATGGCAGCACAAGACCAAAAGGCATACCCTCAGCGTCGCAATGTAATGTCCAAAAACACAAGTCCGCTAACTTTGCCTGGTGGTTTGGCGCGATGCTCCTTTGGTAATCTAACAGCCCTTGCGGTGATTCCGCGCGGCGCTGCACACCACGCGTCTTACTCAGCAACGGACCCTCGCCAGCGGCGCGACGCCAATAAATATCCCGTGCGCCATCACCGTGCCGAAACTCCCTTAACTCACGCTCATCATTGTCTTGCCACTGCCAATTCGCCGCACGACCCTGGGGCTTAATAAGCTCATGGAGCTCGCTCGCTCGCCTAGGACGTGGTGCGACATAAAGGGTGTGCGCCAACGACAACCAGGTCCATGCACGATAAAGTCCGAGAGGATATACACTCTCCAATTTAATAGCCGACAAGGGATGAATACCCGGGACAGTTGATACCACAGCCAAGTGAATAACTTGTCGCGCATCGGGCGTCACATCACAAAAAACTCGAGGCGCATGGCAAATGACCACTTGACAACGTGCGCGCTGTTCCGCGTAAAGAAACAGCTCGATATCCGATGACTGCCCCACAACACTGACAGAACTGGCCCTCACCCGAATTTTTAAACCATGTAAGTTGTTGAAGGTCGGCATGATGGCAGCCACGAAAACAGCCACCAAAAAAAAGCAAAAGGCATACACACTGTTGTTTTGATAATTTAAACCAATGGTAAACAACAGCGCTGTCACCAGTAGATAAAATGCACCAAAGCCGGTGGGGAAGATAAAGATATTTTTTTGATTTAGGGTTTGCTCTTGTCGTCGCGGTATTCGTTTGGCAATCCACTGACGCCAACGCCCTTGCCATGCCTCACGCCAACTCGTAGGCCACATCATGTTTGATTACACCACCGCGGTGGCCGCGAGGATAGCCTCTAAACGCTGCGACACCCACTGCGGACTGTCACCCTGTAAACGATGGCTGCACACAGGCACAAAGACCACCTGAATATCGTCTGGCGACACGTGGTCACGGCCGTCTAAGTAGGCCCAGGCCTTTGCACAAGCCAATACCGACATGCCCGCTCTGGGTGACAAGCCATGCTCAAAGTGCTCACTATCGCGACTCGCTTGTAAAAGTCGCTGCAAATAATCCACCAAAGCTGGCGAGACATGCAGAGCCTGTACGTCTGATTTTAAGGCCAACACCTCATCGCCACCCAAGCGTTGGGGCATGTTGACCAAGGCATCCTCGGCATTACCCATCAACAATGCTCGCTCGGTCTCAGGCGAGGGGTAACCCAAACGCAGACACATGGTAAACCGGTCCAGTTGGGATTCTGGTAGTGGGTAGGTTCCCGACTGAAATTGCGGATTTTGCGTTGCAATCACAAAGAAAGGCGATGGCAATGGATGGCTCTCACCATCGACACTGACCTGCTCTTCCGCCATGGCTTCAAGTAGCGCGCTTTGCGTTTTAGGCGGTGTGCGATTAATCTCATCGGCTAAAAGAATATGGCAAAACACCGGCCCACGCACAAACTGAAAACGGTCTTCCTCGCGCCGGTAAACAGACACACCCAACAAGTCCGAGGGAAACAAATCGGCTGTGAACTGGACGCGATTGAAACTTAGATTGAGCGCCTTAGCGAGAGCTTTTGATAAGGTGGTCTTCCCCATACCAGGAAGATCTTCCAATAATAGGTGACCGCCTGCGAGTAAACATGCCAGCGACAATTTCACAGCGTGCCGCTTGCCTAGCAGCACCGTGTCGATATCAGAGAGGACTTGAGCGAGTTTTCCTTGCAACGTCCCCTCCTTCTAGAGAACTTTAATTGCGTTCCTCATTATGTAGACCAATCACCGAACTATCGCCACTGGCTGCCGCACGGTTTTGCTCTTGAATGGTGTCGTTTCGCGCCGCGTCGAGACCCTCCAAGTAATCTTGCGTGACATCCCCGCACACATAAACACCGTCAAATACGGCGCAATCAAAGCGGGTGATGTCAGTATTGCCCTCGGCCGAACTTTGCACCAATGCATCGAGGTCTTGATAAACCAACCAATCAGCGCCAATGGCTTCGGCCACTTCTTGCTCTGTTTTATCATGAGCTACGAGCTCTTTTGCCGACGGCATATCAATACCATATACGTTCGGGTAGCGCACCGCGGGTGAAGCCGAGGCGAAATATACCTTTTTTGCACCCACTTCACGCACCATGTCGATGATTTGTTTACTGGTGGTGCCACGCACAATGGAGTCATCTACCAACATGACATTCTTACCTTTGAACTCCAGTTCAATGGCATTCAGCTTTTGGCGAACAGACTTTTTACGGGTAGCTTGGCCAGGCATGATGAACGTGCGACCGATATAACGATTTTTAACCAAGCCTTCACGGAATTTCACCCCCAAGGCTTGCGCCAAAGCCATCCCAGCTGTTCGGCTTGAATCGGGGATGGGGATGATCACATCGATGTCGTGATCGGGACGAATGCGCTTGATCTTTTCAGCCAACTGTTCGCCCTGACGCATGCGTGCCTTATGGACAGAAATACCATCCATAATTGAGTCGGGACGAGCAAAATAAACATGTTCAAAAATACAGGGCGAGAGCACGGGGTTGTCAGCACACTGACGCGTGTGCAACTGACCATTGGCATCGACATATACGGCCTCACCCGGCATCACATCACGAATCAATTTGAAGCCCATGACATCAAGCGCCACACTCTCAGAGGCAATCATGTACTCAGTACCCTCGGCGGTTTCGCGCGCACCAAAAACCAAGGGGCGAATACCATGCGGATCGCGCATACCCACCACACCATAGCCAGCAATCAATGCTACCGCTGCGTAGCCGCCGCGGCAACGACGGTGAACCTCGGCTACGGCGGAAAAAATATCCTCAGCACCAGGCTTTAATTTACCCAAATTCTGTAAGCTGTGAGCAAAAATATTGAGCAACACTTCAGAGTCAGAATCGGTATTGAGATGACGCAGATCGGTTTCAAATAAATTACGGGTCAACTCGGCAGCATTCGTCAAATTACCGTTGTGCGCCAGGCTGATACCATAGGGAGAATTGACATAAAAGGGTTGTGCCATGGCAGGACCAGAACTCCCCGCGGTAGGGTAGCGCACATGACCGATGCCAACCTGTCCCTGCAGACGTTGCATGTGGCGCATTTGAAACACGTCTCGGACTAGGCCCTCGCCTTTGCGTTGGTTAAACTTGCCACCCTCGTATGTCACGATACCGGCGGCATCCTGACCACGGTGCTGCAAAACAGTCAACGCGTTGTAAAGGTCCTGATTGACGTTACGCTGTCCGAAAATACCTACGATGCCACACATAGCCTTATCCCGTATTTGCTCTTGGAAGAGCGACCTAACTAAAAAGTAATTGTTTAATATCGCCAACAAGGGCGATGGCCCAATCCTGCATCATTAAGAAATGCGGAATGAGCGTTGACTCTGTCCACCATGCATCTTGGTTGATTGGCACGATGGGCGGCACTAAAATCAACAACGCAAGCACTAACAACAAGCCTCGTGCCACGCCAAACACCATACCCAGAACACGATCTGTTCCCGTCAAACCCGTCATTTTCACAAGCGCTGCAATAATGTGACTGATGACACCACCGACAATCAGCGTCGCGACAAAAAGCAAAACGAAGGCCGCCACTTTGCGCAGAGAAGGTGTTTCAATCCAGACCGACAAATGCGCAGAAAGCACGTCGCTAAAAAACAAGGCGATGGTAATAGCGGCTATCCAAATCACCAGCGACAAGGCCTCGCGGACGAAACCACGCCACAAGCTAACGAGGCCTGAAATGGCAACAATTGCAATGATGATCCAGTCTGCGTGGTTCATAAAAAGCCTTTTGTTGAAAACGCGCGAATTCTAACAAACCCCCGCCACATACTCTACGACAAATCGATATTATGGTGCGTAACGCACCAGTCGTCCCTGCAGCTCAAAAGCTTGCTCAATTGCACGCAAATCCTCTGCCGCAGACTGCTTAGTGAGCTTAGGACCTACCAACACACGCGCCAACCCATCACGTTCACGAAGATAGGCTTTAAAACCTGCGGCTTGTAATTTTTTCACCAACGCCAAGGCGTTGGTTTGATTAGAAAACGCGCCGACCTGAATCGACCAAGCCTCGGGTAAACCTTGCTCATCGACAACCGCTGGGGTGGCGGCAGGCAACGCCGCCAACTGCTGTATCACCTCTTGATCAAGTTCTTCTACCAGGGGTAAACCTTGATCGTCGGTAGGACCAAACGTCGCCTGATCGCTAGGGACGGGATTGATTAAGGGCTCAATGACAACGGGCTCGATACTTGGCGCCGGGGGAATAACGCTAATTTTAGACACAGTACGTTTCGGCCCTTCATCAAAGATGACCGGCCACAAAATAACCCCAATGGCCAACAATACCAGAGCGCCAACTAAACGTTGTCTGAGAGTTTGTTTCATAACAAATCACCAGAAATAGCAAGCGACATCCCACAGATCGCTTCAGAAACGGTAAAAAATGACCCTACGACAAGCAACGGCCGGTCGGAGTATTGGAGTGCTTCTAACGCCAGTGGCATGGTTTCAAAACACGCCACGTCTTCACCCTTCAGATGCTCAGCTAACACAGGCACGCGCACCGCACGTGGAATTTGCAACTGGGGCAACCACCACTTTGCCGCGAAGGGGACCAAATAAGGGAGCATATCTTGCAACGCTTTATCCGCCATACAGCCAAAAAGAATATCGAATTGCCGCGAGGGCGGCCCTAAACGAGACACAAGTAGCGCCACCGATGCCGGATTATGAGCCACATCAAACAGCACGTCTCTTCCCTGCCAAACTTCCGACTGCATTCTGCCAAAGACCCGAGTCGCAAGAATAGCCTCGACTGCACGCTGACGCTGGCTAAAAAGCGGACATATCGATACCACTTGCAACGCCACGGCGGCGGAATTTTGTGGTATGGATAGCGCAGGTAAGGCAACACGGGATCCCGTGCCAAACCATTCACCCGCGTTCACACCGAAGTGTTGACCATAAAAATAAGTATCCCCTTGCCGGGCGGCAAAGGTGGACCAAAACTGAAGATCGGGAACTTCACCAACCACCACAGGACGACCCTGGCGAGAAACGCCTGCCTTTTCTGCGGCGATAATTTCTAAATCACTGCCAAGCCAATCTTCATGGTCCAAAGCAATCGATGTCACTACAGCCATATCGGCATCGATAATATTAACTGCATCGAGCCGCCCACCAAGACCCACTTCGAGCAGCAATAAATCGACCTTGGCGTCTGCGGCAACCAAGAGTGCCGCGAGAGTATTAAACTCGAAGTAGCTGAGTGAAATGTCGCCACGCGCAGCATCGATTCGTTCAAAAGCTCGGCAGATGATCTCGTCGCTGGCAGATTGACCATTGATCCGGATACGTTCGTTGTATCGCAAAATATGTGGCGAAGTAAATGCACAGACGCGTATACCATTACTCAGAGCTGCCGACTGAAGCGCAGCAACGGTAGAGCCTTTTCCATTGGTGCCAGCGACAGTAATAACGAACGCTTCTAAGTCGACAGTGAGTCGCTGCCAGACACTGGCCACCCGCGCGAGACCAAGATCAATTTCTTGCGGGTGGATCTGTTCAATGCGACTAAGCCAAGCGGCAAGATCCATAGCGGCTTATGCGAGCTCCTGATGGGTCATTTTTGCCAAGATACGTGAAACGGTATCACGCATATCCTTGCGGTGAACAATCATATCGATGGCGCCATGATCTAACAGGAACTCACTGCGCTGAAACCCTTTGGGCAATTTCACACGAATGGTTTGCTCGATAATATTAGGGCCAGCAAAACCAGCGCGTGCGCCAGGTTCAGCAATATTTAAGTCGCCTAACAGGGCCAAGCTCGCTGATACACCCCCGTAGACAGGATCTGTCATGATGGAGATATAGGGTATACCCTCTGATTTCAGTCGCTCAATCACAGCAGAGGTTTTGGCCATTTGCATCAACGATATCAGCGCTTCTTGCATGCGCGCGCCTCCCGTCGCTGAAAAACATACGAGAGGAATACGCTTTTCCAAGGCCACGTTAGCGGCACGGGTGAAACGCTCACCGACCGCGTAGCCCATAGAACCGCCGTGAAAATTAAATTCAAACGCCGTCGCCACTAATGGCAGGCCATTAACCTTGCCCTGCATAGCAATCAGCGCATCGGTTTCTCCGGTAGCCTTTTGTGCTTGTGCCAAACGCTCTTTGTATTTACGGGTATCTTTAAACTTCAAGCGATCGATGGGCTGGACATCGGTAGCCAATTCAATACGGCCCTCTGGATCCAAAAAGGCATTCAAGCGACGACGCCCACCCAAGCGCATGTGGTGATCACATTTGGGACATACGTCCAAGTGACGCTCCAGCTCGGGACGATACAACACCGAATCACATTTAAGGCATTTTTTCCACAAGCCCTCAGGAACACTGCTGCGCGAACTTTCCTTACTGTCGCTGTCGCGCACGATGGAAGGAACAATTTTATCTAGCCAGCTCATGATGATCTCTCTCTAACAACAGGCAGCTTTTGCCGCCGAAATAAATTGGGTAACTTTGTCAGCATCTTTAATGCCGTGGCTGGCCTCAACCCCACCACTGACGTCCACCGCAAAAGGTGACACTCGGTGCACCGCCGCGGCGACATTACGTGGATCAAGACCACCCGCTAAAATAATATTTTGACGACAGCTCGGAACTAAATCCCAATCAAACACCTCGCCTGTACCGCCCGGAATCCCCTGACGGTAGGTGTCGAGCAATACGCCTCGCGCCTCTGCAAACGTCTCCACCATGGCTGTAACATCCGAGAGTGAATGTCTTTCACTGTCGACCCGCAACGCTTTGATAAAGGGTCGCTCAAAACGGCTACAAAACTCGGGCGTCTCGTCACCGTGAAACTGAATAAGATCCACACCCGTGGCCTGCAAAATGGCAGCCACAGAATCTTCGTCTTCGTTTACAAACAAACCTACACTCACGACAAATGGCGGGAGTGCAGCAATGATCTTAGCGGCATCAGCGGGCTTAATATAGCGGGGGCTTGGGCGGTAAAATACAAAACCAAGTGCATCTGCGCCAGCTGCCACTGCATGAAGCGCATCTTCAAGGTTAGTTATACCGCAGACTTTAACTCTGCAGACCACGCTGATCCCCACTCACTAAAAGTTGCCATATGATAACAAAAGCCGTTACATCATGTCTTGCAAAAAGCCCGCCTAGTTTTAGTTTAAAAACGCGGTAAAAAATGGACCAAGGGGTAATGATGGAAGACTGGGATAATCGGGATATTCAACGTCGATCAAATACAAGCCATTAGGCGCTGCCGTAGCCGCTGCCAGACGACGATCGCGTGCGAGGAGTAAATCGTCGATCCAATCCGCAGGCTTTCTACCTGCGCCTACCTCAATAAGTGAACCCGCGATGTTGCGGACCATATGGAGAAGAAAGGCATTGGCTTTAATATCAATCACGACAAGATGGTCACGGCGCACAACTCGAACATGGTGAACATGCCTAAACGGGGTATTCGATTGGCATCCGGCACCGCGAAACGCACTAAAGTCTTGCTCACCTAAAAGCCGTTGAGCAGCCCGGTGCATCAATTCAGCATCCAAAGGGATGCGAACATGGGTTAAACCACCCGCCAGTATGGCTGGTGCCACCGGACTATTATCGATCACGTAACGATACCGTCTGGCGGTTGCTGAGAATCTGGCGTGAAATTGATCGTCGACAGGAACTGCCCAGAGTACTCTAACGGTGGCTGGCAACTGGGTATTCGCCCCCATTACCCAAGCTTTTTCAGGGCGTTGAACAGGACTGTCAAAGTGAATGACCTGCCCCGTGCCATGCACCCCGGTGTCAGTACGACCCGCGCAAGACACCGTAATAGTCGACGCGGCGACAAAACTCAAGGCGCGTTCAACATCTGCTTGCACCGTGGCAACCTGAGGATCACCTTGCCGTTGCCAGCCATGATAGACACTACCATCGTAGGCGATGGCAGCCGCGTATCGATAAAACGGTTTTGGTTTAATGATCAGCTGAGGGTTCCTTTCAGTTCGGCGGCTTCTGATTGCTGTTCTGCCGTTCCTCCCTGAATCACCTCATCTAACACTTCGACAGCACTCTCTTTTTCGCCCATTTCAATGTAGGCGCGCGCCATATCAAGCTTGGTGGTCATGTCGTCTGTATCATCCAACAGACCCTCGGTTTCATCATCGGGGAAGGCGGATGCCATAATATCATCAAGTGAAACGTCATCACCATCCTCTAACGAAAGATCACCTAGACTCAGCTCTTCATCGTCATCACTTAAGTCACGTTCAAGGTCGCCCAAGGTGTCGAGATCAAAATCATCCAGGTCGCCCAATACATCCGCCTCGGAAGCCTCAAAATCGAGGTCAGCCAAATCTTCAAGCACCTCTTTTGTGTCTGGCTTCAATGGTGCGTGTTCGTCTTCCAATAAGGCGACGTCATCAAGCGCAAGATCCTCACTTTCAGCCTCAAGACCCATGTCTAGATCAGGCAAAGCTTCGGCGGCCACGTCAGCTGTCAGGTCTTCATCGAAGGCACTATCATCTAACTCTAAACTGTCGAAATCCATCTCATCGCCATCAAACGAGGCACTTTGCTCTAACGCTTTTAACGTGTCATTCGACTCATCGTCAACCAACAATGCATCGCTATCGAGCGAGAAATCCTCATCAGACAATAGCGGCAGATCTGTCTCTGTCGCAACGGCGAGGTCCTCAGCAGGAATATCGAATGACTCCGCGCGTGCTGAAAAATCCGCATCCGTGGCCTCAGATTCAAGCTTATCAGTGCCTGTAACACCTGCACCTGCCTCCAAGCCAATATCCCAACCCAGCGTTTCTTCTTCGGGAACATCCTGCGAGCTATCCGACGATTCGTCGGAGATGTCATGGCTAGTCAAGGCCGATGACGCTTCCGTATCATCGGCTAACGCCTCCGGAAAATCCGCTGCTAACTTCAATAAACCCGCTTGAATATCGGCATCGGAACTCCCCTGAAGGGCATCACGAACCTCCACATATTCTGCTGATACACCTGCGGCCGCTGCGACTTCTAATAATTTCAACTGAACCGCTTCATTGTGGGGATGTTCAGCATAGATACCTTTAACCAGCTCTAGGGCTTTGACAGCACGACCATAGGCCACATAAATATCGACTTCGGTTAACGACTCTTCGATAGGCGTTGTTTCAGCCTGCAACGCCACCGCGTGATCACTCGACCTGACCTCTTCTTCAAACGCCGACGGTGACTGGTGGCTTACCGGGGCAACAACGGGGGAAGCCACCGATGTTTTTTCAGCAGCCACCTCTGTCACAACACGTTCAGCCACAGGGACCGAGGGCACAGGCTCAACCTCTTGAGGCCTATCAGGCATCGCAAAGACCGGGGCAGGCATGTCACCAGGCACAGTATCTTTGGGTTTGCGCCGCGACCACAGCAACCAACCCAAGGCCGCTAACAAGAGCGCACCTATACCGCCCAACACCGAAGGATTCTTGAGCATATCCTCCGGGGCCTCGGGCGAAGCCTGCATATTGGCCAACTGCTGATCCTTTAACATCATCAGCCGCTGCATGGTTTGCACTTGTTCTTCCAAGGCCGCTAATCGCGCCTGCAACTCCTCATTTTGACGTTCACTAAGATCAAGACTCTCTAAGGTCGTTGCCAGTCGCTGCTGAGTAGCCTCGTCAACCACCTCCGGGCCTGCCAATTGCGTCGTATCCGTATCAACCAAGTCAGGGGTATCTTCTGCGACCTGGTGATCGCCTGTGACATCATCATCCGCTCGCGCCAAACGTAGATATGCACCTTCAGCCTCATTGACCACAACCGGTGCTTCTACAACACGAGTATCCGCCACACTCTCCACCGGGCTGACATCAGGCGTTGTCCAACGTGTATTTTGGTTGCGGACCCAACGACGCGCTTCATTACCGTCCACGTTAGCAATCTGCGTTTCACTCGGAAGATCGAGCACCGATCCGGCTCGCAGACCGTTGATATTGCCACCACTGAAGGCCTGGGGATTATTATCGACAATCGCTCGCATCGTTTGCTGAGGGGAATAGGCACGACTGGGGCGTACTTGCAAGGCAATATCCCACAAGGTATCCCCATTGGCGACGCGATACTGGCCATCGGCTTGACCAAATCGCACGGCAGTAGTTACAGCCTCTTCGCGCGCTTTAGTGTCATTATTAGTGCTAACGTTAGCCGGCTTTACAGGTGCCGCTTGCTCAAGTGGCATAAAGTCAATCAGCGCCGTATATTCACGAAGTATGCGACCATCTGGCCAGCGCAAATCTAGGACAAAATTAAGATAAGGCTCAACCACGGGGTTATCCGTACGAAGACGAATGACTCCCCCACCGGTATTGTCTATTTCCACCGAGAAACGAATATCGTCTAGAAAGTATTCGCGAATCACACCCGCACGCTCAAAGTCCTGCATGGAGCCCATTCGTGCAATTAACTGGCCGGTACTCATTCCCTCTGTACCATAAAGTTGAATGGTGGCATTGAGAGGTTCATTCATTGAGGAATTCATGTCGATGGAACCGACACCTAAGGCCAAGGCAGGCGAGGCATACGTGGCGATAACAATGGCAGAAATAGCCTTAAGCTTGGTGAACATGTCGCATTTTCCTTGTGGGGATGCACCGACAATAGAGGGCACCCATTCCGTTTTATGGCTTTGATTTAGTGTAGCCCGTGCTGCTATTTATGCAAAAAAAGCCGGGGTAAAACCATGCCATGCATCACATTTTCCCAAGGACATTGAAAATTAACACCTATCAACGGCCTCTGCAGCAACACCGCCACCGCTGAATTTACCTATCGATATAAAAAAAGCCGGAATATCCGGCTTTTAATAGACATTCGTCTGAGAAGATAAGCGCAAACAAAGCGGCGCTCATAAGGGGCAGGTATTGTGTGCGCTACGTTGCATGAATACATCGATATGCGCAACAGGGCTACCCTAAGACCCAAGGGCAACGCGGCGAGTTAACCTTCTAATAAAATTCGAACCATGCGCCGCAGTGGCTCTGCCGCCCCCCAAAGAAGCTGGTCACCGACGGTAAAGGCCGACAGATATTCGCCGCCCATATTGAGCTTGCGCAAACGTCCTACAGGTACCTGTAATGAACCGGTAACGGCGGTTGGGGTAAGCTCTTGCAGGGTTACAGGGCGATCGTTAGGAACCACTTTGACCCAATCGTTGGCACTTGCCAGCATGGCATGGATCTCATCCATCGGCACGTCGCGCGTCAACTTGACGGTTAACGCCTGGCTGTGACAACGCATGGCACCAACTCGGACACACAAGCCATCGACAGGAATCACCTGACCGGTGTGCAAAATTTTGTTAGTTTCCGCTTGAGCCTTCCACTCTTCGCGGCTTTGGCCATTGTCGAGCTGAGTATCGATCCATGGCAATAAACTTCCTGCCAACGGCGCACCAAATTTATCGATGGGGAAATCGCCGCCGCGCATGGTTTCAGCCACTTTGCGATCAATCTCTAAGATGGCACTGGCCGGATCAGCCAACTCGCTTGAGACGGCGCTATTGATAGCACCCATTTGAGCAATCAGTTCACGCATGTTCTGAGCCCCCGCGCCGGAGGCAGCTTGGTAGGTCATCGCACTGACCCACTCCACCAGATTGTGTTGGAATAGGCCACCCATGGCCATCAACATCAAGCTCACCGTGCAATTTCCCCCGATGAAATCTTTGATGCCTTTTGCGATACCCGCATCAATCACATGGCGATTGACCGGATCCAAAATAATCAAGGCATTATCATTCATACGCAGCGATGACGCCGCATCAATCCAGTAACCCTGCCAACCGGCGCGACGCAAGTCACCATACACAGCCTTGGTATAATCGCCGCCCTGACAAGAGACGATAGCATCCATTTGCTTAAGCGCGTCAATATCCATCGCGTCTTTCAGCGCGGGAACCACTTTCCCTACATTCGGCGCCTCGCCGCCCACATTGGACGTCGTAAAAAACACCGGCTCATCGATGTGGGCGAAGTCATTTTCTTCCAACATGCGCTGCATCAGCACGGAACCCACCATGCCACGCCAACCTACAAAACCTACTCTTTTCATGATCTTACCCTTATTCAGTCAAAGCGGCGACGACGGCGTCACCCATTTGTTCGCAAGACACCAGCGTATCTCCCTCACGGAAAATATCACCGGTTCTGTAACCCTTATCCAATACCTTGCCAATCGCTGCCTCAATTGCCTCCGCCGCGGCAATCTCATTAAAGGTATAACGCAGCATCATGGAGGCAGAGAGCATCATCGCCAGAGGGTTGGCTTTATTTTGCCCGGCGATATCCGGTGCCGAACCGTGGCAAGGCTCATACATGCCCTTGCCGTTTTTATCCAGTGAGGCCGACGGCAGCATGCCTATAGAACCCGTCAGCATGGCCGCGGTATCTGACAAAATATCGCCAAACATGTTACCGGTCACTATCACATCAAACTGCTTAGGACGAAGCACCAGTTGCATCGCGGCATTATCAACCAGCATATGGCTCAGCGTCACATCGGGGTATTCAGCTGCCAGCTCGGTCATCACCTCACGCCACAACATAGTGACTTCCAAAACGTTGGCCTTATCGACAGAACAGACACGACCTGAGCGGGCACGCGCCGCCTCAAAAGCCATTCGACCAATACGCTTAATTTCTGATTCACTGTAAACGTAAGTATTGAAGCCCTCACGCTCACCTTGTGCGTTAACACGAATGCCGCGTGGCTGGCCAAAATAAATACCCCCAGTCAGTTCTCGTACGATCAAGATATCTAATCCTGATACGATATCTGCCTTCAGCGACGACGCTGCCGCCAGCTGCGGATAGAGAATCGCAGGACGAAGGTTACCAAACAATCCCAACTCTTTACGCAAACCCAGCAGGCCTTTTTCAGGGCGTAATTCGGGCGGATTGGTATCCCATTTTGGCCCCCCAATGGCGGCAAATAAGATCGCGTCAGCGGCCTTGGCTTTGGCCAAACTGTCAACCGGCAAGGGGTTACCTACCGCATCGATAGCAACACCGCCCACAAGAGCTTCATCGTACTCGAAGTCAAGATCAAACTGCCGCTCAACCACCTCCATCATTTTGAGGGTTTCGCGCATGATTTCGGGACCAATACCATCGCCCGACACCAGTAAAATTGTTTTGCTCATATTGTGTCCTTACTTAATGCTGTCAAACAGCCAGGGAGACGATGCACGCCACTTATCTTCGAAGGCACGAATGGCATCGGCATGACCCAAGGTAATACCTATATCATCCAAACCATTAAGTAAGCGGTGCTTGCGGTTTGCATCGATATCAAAGGGATAACGTTCGCCCTCTGGGGTGATCACGTGTTGCGCCTCAAGATCAATGGTGAGCTGGTAGCCTTCATTAGCAGCAACACTATTAAAAAGACGCTCGACAATGCTTTCGTCCAGCACGACAGGCAAGAGTCCATTGTTGAAACAGTTATTGAAGAAAATATCGGCAAAACTTGGGGCGATGATGGCACGGATACCAAAATCATCGAGTGCCCAAGGCGCGTGTTCGCGACTGGACCCACACCCAAAGTTCTTTCGCGCCAGCAGGATAGAGGCACTGGCATAGCGGGCTTGGTTCAACACGAAGTCCGGATTGAGGGGACGCTGGCTACAATCTTGGCCGGGCTCTCCCTTATCGAGATAGCGTAACTCATCGAATAAATTAGGTCCAAAACCACTGCGTCGGATCGACTTTAGGAACTGTTTCGGAATAATCATATCCGTGTCGACATTGGCTCGATCAATGGGAACGACAACACCTGTTTCTACATTAAATGCTTTCATATTGCCTCTCCTTACAACTTGCTAACGTCAACAAAGCGGCCGTGAATAGCCGCCGCGGCTGCCATGGCAGGACTTACTAAATGGGTGCGCCCACCAAAGCCTTGACGACCTTCAAAGTTGCGATTGGAGGTTGACGCGCAATGCTTACCCGGCGGTAACACGTCAGAGTTCATTCCCAAACACATGGAGCAACTCGGTTCACGCCATTCTAGGCCCGCCGCTGTAAAGATTTTATCCAAGCCCTCTTGCTCCGCTTGGCGCTTTACCGCACCAGAACCAGGCACCACCATCGCACGCTGCACACTCGCGGCCTTGTACTTGCCGGCCACAATGGCGGCGGCAGCACGCAAGTCTTCGATACGTGAGTTGGTGCACGAACCAATAAACACTTCGTCGACCGGTATATCAGTAATGGCAATTCCACCGCTGAGCCCCATGTATTGAAGCGCTCGTTCAACACCGGCACGGGTAGACGCGTCTGCAATACTCTCAGGATTGGGCACCACGCCATCGATGGGTGCCACCATCTCAGGTGATGTGCCCCAGGTGACTTGTGGGCGAATATCTTCGCCGCGCAAGGTCACAACCGCATCAAAATGTGCGCCTTCATCACTCACCAAATCAGCCCAAGCCGCAACAGCTCGCTCCCACAAGGCACCCGTGGGCGCAAATTGGCGACCCTTAACATACTCAATGGTCTTGTCATCCACTGCCACTAAGCCGATACGAGCACCCGCTTCGATCGCCATGTTACAGACAGTCATACGCCCTTCCATCGACATGTCACGGAACACTTGTCCCGCAAACTCAATGGCATACCCTGTACCACCGGCAGTGCCGATCTTACCGATTATCGCCAGCACGACGTCTTTAGGGGTAACACCTAAGCCAAGTGTCCCCGTGACCTCGACCTTCATGTTTTTCATTTTCTTTTGCACAAGGCATTGTGTCGCCAACACATGCTCGACTTCGGAGGTACCAATACCGTGCGCTAAGGCCGCAAACGCACCGTGTGTCGCGGTGTGAGAGTCGCCACACACCAGCGTCATACCGGGCAAGGTTGCCCCTGTTTCGGGACCCACTACGTGGACAATACCTTGCTGAGCATCATTGATTTTAAATTCTTTGATACCGAACTCATCGCAGTTGTCGTCCAATGTTTGGACTTGGATACGTGATACTTCATCGGTAATTGAGGCAATACCACCGGAACGCTCTGCCACATCTGAGGGAACATTGTGATCGGGGGTCGCCAAGTTAGCATCGACGCGCCAGGGCTTGCGACCCGCTAAACGCAATCCTTCGAAAGCCTGAGGTGACGTGACTTCATGCAATAACTGACGATCTATATAAATAAGCGCGCTACCGTCGTCGCGCTGCTGTACAACATGGTTATCCCACAGCTTGTCATAAAGCGTTTTTGCTGACATGTGCTTGTCCTGCGTTGAAAACTTTATAGGTCAAAAAACAGGCTGATTTTACGCTTGCCCCAAAAATAAAACAAATTCATAATTTTCATACTTTCAATTCCATTTGGTAATAAATAACCATGGACACCAGTCAACTCAAGTCCTTTATCACCGTGGCCGAGCTTGGTTCATTTTCCAGTGCTGCCGACAAACTTCACCTGACCCAACCTGCCATTTCAAAACGTGTTTCAGCCCTTGAAGCGTGGCTAGACTGCCGTCTTTTTAATCGCATTGGCCGACGGATTTCACTCACTCGCGAGGGTGAAACGTTGCTACCCCGTGCGCGCGAAATTTTATTAGCCGTGGAACAAACAGAACAAGCACTCAGGGTTGGCAGCGACAGCATTGCAGGACACCTCAACATCATGACATCGCACCATGTCGGCCTGCACCGTCTGCCGGACAGTCTCAAGCACTTTATTAACCACTATCCCGAAGTCAATTTAGATGTCCAGTTCGTCGACTCAGAATTTGCCCACCAGGCGGTTCTTCAAGGTGACATTGAATTGGCTGTGGTGACTCTCGCGCCCGCGCCAGACCCCAACATAGTGGCCACCCCGATCTGGCATGACCCCATGGCTTTTGTCGCGCCACCAGACCACCCACTGCTGAAGCAACGCCACATAGATTTACAGATGCTTAGCCAACACCGCGCGGTACTTCCGGGACTATCGACCTATACTGGGCGGCTGGTGGCGGATCTGTTTCGCCGCCATCATCTGCGTTTAGATGCGCGAAATACGTCCACCAATTACCTTGAAACGATCAAAATGATGGTGTCTATCGGCATGGGGTGGAGCGTGCTCCCACTGTCTATGGTGGACACTCACATTGTCACCCTAGATGTGACTGAACATGTCCCGGCACGCCAACTCGGGGTGATACGCCACAAGCGACGCCAACTGAGCAATGCCGCCTGGGCATTTATCGACAATCTGCTGGCTAAAAACGACAAAATGGCCTGATTTTTCTATACGAATTTAGGCTTTTCGCGTAAAGTTGCAGCCTTTATTTGGTGCGCTTGAGCGGACAACTTTCGCCACCATCACGAACCACGCTCGGGAGATAAACAATGACTCACATCATCGACGGCAAGGCGTTTGCCAATACCTTGTGCGAAGACTTGAAAAGTGAAATCGCACAGTTAAAAGCCGACCATCAATTTGTACCTTGCATCGCGGTCGTATTGGTGGGTGATGATCCTGCAAGCCACGTGTATGTCAGCAACAAAGTCAAACGCTGTGAAGAGCTGAGCATTGAATCGCGCGAACATCGACTGGATGTTTCCACCAGCCAAGCCGAGCTGCTGGCGCTCATCGATCAATTAAACAATGACAGTGGCGTTCATGGCATCTTGGTTCAACTGCCCCTGCCAAAACAAATTGACAGCAAAGCGGTCATCAACGCTATCGATCCTCGCAAGGACGTCGACGGCTTCCATATTGAGAACGCCGGCGCACTCGCTATTGGCGACAACCAGATCGTTCCTTGCACACCACTAGGCTCCATCATGATGCTGCGCGATTACCTGGGCAATATGTCAGGAATGAATGCCGTTGTGGTCGGACGATCCAATATTGTGGGCAAACCCATGGCTCACTTACTGCTGCAAGAGAACTGCACTGTAACGATCGCGCATTCACGTACCAAAAATATAGAAGAGGTTTGTCGCAACGCAGATATCCTCGTCGCGGCCGTCGGTATTCCACATTTTGTAAAAGCCGATTGGATTAAGCCTGGTGCCACAGTCATCGACGTGGGCATTAATCGAATTCAAGATGGCGACCGCAGTCGTTTGGTGGGTGATGTTGATACCGAGGCAGCAAAAGCCGTGGCTGGCGCGATCACCCCGGTACCTGGGGGCGTAGGTCCCATGACCATCGCCTGTTTGATGTACAACACTGTTGCTGCAGCCAAAATGCAAGCGGGTATCGCCTAAATTTCTCGCAAAAAAAACCCGGCGACAAGGCCGGGTAATTAGGGAGATACACTCAAAAGTCACAAAATCATCAGGGGAAATGAATTTTGTTGTGAAGCGAATCATCACCTCACATCTATTCAGACTCGCCGAGTGACAGGTAGTTCAAAAAATATTCGAAAATTTTTAATTTTTTTTAAAAGCTGACATTTCATCGTGACAAATCGCCCACCACCGATAGACAGAAGGTTCTGTACCGCGCCCTTAATGGATTGGAGCGACCGGCACTGTCGTCGCTTTTGGCGAGTCATTAGCCCACATGCGCACCTCTACACTGAAATGGTGACAACGGGCGCTATTCTACATGGTGATAGCGCTCGATTATTGGCGTTTGATACCGCCGAACATACCGTGGCATTGCAATTAGGTGGAAGCGATCCCCACGAACTGGCCAAGTGCGCGAGATTTGGCCAGAACGCGGGTTACGACGAAATCAATCTCAATGTTGGCTGCCCTAGCGATAGAGTTCAAAACGGCATGATAGGTGCCATTTTGATGCGCCACGCGCCCTTAGTGAAAGACTGTATAGCCGCAATGCGCGATGCCTGTGATATCGATGTCACGGTCAAACACCGCATCGGCGTCGATGACATGGAAGACTATACAGGCTTGCGAGATTTTGTGGGTACAGTGGCTGACAGTGGCTGCCAAACCTTTATTATTCATGCCCGTAAAGCCTGGCTGCAAGGTCTAAGTCCCAAACAAAACCGTGAGGTCCCTCCACTTAATTACGATCTGGTGTATCAAATTAAGCGCGATTTTCCAGACCTTGAAATTATCATCAATGGCGGTATTGCGAGCGTAGAAGCCTGCCATCACCACCTTCAATTCGTCGACGGCGTTATGTTGGGCAGAGAGCCCTATCAAAACCCCATGCTGCTAGTGGCCATCGAACAGCAGTTATTCGGTCAGTCTGACTATCAACCGTCGCGGCGCGATATTTTGATGGCTTACCTGCCTTATGTCCGAGCACAGATGGCGCAAGGCGTGGCACTCAATCATATCACTCGGCATATACTCGGCCTGTATCACGGCATTCCCGGAGGAAAAGTATTCCGCCGGGTGTTATCTCAACGCGCTCATCAGCGAGATAGCGATGCCGATCTTATCCTTGAAGCCATCACTGCGTCAGAGCGGGCCGCCCAAAGTCCTCGCGCCCTCGTCCAGCCCCCTGAAAACGAGAAACATTTCTAGCGCGACGCTGTCCACAGATATATGCTAAAGCTATATCACTAGGGAGAGAGCGATGACCTTGTTCAAGCGACTGTTTGTCGTCAGCACACTGGCTGGATGGATTGTCACCGCGAGTGCACAGCCACTCAGACCTGAGGTCGACTATAAATCGGATTATTTGGCTGACCAGCGCGAACGCTTCACGACTGCATGGCATGCCGCGCGACAGGATCAAATCAGCTATTCTCAACGCATTGCCAAGACACTCCAAGATTATCCGCTCTATCCAGATATTGAAGCTGAATGGCTTGCCTTTCGACCCCGCGAGGCCAGACTAGCCGAAGCGTTGGCGTTCGTTAAACAACATCCCAACACCACAGCTGCCCATACCGTGACACGTGCCTACCTGAAAAAAGCCGTGCAACTTAGTCGTTGGCATTGGTATGAACAGTTCGGTGACACCGATGATATGCCGGTGGAATCACGCTGTCGTTACGCCCTTACACTGTTGAATACTAAGGCGCGAGTCAGAGAAGGTGAAAGCCTAGGATTGGTACTTTGGCAGCATGGTCAATCGCGTCCCAGCCAATGTGATCCCTTGTTTAAGCAATTAACTCAGCGTGGCATCATCGACGATACACAGCGAATGGCCCGCCTTGGCTTAGCCATGCTTGCCGGTGACAAACAATTGTCCAAGTTTCTGATCGGCCAACTCAGCGAGTCGCTCCAATCGGATGCGACACGCGCGTGGGATTTTCAATTCCATCGGCATATCACCATTACTGATCAAACCCTCAGTAAAGAGACCCTCAGGCCTCTGTTGCGCCCATTGTTTAAACACATGGCACGAGCGGATAGCCAGTCCGCCGCACAACGCTATTTGCGCTTAGTTGAAGCGCAAATCATCCCCGATCAAGACGATATCCGTAGAGAGATTGCCCGCTATGTGTTCTTAAGCGAACGAGCGGACAGCCACCAATTATTAACACGCTTGAACCCCCTTCATCTCGATGAAGATATCAGTGACTGGATCCTGCGCGCAGCCGTGCGTGAACAAGATTGGCTGACCATCGCTAACCTTACCAATGCCATGGTGGCCATGCACGGCATAGAATCACTCACCGACCGCCAGCGCTACTGGCGAGCCCATGCGAGCCTTGAACTTGGTGATCCTACAGGTGCACAACAGCAATGGCTGGCACTGGCGTCAGAACGCAGTTTTTATGGCTTTATGAGTGCCGATCTAGCCGGCGTTAATTACAGCCTCAATCATCAAGCCATCGATGTTGATGAGATTGAACTTCAAGACCTGGCAAAAAACCCAGGCATAAGACGACTCAGAGAGTGGCTCTTAGTCGGGGAAATTCACAAGGCTAACCTCGAATGGGCCCTGGTTAAAAAGACACTCAGTCAGCGAGAATTATTGACCGCGGCCCGCCTCGCTCAACACTGGCAACAACCCAACCTCGCCATTCAAGCCAGTATAGCTGCCCGCTATTGGAACGATATTGAACTGCGCTTTCCCCTGCATTATCGCGCAGAAATTGATGGTGCCACCGCGCCTCTTGGGCTCGATAATAGTCTAGTGATGAGTCTTACTAGGCAGGAAAGCGCCTTCAACGAAAAAGCCAGCTCACCCGTGGGCGCACTCGGTTTAATGCAGCTCATGCCGAGTACTGCAAGGCAAATTGCCAACACCCTTGGCGTGAAAATATCTCGCACCGAACTGCTTAATAGTGACACCAATTTAACCCTCGGCAGCCACTACCTTGACACCTTATTAGACCGCTACGCGGGAAACACCATTCTTGCCACAGCGGCTTACAATGCTGGACCATACCGCGTAGACCGCTGGTTGGAAGAAGCCCAGAACTGCCAACGGGTGGATACATGGATAGAGAGTATTCCCTATAACGAAACCCGTCATTACGTTCAAAACATCCTCACCTATCGGGTGATATACGACACGCTGATGGGGCGTCCCGCTCGACTCATGAGGCCGAGCGAAACAATGCTGGGGGCCGTGCCAATATGGGCCGCAAGCGACAACAATACTAGCGAGAAAACAAGCCTTTAAGGAGCTTCTTCTTGTCTTCGTCGTCTTTGAGATTTTTATCGAGCAATGTATCGAGCTCTTGCTCCAGTTTTTGCTTGCCCTCTTGCTTTACTTCATCCACCTTGGCTTTGGTTTTTTCCTTCAGCGCACTGGACAATTTAGGCGAAACTGTAATATCAACCCAAGGGCCTTTCACCGCAACGGGAATGGCCAAACCGGACTCATCACCCGCCGCTCCTTGACCCTCACTACTCGCCACGAGACGACTAGTGAGCATGTAATCCACGGTTTGTGCGGGCAAGCCCACACGACCTTCTCCGCTGACTCGCAACAACGGGCTCAGTAATTGGGTATCGTTACTCTGCATAATACCTTGGGTGATATCGAAGCTGGCTGACATTGAGGAAAAGTCTGTTTTCTCCGCTGACGCAAAGTTTTGATCCAAACTAACAGACGCAAAATCGCCCTTGATCGCACTTTGTGCACTTTTCAAAATAGCAGCTAAGTTAAACCCTAAAACAGCCCCATCAGACAGCGACACACTGGCCTTACCCGCCAGCGTTTCCATCAAAGACTTCAAGGAAGCGACACGCCCATTGAGGGCAAAATTAACATCCCCTCGCCCCAAAAGCTTATCGACATCCACAAGATCATTTAACAAGGGCTGAATATCAATCGCGCGCAAATCAAAATTGGCGCGAGTCGCTGCCTTCATCGCATCCACTCTTAAGACCCCACTGCCACTACCGCCGTAAGCGTTAAATTGACTGATATCCATCACCAAATTGCCCTCTCTGAGGGTAAGACCCGACACAAACTTACCGGTATTTACCCATGGTGTACGCAAGGAATTCATACTGATAGTGATATCGATATCCGGGCCAATGAGTCCCGACAAATCGATCGGATCATCATTCCACCCTTCAGTGGCTGCATCAGATGTCTCTGCGCTAGTCTGGCTTGGATCAGGGGTGAACAATGCCACCACATCCACATCTCCCAGGACCACGTCACCGCTAAGACGCTGACCCATCGCCATGACGCTGCCCTTGAAATCAATGGTATTGTTATACCCTTCGAATGTTAGCGACAGCGGGCTAATCTGGCCGGCCAAAAAATCGCGCACATTATTTAGCACGAGCGTCCCGACCAGTGGTTCACCTAACAGTGCCAAAGAGCCATCAATCGCCAATTTACCATCCAATGTAGGCATATTAAGGGTGACATTGACATCTTCTATTCGTGTGGTGGTACCGACAACCTCATCAGCAATAATTACCGTTCCCGCGCTTAGCGCGACATGATTCAGCCCTAAGTCGACATGGGCGGGAATATCAATGTGCCCGTTTGAGGAGGCCGGCTGTTCAGCCTGACCCATCGCCCAATTCACTTCGCCGGCATTGTTAGTTGCTAGATGCAGCGTCCAGTCAGATAAAGCAAAGCGCTCTACCACCACCTCACCACGCCACATACTCGACCACGACACATCTATATCGATACTACCTACAGCGAGCAAATCCTCATCAAAACCCGTTGGACTGGCCAAACTCACCTGTTTTAACGACACCACCAAATTGGGAAAGACACTCACAGAGGGCTCCACTAGCCGGAGCTCTCGACCCAGCGATTGTTTCACTTGGGTTTGTAGCTCGTTGACGAGCTTGTCTAAAGGCAATAGCAGGGGAACCGCTATAATGGCGGCCACCACAAGAACGATGAATGTTGCAAAAAAACCTACCACGATTTTCATGCCTGGACTCCTTGGCGTCATTTTAAGCGCAATTATTCAGTTACGGTTGCATAGGTTACAAGCATTGGTCAAAATTGGTTTCTTTGCCACCAATGACGATGGAATATCATGAATAAATTAGAGCAGCTTAGACAGTACACACAGGTCGTTGCCGATACCGGTGATATCGGTGCCATCGAAACCTACAAACCTGTCGACGCGACCACCAATCCTTCTTTAATTTACAAAGCAGCTCAACTCGATCGCTACCGCGATGTCGTGATCGACAGCATGGCCTTTGCCAAACAGTTCACTGGTCGTCAAGCGCAACTCGATGCTTGCGCAGACCATCTTGCCGTGTCAATCGGCGCACAAATTCTGGACATTATTCCTGGTCGTATGTCGACCGAAGTCGACGCGAGGTTGTCCTTTGACACAGCGGCTACCGTCGAGCGTGCCAAGCGTTTGATGGATATGTATAACCAGCGAGGCATTAGCAACGATCGTGTGCTGATCAAAATCGCTTCTACCTGGGAAGGGATTAAAGCCGGTGAAATTTTAGAGAAAGAAGGCATTCAGTGTAATCTCACACTGTTATTTGGTTTTGCTCAGGCGCAAGCCTGTGCGGATGCTGGTGTCTACCTCATTTCTCCCTTCGTCGGTCGTATATTGGATTGGTACAAAGCAAATACAGAACTGGTCATCAACACGCCCTTTGATGACCCAGGCGTCCAATCGGTCACGCGTATTTATAATTACTACAAGCAACACAGTTACAACACTGTGGTAATGGGTGCTAGCTTCAGAAATCTCGGCGAAATTGAGGCATTGGCAGGTTGTGACCGCCTCACGATTAGTCCACAGTTGCTTGGCGAGCTTCAAAATAGCGAGGGTGAACTTCCCCGCCACCTTAACCCCGAGGCCGTGAGTAGCGATACCAAGCAGGTATTGAGTGAAGCTGATTTCCGCTGGTTCATGAACGAAGATGCCATGAGTACTGAAAAGCTCGCCGAAGGCATTCGCAACTTCACCGCGGATCTTCGCAAACTTGAAACTCTACTCGCTGCGCAATGATCGCCAAGCTCAAACGCCTACTCGCTGATTTCAACACCGCTGTGCCCGCACAGCGGCAGCACACCATAGAGCTGGCCGCCGCCTGCCTTTTGGTTGAACTCAGCCGTGCTGATATGGACAGTAGCGCTGATGAAAGAATAAAAATGAGCGCGGCACTCGGCGAGATGTTTACGCTGTCTCAGGATGAAATTGCTGAACTGATTGCACAAGCAGAGGGAAATGCGGATTTAGCGACCAGCACGTACGAATTTACTACCGTGATCAAGGACCATTTTGATGATACACAGCGTGTCGCGTTGATCACTGCCCTATGGCGTGTTGCCTATGCCGACGGCGTTCTCGACCGATACGAAGAGCATTTCATAAGAAAAGTGAGTGATCTGTTATACGTCAGCCATAGCGATTTTATTCGCGCCAAACACAGCGTTCAGTCGGCCGGGCACTGACTTTCAAGCACGTCGATAAGGTCGCGGAATTTCGCATTATTATCGTCGTTCATGCCCATCAAAATGCGATGAGCCTCAACGACCTTTTTACAAACTTCGCCTTCACTGACATTGACCTGGGGTAAATCCTCAACCTGGGTCTCTTCACTAGGCGAATAGTGGCGAATATCGAATACAGCCTCAAATCCCATACTTTCAAGAATTCGGGTAATGCTGGTATTGGACGAAAAAATAATGGGTTTAAAATCATATCGTTGCTGCGCCTGAATGGCCAACTTAGCCAATAACCCCAAACTGGTGCTATCAATACCCTCGGCTTGGCAAAGGTCGATGTTCACCGAAGCAAACTGCTTATCACTAAACATCTTTTCTAAAAAATCGTCAAAGGTGGCGCACAATGTGACCCTGACGTCACCGACTAACCGCAGGAGATAGGCGCCATTTTTATGGGCCGCCTGAATCTGACCTTGAATCATTGCCGGGTCACCCTGAGCAAAGCCACGTCATCAGGTAAGTCTTCAATCTTGGCAATTTTAAAGCGCTCAATGACATCATCTGCCGTAATACCGACCCCTTCCATGCGACTAAATTTCAGCAACTGCTGCTCCTTTTCAGGCACGCTCTGGGCTTTAAGTAACTCCAGAATGCCATCGGAGTAGAGATAAATAGAAAACTGCTCAGGGAGATCCACTGTGTGCTGCTCATACTGTGGATTATTAAACAAGCCGACCGGCATACCCTTACCTTCAAGATAGCGGGCGTCCTCACCAGTGCTCAATACCGGCAGCGGAAGATGACCCGCCACACTGTAACATAAGGCATTTTTTTCAAGATCTAACAAACCCACCACCATCGTGACATGCTTGCCTGTCGCCGTTTCTAGCAACTCCGCATTCATGTGGTGAAGGGTATCAACCGGTGACAGCAGTAAATCGCTTTGACCTTTGCCAAATTCACTGCGCAGGCGTGCCACCAGGTTTTTCAACATAACGGTCACGAAGGCCGAAGCGGCGCCATGGCCAGAGACATCCCCCAAAAAGAACACCACATACTCACGCTGATCGCGAGTTATCGTGCAGTAGTCAACGAAATCACCACTGAGGTATAAGGATGGCAAAATCGCATGGCTAAAGGTGTAATGGCCGGCGCTAAAGGGCGTCTTCGGCAAAATTTTCAACTGCACGTGACGACCTGCTTGTTGATCAGTCTCCAGAGCTCTTAAATATTCGCGCATCTCACGATTGGCTTGTTCAAGCTCCATGCGATAACGCTCGTTCTGCAAACGTAAGTTGGCCTGCTCCAAGCAGCGTTGCACCGCATGATCAAGCACTTCCATATCAATAATGGGCTTAATGAGGTAATCCGCCGCGCCAAAGCGCAAGGCTTCCACCACATCGGAGACACTCCCGGCACCAGACAGGAAAATAAGCGGGGTGGTCACTTTTCGCGCCGACAGTGATCTCAGCACACTCAGGCCATCCATTTCAGGCATGCGTAAATCGCAGATGATTAAATCGGGATGGATCTTATCGTATAGGGCTAGACCTGTCCGACCATCGCTGGCCACATGAACCTCATAACCGCTATCAGACAAGTAATCGGCCACACTTTGTCTTACCAAGGCATCATCATCGATGATCAAAATATTGATTTCGTGCTGGGTAATTTGATCATCGCGCATGACTGACATCACCCCGCTATATTAAAAATCGTCAAAGCCAAACTCGTCGACCTGAACCTTGCCATCGGCAATGTCATAGTCACGAGATTGAAGGTAGGCATCGCGCATAAATACGTAACGATCGCCAATCATCAGCTCATCAGCCGCTAAGAAACTGGCGCGTAGATCAAGAATTTCTATTGCCCTCAAGCCATTGCGGGTGTCGACGTCATCTACATGGCTCATGACATCGGTACCCCAATCACCCACCTTACCACCCGTGTCGCGAACTGTTGATGGACCTAAGAAAGGTAATACCATATAGGGACCAGCGGGTACCCCCCAGACGGCCAAGGTTTGGCCAAAATCCTCATCGTGCGCTTCCATACCGAATTCGGTAGCAACATCAACTGTGCCGGCTAGCCCCAAGGTGGTATTGATGATAAATCGCCCCGTTGCACTAGCAGCTCGGCTAAACTTCCCCTGTAAGAGATCGTTGCTGATAGTTGGGATTTCACCGATATTGTTAAAAAAGTTACCAATACCCGACCTAATAAACTGGGGGGTTACGGCATCATAGACTTGCGCCGTAGGCTTAAAGAGGGCGCGGTCAAACCAATCGTTAAAGTTAAATACCTTGCGATTGAAACCTTCCCAAGGGTCCACATCGTTTTGCAACAACGCTTCATCCCAGGCGGCATCTTGTGCTTTCACCGGAGGCACAAAAGCCAGCAACAACATAACTATGGTCAGGGTAGTTTTTAACAAAAAGTTCTCACTTGGCTCGTGCCTAAATTGCGAGGGAATTTTAAAACAGCTTCGGCCTCTGGTACAGGATAGATACGTCGCAATTCGTGTATTTGATGAATATAGGACAGTATTGGCAAAATATCCCCGCCTAAAGCTTATTAATAACCTCTCGTTGAGCGGCCATGCGCTTCAGCGAGACCGGCTGATCCGTTCCCAATGGCTGGGCAAAAATGGAGACCCTGAGCTCTTCCATCATCCAACGGTATTTTATGAACTCCGAATTCCATCGTGACACCTTGTGGTCACCGCTGAGTATACGTTCAATTAATGCCCAATGATCGCTGTAATCGGCCATTTGGATTTTGTCGCGTTGAAAGCCGCCATTTAACTTCTCTTGCCGCGCCAGAATGGCTTTTAAGTAACGTGGATAGTGGCGCAACTGTTGGTAGGGTGTATGGCGAAGAAAACCTTCCTCAAACAATTGCTGCAACTGACGTTTAATATCGCCCAAGGCATACAAAAAGGCCGGCGATACCTTCCCTTTCAAACTACTCAAAATTTGCTGATACAAAGGGGCAATATTGGCCAGCTGCGTCTGATAATCTTGCGCTACCCCCAAGAGCTGCGGTGAACCACGCGCGATACAAGCCTGAAACTCTTGCTCTGATCTCGGCAATTCCACCGAAGGCAAGAATACTGTATCAAAGGCAGCATAGACGAGATCCATCAACAATTGTTCATGCTTTACTTTCAAGCCTGCGCAGAAGAGTGTCCACTGATTTCCGCTCAGTAATTCCTTGCGCAGATAGCGAACTTTGTCAGGCAGCGCCAACATTAGCAACCGAAGGATACCCTCTCGACTAGTACGCATGGCGCGATCGCTGTTTTCGAATAACACCAAATCGACACAGTCACCACGATCCACTAACGCGGGAAAGCCCCGTAACTCCACGCCTCCTCTGACAAAGCTATGACTCTCCGGTAATTCACCAAAATCCCATACGGTGATACCTTGACGCCCATACTCATCCCCCCCCTCTTCGCTTAAGGCTTGTTCAGCCAACGCCGAGTAGCGCGACACCAAATCAGCAAGATCATTTGAAAAATCAATTGCTTGACCATCACTATCAAGGATAGAAAAGTGACATTGGTAAAAATTATCCAATGCTTGAGGTTGCCAATCCTCTGCGTGAATCGCGATACCCGTGACTCGTTTTAACGCGTGGGCGAGCGACTGTTGCAATGGCACATCATCACGCTTAAGCTCCAACATCGCTTTGTCCACGGTATCGGGCACCGGTACAAACTGCTTTCGAAGGGCCTTTGGCAGTGCCTTGACCAATTCGACACATTTATCGCGTAACATTCCGGGCACTAACCATTCGAATAGATGATTCGGTACTTGATTCAACAAGGCAATCGGCAACAGTACCGTCACGCCGTCCTCCCTGTGGCCAGGGTCAAAACGATAGCGCAGCGAAAACCGTATACCTCGCCATTCCAAATGATCTGGAAACTGCGCATCAATATCCGCATCAATACTTTTCATGGCCACATCGGAAAGAGTGGCAAACAGTAAGGTTGGATCACGCTGTTCCGCTTTTTTACGCCAGTGCTCAAAAGCCTTTAAATTGACCACATGCTCGGGAACGCGCGCGCGATAAAACCGATATAAAGACTCCTGATCTGGCACCAAGTCGCGCCGGCGCGACTTAGACTCCATATCCTCTAACTCAGACACCAGTGCCATATTGTGTTTAAAGAACGCCCCACTGCCCTTGTAATTCCCTTCAGCAAGACATGACCTCACCAGAATATCGTTCGATAACTTGGGGTCGATCGAGCCGTAGTTGACGCGCTGTCGCTCCTGCAATACCAAACCGAACAGACTACTGCGCATATAAGCAACCACTTGGCCGCGCTGGCGAGACCAGTGGGGTTCAAAATAGTGCCTTTGAATGAGATCCCCCGCCGCCTCAATCACCCATTCGGGATCGACCTTGGCAACAATGCGAGCAAACAACTGCGAGGTTTCAACCAACTCAGCCGCTAATACCCATTTAGGTGGTTTTTTCGCCAAATAAGAACCGGGAAATATTCTAAATTTGCGGTTGCGCGCCCCATGAAATACTTTCTCTTCACCTTGCATGCCGACATGGCTCAACAACCCTGGCAAGATTGACTTAGTGATCGCATCAGCAGAGGCAGGCACTTTGTTTTCAGTGGCTGATAGGCCTTTCAGTGCCAACCTGAGTTGCATGTGGATATCGCGCCATTCCCGCAGGCGCAGAAATGAGAGAAACTCCTTTTGACAGGTTTTGCGCCATTGATTCTGGCTCAAGGCTTGGCGCTGCTCCTCGGCGTAGTCCCACAATTTGAGATAACTAGCAAAGTCAGACTCAAGATCAGCAAACCGTCGATGCATCACATCGGCTGCTTGTTGCTTCTCGGCGGGCCGTTCTCGAGGATCTTGAATACTCAAGGCACTCGCAATAATCGTGACCTCACGCAGCGCACCATGCTGAATCCCCCCCAACACCATACGTGCCAGTCGCGGATCAACGGGCAACAGCGCAAGCTGGCGTCCAATGTCTGTTAATTGACGCTGCTTATCAACCGCACCAAGTTCCTCTAGTAATTTGAAACCATCGCCTATTTGGCGAGAGTCAGGTGGTTCCACAAATGGAAATTTGGCGACGTCACCCAGACGTAATGACAACATCTGTAATATCACGGACGCTAAATTAGTCCGCAAGATTTCCGGATCGGTGAATGCCGGTCGCCCATCAAAATCAGCCTCTTCGTATAACCGAATACACACCCCAGGACCGAGTCGACCGCAACGACCTTTGCGTTGATTAGCACTCGCTTGGGAAATGGCCTCAATGGGTAGACGCTGCACCTTAGTTCGAACGCTGTAGCGTGAAATGCGCGCCGTGCCGGTATCAACCACGTAGCGGATGCCGGGCACCGTGAGTGACGTCTCTGCGACATTGGTCGCTAACACGACGCGACGGCCTCGACCACTGCGATTAAACACACGCTTTTGCTCACTGTGACTTAAGCGGGCATAGAGCGGCAATATTTCGGTCTCTTTTAACGGCGCCTTACGCAGTGCTAAGGCGGTCTCACGAATCTCTCGCTCACCACTCAAAAAGACCAAGACATCGCCATTGGCATAGGTAGGGTGTGATTTCTCCCAGCGCTCAAATTCCTCAAGACTTCGCAACACCAGCTGGGGTATCTCATCATCTGGGTGCGGAGGGCGATACCATACTTCGACTGGGTAGGTTCTGCCAGAGACCTCAATAATGGGCGCATTCCCAAAATGTTTGGCAAAGCGCTCCACATCGATGGTCGCCGAGGTGATGATCAATTTGAGTTCAGGCCGACGTTGCAACAATTGCTTGAGGTAGCCTAATAAAAAATCAATATTGAGGCTTCGCTCATGCGCCTCATCAATAATAATGGTGTCGTATTGCAGTAAATCTCTGTCGTGCTGGGTTTGGGCTAACAAGATACCATCGGTCATCAATTTAATGAGACTGTTCTCACTCGACTGATCACTAAAGCGTACCTGATAGCCAACCTGTTCACCTAACTGGCAACCAAGCTCTTCTGCCAAACGGCTCGCCACAGAACTCGCGGCTAGGCGTCTGGGTTGTGTATGGGCGATGGTTCCCAGCAACCCTCGACCTGCCTCAAGACACATTTTGGGCAACTGGGTCGTCTTACCCGACCCCGTATCACCGGCCAGAACCACCACCTGATGCTTAGCAATGGTGGCCACAATATCATCACGCCGCTGCGACACGGGCAAATCGGGATAACGGATAACAGGTAGCGAACCGCGACGTTGAGCAATTCGCTCTTGGGAAGCGACCTGCAAGGCGTCTAGCTGCCGCAACGCTTCGTCAACCGGCTGGTTATTCTCTCGACGACGACGAATCGTCGATACCAAACGAAACGCCGCCAAACGGTCAACGCCAAACATGGTGGCTAATGTTTGACGCCATTGCGGCTGACTAAATTCGTCGTTGGGAGAGGATCGTCGCGGAGCGCGTGATCGAGTTGGCTTCATATCGGCGCGGGTGCTTGACGCTTATTCAGCGGACTCATCGGCCACATCATTGCGTTTGAACTGGCGCGGATCCACAAACATCAACTGCATTCTTAAACGCCCCGGTGCCGGCTGAAAAATACTCATAAACATGACATTTAACTGGCCGTCTGAGACCACTGCGCCAGGGATATTGAAGAGGGTTTCATTGCGTTGCTCATTGAACAAAATCGGCAAATCTCCCTCACGTTTACACACATCAATGGCGTTTGCCATCCACGCGCTCAAGGCATTACGAAAAATGCCAAACTTCAAATCACCGACAAATTCCTCGCTATTTAAGGACACTTCTGTATCTAAGGTGTTGCCACTATTTAACTTAAGACGGACAAGACCGACAACGCGCTTATCGGCCAGACTAGCAAAAATTTTCTTCGCCTGCGTTCGGTTAGCATCGACCATGGTTCGGTGCATCAAATTAATCAGCGCCGTCAGTAAATGCTTGGTATCCATAGTGCTGTTGTCGACGCTAGCCATGTGTGTCTCCAAAAAGTGTTGAGGAGGCAAGTCTACCGAGCAAGAAAAAAATGTCCATGCCTCAACGATGAAAATCGCTTTGTAAAATGGCTGGGTTATAATGCCGTTTTGCAAAGATGACATCGATGAAACACTTTGAAGCCGCCAAACTACAGTGGAATGACGATAGCGCTCCTTTTTCGAGTGAGTACGGTGACATCTATTTTTCGGTAGATGATGGCCTTCGTGAAAGTGAACATGTGTTTCTGCAACACAATCATTTAGCCGAGCGCTTTGCCGCGCTTAAAGACAGTCCAAACAGCCTTTTTACCATTGTTGAGACGGGGTTCGGTACGGGCCTCAACTTCTCATTGACGTTACTATTATGGCGTCGACTCGCCCCCGCAAGTGCACGCCTTCGATTTATTTCAATTGAGAAGCATCCTTTAACCCTAGAGGACTTGAAACGCGCTTATCAACTGTGGCCCACTATGCAAACCATCGCTGCGCAGTGGCAGGCGGTGTATCCCCCTCTTTTTCCGGGGAGACACATCTGCCAACTGGATACACAGGTCGAGCTCTGGTTGTGCTTTGAGGATGTTATTGAGGCATTGGATGAATTATTGCCCAGCCTCCACCCTCGGCACAGACGATCTCAAGGCGTTGTCGACGCATGGTATCTCGATGGTTTTGCACCCAGCAAAAACCCAGATATGTGGCAGCCTGCCTTGTTTAGCGCGATGGCCGAGCTCAGTACTAGCGGCTGTACCTTTGCCACGTTTACCGCGGCTGGCATTGTTAAACGCGGTCTCAGGCACGCCGGATTTAATGTTAAAAAAGTCGCGGGGTTTGGACGCAAAAGAGAGATGCTTTGTGGCCATATACTCATGCCACCCAACCTCGCCATCCCACCTACGCCGAAAGCGCATAAGGCGCCTTGGTATGTTGCCCCAAAACGGTCTCGCCCAAACAGCGTTGCCGTCATCGGCGCGGGTATAGGGGGAGCCACTGTCGCAAGAGCCTTGGCTGACAGAGGCATAGCTGTGAGCGTGTTTGAACAAGCACCCAGTATCGCTCAAAACGGGTCGGGTAATTTACAGGGTGTTATTTATGGAAAACTGTCACACCGCGATGAGTTATCCGCACGATTTGTGACCAGCGCCCTCCACTTTGCCCATCATTACTACCAACGTTGGTTTACTAGCAAAGAGCTCACACAAGGTATCGATGGCGCCTTGTGTGGTGTGGTTCAGTTGTTAGACGACGACGGAGAAAAGCTGCAACAGGCCTTTTCACATAGCCCACAATTTGTGTCATTCCACTCAGGGCAGGAATGCAGCGACATCTCGGGCGTTCCTATCCGTAAAAATGCCATGTTTGTGCACGCCGGTGGCTGGCTTCACCCCAAATCGTTTTGCCGAGTAGCCCTCGATCATCCCCAAATCAACTTGTGCCTCAATGCTAATCTTGATGCCCCGACGTATGTCAACGATCAGTGGCAGATAGCCAACCAGAGATTTGATGCCGTCGTCTATGCTACCGGCTCCACACCCTGCCAATGGGCGAGCTATCTCCCTATCAAGCCGATTCGAGGACAAGTCAGCCATATCCCAAGCAACAAGACCCTATCAACGCTCCGCGTGGCCATTTGCGATAAAGGTTATATCGCCCCTGCCCGCGGCGGTGAACATTGTATCGGCGCAAGTTTTAACTTAGGCGTCAAGGACACAGTATTAAGTACGGAGGATCATCGCGATAACGTCGCCCATCTCTGTGGGGCGATAGACGCGCTTGACAACCAACTCCCTGCCGCAGAGACCTTGAATGGCAGAGTAGCCTTTCGCGGCACAAGCCCTGATTATTTGCCTTTGGCTGGCGGCTTACTTCGTCCCGAACAATTTTGTGCTGACTTTGCCGTACTCCGCAAAGACGCCACCCTAGACACGCCAGATACCACCAGTTATTTGCCAGGCCTGTATGGATTGTATGGTCTGGGTGCTAAAGGGCTTACATACGCGCCACTGTGTGCAGAACATCTTGCCAGTCAACTATGCCACGAAACCTCACCCCTGCCCCTAAGCCTACAACTTGCACTCAATCCTAACCGTTTTTTATTACGCGCCATCATAAAAAATAAACCGTTGAAATTTTGACCAGGTGCCATTGCTGACTTATTTTTAACAGGACTAGTTAAGGAGTGTTATGCCATGTATGTTAGAAGTCATAAGTACGATGTAGATGCAGATCCTATCAGCAACTACTATGAACAACTCGTCGTAGAAATGATAGGTGACTGTACGGGGGATGATCTTAATGCGGATTCAATAGCAGACATTGCCTGCATTGCCCTCAACAACTTACCCCCAAAATATATTCGACATAATGTTGATATGGCCTTTTTCAACACACTAGAAGAGACGGAGAAGATGCGAGAGCGAGTCCGCCAAGCACTTGCTGACGCGGAGCAGTTTGTTCGAACGCACCACCGTGAATAATCACTTTAATGAGAAATGCGTTTCTAATCCTCACAATTGGGTTGTCGATGTGCAACCTAACGTTTGCTGAGGCGCCAGTTGTTTACCCGAGTCACGATACCACCCGGCCTTTCCCTAAAACATGTTATACCCAAGGACTTAGTCTTGATGAACATACCATTTGGCTAAGTTGTGGACGGTATCGTTTTTCCAAAATCTATCAGCTTCGGGACAGCGACTGGAAAGTAGAAACCTACGCGTCATTACCCGCCGAATGGTTTGCAGAAGGAATCGCGGTACATGGCCAAGACGTAATTCTTCTGACATGGAAGAATGAATTGGTGGCGCGTATCGACAAACTGAATCTTCGCTCTATCTCAACCCAGCCCTTTCCCGGTGAGGCTTGGGGATTAACCAAAGCCCCAAACGGTGATCTCGTGGTCAGTGACGGTAGCGCTATTATTCGCTGGCTCAACCCAGAGAGCTTGGAAGAAAAGCGTCAGTTAATGGTGACTGATGGTCATCGCAACGTCAGCAACCTCAACGAATTAGAATGGGTGGGGGACAAGCTTTGGGCCAATGTATGGCAGAGTGATAAAATCGCCATTATCGACCCTAGCGATGGCTCGGTTGATACCTGGTTAGATCTCGCCAGTATCAGTCAAGGCGAACATGCAGGCGGCGGCGAAGTGTTAAATGGGATCTTATATGTTCCTAAGGAAAACGCGGTGTATATCACCGGAAAGTGGTGGCGCCACGCCTACCGACTCCCTCTTAATCAATTTTGATTTCACCCCGGTTAAGCCGAGAAAAAAGGGCCCTTCTCAGCGCTAGAGAATGCTAGTGGGCCTTGATACAATGCCCGGCTTGATACAAGGAAAAACCAATGAACTGCAGCGTAAACTCACATTTTGAACTCATTCGTCAGAGCACTATCGACAATCTTGCCATTACCGTCGAACACTACCGTCATCGCGCCACCGGCGCCGACCACTATCATTTTGCCAGCGACAGTGATGAAAACGTTTTTCTTGTTGCCTTGAGAACCCTGCCAAAAGACTCAACCGGGGTCGCGCATATTTTGGAGCATACTGTGCTCTGTGGCAGCGAGAAGTATCCCGTTCGTGACCCGTTCTTCATGATGATTCGCCGTTCTTTAAACACCTTCATGAACGCGTTTACGAGCAGCGACTGGACGGCCTACCCGTTTGCCAGCCAAAACCTTAAAGACTTTAACAATTTGCTTGATGTGTACTTGGATTCGGTATTTTTCTCACGCTTACATGAATTAGATTTCGCCCAAGAAGGACATCGCGTCGAGTTCGCTGACACCGAAAATCCAAATAGCGACTTAGTTTTCAAGGGCGTCGTCTTTAATGAAATGAAGGGCGCAATGAGCTCGGTAAGCTCAGTGCTATGGCACACTATCTGCGAAGAATTATTTAGTGAAACCACCTACCACTACAATAGTGGTGGTGAACCGGCTGATATTCCCAACCTGAGTTACGAGCAACTGCTCGATTTCTACCGCAGCCATTATCACCCCAGCAACGCCATATTCATGACGTTTGGGAATATCTCTGCGGCTGAGCATCACACCAAATTTGAGCAACAGGTATTACATCGTTTCACCACCAAGAGCACGCGCTTTTCAGTGGATGATGAACCACGCTTGCACACCCCTAAGTGTGTCGTGCGGCCTTACTCTGTAGACGCCAATGACGATGGCGACCTCAACCAAAAGAGTCACGTTGTGTTGGGCTGGCTACTCGGCAAAAGCGCAGAATTAGAGGATCTCTTTACAGCAAACTTGCTCTCTAGTGTTTTATTGGATAACTCTGGCTCACCGCTTCAGCACGCCTTAGAGAGCAGTGAACTCGGCAATGCGCCTTCGCCGCTATGTGGCCTTGAGGATTCGAATCGAGAACTTATTTTTGTCTGCGGACTTGAAGGCTGTCGCGCCGAAGATAGTGACGCCATTGAATCGATGATTTTACAGGTACTAGAAGACGTCGCTACCCACGGCGTGCCACAAGAGCATGTCGAAGCGGTATTACACCAGTTGGAACTTCACCAACGAGAGATCGGTGGTGATGGCTATCCCTACGGTTTGCAAATTATGCTGCAGACACTGACGGCGGCCACCCACGATGGCGATATCCTCGCAGTACTTGATATCGAAGAGACACTG
>DATHYR010000035.1:0-40584 GCA_035458985.1 Pseudomonadales bacterium
GGCCCATCATTCACCAGACTGACCTGCATATCAGCGCCAAATCGCCCCGCCGCGACGTGGTCTAATTTACTGGCCGTATAGGCCAAGGCTGACGCGTAAAGTTCTCGCGCCACATCCGGTGGTGCCGCACAGCTAAAACTGGGGCGAAGCCCCTTGCGCGTATTGGCGGCCAACGTAAATTGCGACACGAGTAGTACCCCACCGTTGATATCGGTAACGCTGAGATTCATTTTGCCGTTGGCATCACTAAACACCCGATACGCCAACAACTTATCAATCGCTGCACGCATAGTTTGCTCGTTGTCGTGCGCTTCAACACCGAGGAGGCACAACAGACCCTGGCCAATTTCACCCACTCGCTCACCGCCAATATCAACCCAAGCCGAGGTCACACGCTGCAATAAAATTTTCATAATTTCTCCTTGGCTCGACATTGTATCGCAACTTATCCGCCTACTCAGCCAGCTAAAGATTGGCGCCTATCAATTTCGCCTTTAACGCGATTAATAGCCACGCTATACAACCTTAAGTCGATGCCAACTTAAAGGCGAAGTTGCAAACTTAAAGTTGCAACTTAATGAGAACATTCGTGTGAGTAGAGCCCCAAACGACATAGACCGCTATATAGGTCAGACCTTACGGCAGATCCGCGAGTCTAAATTTATTAAAAGGGAGCACGCCGCCGACGTATTGGATGTCAGTACACAGCAGATTTCCAAAATGGAGCGAGGAACCAGTAAGATCAGTGCCTCACAGTTTTTTCAGCTGTGCTATTTCTACAAAATCAGTCCAGTGCGCATCTATCAACGTCTGCCTATGGAGAATACCCTCACGCTGGTACAAGAAGACAACCCACACAGCTATCGCAAACAGCATATGGTAGAAGAATCCCTTAACGCTGAAATTGATCGCCTAAGCCCCGAGGGAAAGCAGCATTTGCTCGCGTTGCTCAAGACATTCAAGCAACAGCCATAATGCATTCAAGCCATGCCCTCTCTTGCTTAGCAGGTCATCGGTCGGCACCATAGCTCTGACCGAGTTATCCAAGCCAAGGACGAAAAGGTCATGTCAAGCGCAAAAAAAACCCTCTTTCGAGGGCTTGTATAAATTATGCGGCGGCGTTTTTGGCGCGCTTGCGCTCGTGCTCTTTGAGCAATTTCTTACGCAGGCGAATCGACTTAGGCGTGACTTCGACCAACTCGTCATCCTCGATAAATTCCAGCGCTTGCTCAAGCGTGTGACGAATGGGTGGCGTAAGAGTCAACGCTTCATCTGTTCCGGCCGCACGCACGTTAGTCAATTGCTTGGCTTTAGTGGGGTTAACCACGAGATCGTTATCGCGAGAGTGTATGCCCACAATTTGACCTTCATAGATATCGACACCGTGACCCAAGAATAAACGACCGCGATCCTGCAAGTTAAACAGGGCGTAAGCCAGTGTCTTACCTGTGACCATGGACACTAATACACCGTTTTGGCGACTCACCACTTCACCCGCTTTCACAGGACCGTAGTGATCAAAAATTGAGGTCATGATGCCCGAGCCAGAGGTCAGGGTCAGGAACAGACCTCGGAAACCAATCAAACCACGCGAAGGCACGATAAACTCTAGGCGCACTCGACCTTTACCATCGACTTCCATGTTGGTCATCTCAGCTTTACGCAGACCTAACTCTTCGATCACCGAACCTTGATGCTGCTCTTCAACATCAATCACGACTTGCTCAAAGGGCTCTTGAATTTCGCCATTGACCACGCGCTGAATTACCTCAGGACGTGAGACACCCATTTCAAAGCCTTCACGGCGCATAGATTCGATCAACACCGACAAGTGAAGCTCACCACGGCCGGAAACAATAAATTTATCGGGCGAGTCGCCTTGCTTAACGCGCAGCGCCACGTTGTGGATAAGCTCGCGATCCAAGCGATCTTTGATATTACGTGACGTGACGAACTTACCTTCTTTGCCCGCAAAGGGTGAGTCGTTAACCTGGAAGGTCATGCTTACCGTCGGCTCGTCGACAGTCAAGGGTGGCAGTAATTCGATATTCAGGGGATCACACAATGTGTCTGAAATACCCAAGCCTTCAATACCTGTGATACAGACAATATCCCCTGCTTCGGCCAGCGGGACATCAATACGCTCCAGCCCTAAGTACCCCATTACCGTCAGCACTTTACCCTTGCGTTGCTTACCATCGGCCGTGGCTACCACCACTTGCTGATTGGGCTTCAAGGTACCGCGTGTAATACGACCAACACCGATAACGCCAACATAACTGTTGTAGTCCAGCGCAGAAATCTGCATTTGGAAAGGCTTGTCTACTTCGACATCAGGCGCTTTTACCTTGTTGACAATCATTTCAAACAGGGGCGTCATGTCGTCCGCCAGTTCCGAGGGATCCATACCCGCCACACCATTGAGGGCTGAGGCATAAACAATCGGGAAGTCCAATTGCTCATCGGTAGCACCAAGGCGATCGAACAAATCGAAAACCTGATCAACCACCCAATCAGGGCGCGCACCTGGACGATCAACCTTGTTGATCACCACGATGGGATTCAACCCTTTTTCAAAGGCTTTCGACGTGACGAAACGGGTTTGTGGCATGGGGCCATCGACCGCATCGACCAACAATAATACGCAGTCGACCATCGACAACACGCGCTCTACCTCGCCACCGAAGTCAGCGTGTCCGGGTGTGTCCACGATATTAATGTGGTAACCATTCCACTCAATCGCCGTGTTTTTAGCAAGAATGGTAATACCACGCTCACGTTCTTGGTCGTTCGAGTCCATGACACGCTCGGCGCCTTCGTCTCGGCGCTTGAGGGTACCCGATTGCTCGAGCAGTTTATCTACCAAGGTTGTTTTACCGTGGTCAACGTGGGCGATGATCGCAATGTTGCGCAAGTTCTGTTTCACAAAAAAATACCTGTGGGGTGAAATAAAAGGCGCGCATTATACAGGTATTGTTAGGCTAACAGATAGCAACAAATACACTATTTTGATGAATTTTTGAACAATGGTTGCCCGCCGTAGCGGGCAACTCGGATTAGAGACTAGCCAATGAAGCTGACACCGAAGTATTTATAAGCGACCGTATTAAGGAAAATGACAAACAAAATCACAGGGATAAAGGTCGTTAACGACACATCAACATAGCGCTCGAGGAAGGAATTGCGATAGGTCGGCGCGCCCCGCTCAAGCTCACGGTGAAAGTTAGCGCGCTTCCAATGGAATAGCACCAACAAACAACTCAAAAGACCATTGAGGGGTAATACCGTGTCATAGAACACGTCGATAATGACATCAAAAAAGGATTTATTTGCCCCGCCGTAATTCATAAAGTTGGTTAAACCATCGGCCCGACCAAAAGAATAAATACACAAGATACTGAAAAACAATACAGAGATACCAAGGATGGTCAGCGATTTTTTCCGGCTGTACTTCATCGAGCCCATAATCGCCGAATTAGGTACTTCGGTAATCGACACCAACGAGGTGATTGCTGCAAAGAACACCAACAAGAAGAAAATGGCCGCAATCGCGCTAGCACCCGTGTAACCAATCGAGGCCTGTAAGGCCAAGAAAATCTTGGGCAAAAAGGTAAAGATTAAGCCCACAGAAGAATCACTTAATTCCGCCGTATTGATCTCTGGGTTAAACGAGAAAATCGCAGGCATAATGAGCAGACCCGCACAGAATGCCACCGCGGTATCGGTAAATGCCACAAATTTGGCACTGCCAGGCAGGTCATCATCCCGACGCATATACGAACCATAAGTAATCATGATCCCCATGCCCAACGACAGCGAAAAGAACGCTTGCGATAACGCCGTATTTATCACCGCCGCATCGATCTTGCTGAAATCAGGCACGATGTAGTACTTAACACCCGCGAATGCATTGTCCAATGTCAGCACGAACCCAACCAACATGATTAACATCACAAACAGCGCCGGCATCATGATCTTGGCACCCTTCTCAATGCCGTCTTTAACGCCGCTAAAAAGGATGAAGTACACAATAATATTGACGGCAATCAGATACCAAAAGATGTCGTTACTGTTGATGAACGCACCAAAATAGGCAGGGTCCGCCAACCGATCGAGATTGCCACTCAGGGTCTCAAACAAGTAGCCAAACAACCATATTGTGATGACGGTGTAAAACACCGCAATCATATAGGGCGTAACCAGCGCCAAAAAGCCACCCGCTGTCCATCCTTTATGACCGTGCGACAAACTACGAAATGCATTCATAGGCGCATGCTGAGTATGGCGACCAATCGAAATCTCGGCCAACATGACAGGCAGACAGATAAAGATAACAAACAAGGCGTAGATCAGAAGGAAAGCACCGCCACCATTTTTGGCGGCCGCCACGGGGAAGCCCACCAGGTTACCGATACCTACGGCAGAACCCGCGGCTGCGAGGATAAAGCCTAAGCGAGAGCCAAACTGCTCACGATTCGCCGACATATTATTATTCCTGTGGTTGGATTTAAAACTTATAGTAGATCAAATCCACCGTAGTCGCGTCTAGTCCCTAATACCGCCATTTCACCGCACCCAACATGCACCAAAAAGTGACCACAGGTGCACCAAAACGGAACGATCGTGCACCAATATAGCGCAATAGGTTTTTTGTGTGCGCCATCATATCCTGTAACCCACTGTTTTAAATAATGTTTATTTTTTGTCCCAAATGGCACACGACTTGCTGCAAGCGGAAGCAGTCTTGCGCTATAGTAGGCGCTGGCCGATCATGGTGATGGATTGGGTTCATCGCCGGTAAGCATATCTCTTGGTTGTCCGCCTGTCGGCTAACCAAGATAAGAACACAAATCCATTTTTGGAGGTACAACCATGTCAGAGAATACTCTGAAACTTATCAAAGATAATGAGGCGAAATGGGCCGACCTGCGCTTCACCGATACTCACGGTAAAGAGCAACACGTGACTATTCCTGCCAGCGAAATCGACGACGATTTCTTCGTTGATGGCAAGATGTTTGACGGCTCTTCAATCGATGGCTGGAAAGGCATTAACGAATCAGACATGATTTTGATGCCCGATGACGCTGCCTCTCTGATGGATCCCTTCTTTGATGAGCCTACAGTCATCATTCGCTGCCAAGTGGTTGACCCCATTTCAATGCAAGGCTACAACCGCGACCCACGCTCTATTGCTGCTCGCGCAGAAGAATACTTGAAGTCTACGGGCATTGGCGACACCGCACTGTTCGGTCCCGAGCCTGAGTTCTTCATTTTTGACGATGTCAAATGGCACTCAGATATTTCTGGCGCTGGCTACACCATCAATTCAGAAGAAGCGGCTTGGTCTTCAAGCCGTGACTTCCACGATGGCAACATGGGTCACCGTCCTGGTATCAAAGGTGGTTACTTCCCCGTACCTCCCGTCGATTCTCTGCACGAAATTCGTGGCCAAATGTGCAACGCCATGGAAGCCATGGGTTTGACCATTGAAGTGCACCACCACGAAGTAGCTACGGCTGGTCAGTGCGAAATCGGTGTTGGCCCTAACACATTGGTTAAAAAAGCGGACGAAGTACAAGTATTGAAATACTGCGTACACAACGTTGCTCACATGTACGGCAAAACAGCTACGTTTATGCCCAAGCCTTTAATTGGCGACAACGGTTCAGGTATGCACTTGCACCAGTCTATTGCTAAAGATGGCAAAAACATCATGGCCGGTGACGCTTACGCTGGTTTGAGTGAAGAAGCGCTGTACTACATTGGCGGTATCATTAAGCACGCGCGTGCGATCAACGCTTTCGCTAACCCAGCGACCAACTCATACAAGCGTTTGGTACCTGGTTTCGAAGCCCCTGTTATGTTGGCTTACTCAGCACGTAACCGCTCGGCGTCAATTCGCATTCCTTTCGTAAGCTCAGCAAAAGCACGCCGCATCGAAGTTCGTTTCGGTGACCCAGCAGCTAACCCATACCTGATGTTTACAGCTATGCTGATGGCTGGCTTGGACGGCATTAAGAACAAGATCCACCCTGGCGACGCCGCGGACAAAGACTTGTACGATCTGCCCCCAGAAGAAGAAAAAGCGATTCCAAAAGTATGCGCAAGCTTGGAAGAAGCATTGGCTGCTCTGGATGCTGACCGCGAATTCTTGAAGGCGGGCGGTGTTATGGATGACGACATGATTGACGCTTACATCGATCTGAAGATGGAAGACGTACAGCGCATTCGCATGACGCCACACCCGATCGAATTCGACATGTACTACTCAGTATAAGATCTAAGATCTGTACGCACCCGGGTGGCAACACCCGGGCCTACCCTTCAGGGTAGGTTTTTCTCATCGCCAGCCACCACATGGGTGTACCTGTGGAACAACATATTTTATACACGCTGCTTTTGAATAACCTGACCACCGCGGTCTTGTTGATCAACGATGAGCTCAATATCGAATACATTAATCCTGCGGCTGAAGCACTGCTTAAAGTGAGTGGCTCTCGCGCCTTGGGACAACCCCTAGCACGCTATATTGATCTGGAAGACGATGCCTGGCAGGTCGTATTGCAAACCCTCCGCGAGGGTGTCACGTTCACCCAGCGCCAAGCCATGATTGACGCTCCTGGCCACCAACACACCATGGTGGACTATATTGCTACACCGGTTGATTTAGACAACTCTGGACGCATCCATGTGATGGTGGAAATGCAACCCGTTGACCGTTTGCTAAGAATTGCCCGCGAAGAATCACTGATAAGTAATCAGGCCACTAGCCGAAGTCTCATCCGGGGTCTAGCGCATGAAATTAAAAACCCCTTAGGTGGTTTGCGTGGTGCGGCACAGCTGCTAGCAAGTGAACTGGATAGTGCAGAGCTTCGCGACTACACCGAAGTCATCATTGAAGAAGCCGACCGCCTAAGAAATCTGGTCGACAGAATGCTCGGTCCGCGCAAGCCTCTGCAACGTGCCAACGCTAACATCCATGAAGTCCTAGAGCGCGTGGTGACCCTGATCCATGTTGAAAATAGCCAGCGGATTCAATTCGATCGCGACTACGACCCCAGCATTCCCGATATCGCGATTGACCGCGAGCAGATGATCCAAGCGGTCCTGAATGTCATTCGCAACGCGATGGAAGCCTTGCAGTCAGCCGCTATAGCGGCGCCAAAAATAGGCTTAAAAACTCGCGTGCTGCGCCAATTCACTATTGGCACGGAGCGGCATCGCTTGGTGTGCTGCATAGAAATTACCGACAATGGTCCCGGCATTGCTGAAGATATCCGCGAAAGTCTGTTTATGCCGATGATCAGTGGCCGCCCAGATGGCACCGGGCTTGGCTTATCCATTACACAATCGATTCTCAATCAACACCAAGGATTGGTCGAATGCGATACCGTCGAAGGGCTAACCCGCTTTTCGATGTACCTACCCCTGGAGACAATAAATGATCAATGACGATATCGTTTGGGTGGTAGATGACGACCGTAGTATTCGGTGGGTACTTGAAAAAGCACTTAGCCGTGCAGAATTTCACACCCGCTGTTTCGACAATGGCAAATCACTGCTCGATGCGCTGCGCGTGTCGCAGCCCGACGTCATCATTAGTGATATCCGTATGCCCGGCATTGATGGCCTCGAACTTTTACAGGAAATCTCTACCGATTTTCCTAGCATTCCCGTCATCATCACCACCGCCCATTCTGATCTAGACAGTGCCGTTGCCTCGTACCAAGGCGGCGCGTTTGAATACCTGCCCAAACCTTTTGATATCGATGATGCATTGGCTGTGACGCACAGGGCACTCAAACACGCTAAAGAACAGCGCTCAACCACGCCGGTGGCACATGCCACGGTGCAAAGCGAAATCATTGGTGAAGCACCCGCGATGCAGGAAGTTTTCCGCGCCATTGGTCGTTTATCGCAATCTAATATCACCGTCCTCATCAATGGCGAATCGGGGACAGGCAAGGAATTGGTCGCACAGGCACTGCACCGACATAGCCCGCGGCGTGAAAGGCCCTTTATTGCCCTCAACATGGCAGCCATTCCCCGCGACCTTATGGAGTCGGAATTATTCGGTCATGAAAAGGGCGCCTTTACCGGTGCCGCCACCATGCGCCAAGGGCGCTTTGAGCAAGCCAATGGCGGCACCTTGTTTTTAGATGAAATTGGTGACATGCCGGCGGAAACTCAAACCCGCCTATTACGCGTGCTTGCCGACGGCGAGTTCTACCGCGTGGGCGGTCACACCCCCGTTAAAGTGGATGTTCGGATTATCGCTGCTACCCACCAAAATCTTGAAAAGCTCGTGGCAGATCACAGTTTCCGTGAAGATCTCTTCCACCGCCTCAACGTCATTCGCATTCATATTCCCAGTTTGAGGGAACGTCGAGAAGATATCCCCGCATTAGCCGATCACTTTTTAGCTCGAGCCGCCAAAGAGTTGAGCGTAGAAACAAAACGCCTGCTGCCGGAAACAGAAAAACTGATAGCCTCGATGAATTGGCCCGGCAACGTTCGGCAACTGGAGAATGCCTGCCGTTGGCTCACCGTGATGGCGTCTGGGCGCGATATCCTACCAGACGATTTACCGCCAGAATTACTGCAGAGCAGTAGTGGTAGTTCCATCAGCCAACTTTCCAGCAACCAAAACGGCAATAGCGAGTGGACGGATTATCTTTATCAGTGGGCCGATGCCGCTCTCAGCGATGGCCGTCAAGCGATTTTGGATCGCGCCATGCCTCAATTTGAGCGCACCATGATCGAAGTGGCGCTTAAACACAGCAAAGGTCGCAAACGCGACGCCGCCTTACTGCTTGGATGGGGCCGTAACACCCTAACCCGCAAGATGAATGAACTGCATATTCAGAGCGACGATTAGTCGCTCTGCAAAACACTAAGCACTGCCGTATTTCGCCATCACTGCCGCGCGGTAACGGGGATCAATATTGACTTTATTGAGGTCTCCCTGAATGTGCGGCAGGCGCAATAGCATAGGATCCATGACCTTGAACCACAGCGGCGGAAAATACGCTAAGAGGAACATCCCAAAATAGCCGTTGGGCAATTCTGGAATACCTTCAAAATTGCGCAGGCTTTGATAGCGACGCATGGGATGTGCGTGGTGATCAGAATGGCGCTGCAGGTGGAACAACATCAAGTTAGTAGCGATAAAATTGGCGTTCCACGAGTGATGTGGCTGGCATCTTTCGTATCGACCATTGGCTAACTTGGCGCGCAGCAGACCGTAGTGCTCTATGTAATTGGCCGATGTCAATTGAAACCAGGCCATGACGTTGTGCACCATCAAAAACGGCACCATGATCCAACCGAACACGACCACCAAGCCACCCTGTAACAGTATAGATAAGGCGTAAGATTGTAGGAGGTGATTGTCGACGTGCCAGAAGGGTTTACCCTGCTTGGCTAACCGCGCACGCTCCACCGCAATGCCCCGTCGCAGGCAACCGGGAATCTCGCGACGCATAAAACGATAGATAGACTCGCCCATCCTCGCACTGGCGGGGTCCTCAGGTGTGGCAACGTCTCGATGATGCCCCGCATTGTGCTCAACACAAAAATGCCCATAGGCAGGTACCGCCAAGGTGATACGTGCCAGAACCTTTTCCATCACAGTGTCTTTGTGGCCCATCTCATGCGCGGTATTAATGGCAAAACCGTTGTAAATACCAGCCATGGCAGCACACGCCAAGATGCTGGGCCAACTCAACGCATGGCTGGCTACAAACCAAGCCATGATGATCAATACCAAGAAGTGCATTGGCACCGTCGCCACAGTAAGCCACTTGTAATAGGTATCTGCCTGCAACTGCGGAACAATTTCCTCTGGGGGGTTAGCGTTATCTCGACCAATGATCCAATCGATAACGGGCAACGCGGTATAAATGAACAATAACGGTAAAAACAACAACCCTTCCTGTGGCGACCAAAGATACAGACCCACACCGAGCAATGGATAAAGGGGATACAGTATCGAAATCATCCACCAGTAGCGCTTTTTATCGCGATAACTCATCAAGCCCTTGCTGGGATGCTCTAGCGTGTAGGTTGTCATGTTGTATCTCCTAATAGCACCCCCTCAGCATAGCGCGCCTTCTCGTGGTGTTTTATTCACTTAATGACTATATTGTTGTCATTAAGTGACAGGAGTATCCCGTGCAGCACGTCGTTTCCTCCGCCTACATTGCGCTATTGCTACGCACTCAATGGCTACCAGTAGATTTGCTTTGCCAAGGCACACCGTTTGACGAGCACAATGTCAGCCATCTGGAGTACCTGAACGCTGAAGACGTCGCCCAGTTATTTAGCAATCTTGACCATCATCTCAACAGACCAACGTGGCCCGTTGAACTCGGTAATCGCTTTGGCCTAACCACGCATGGCCCCCTTGGCTTTGCGGCCTTAACAGCCCCCACCTTGGGCAGTGCACTGAAAGCCTTTGTCGATTTTCATGCCGTTCGTGTCACGGCCTTATCGCTGCAGCTCGAGGTTAAGCATGACCGCGCTCTTTTGACCATCACAGACACCCTCAATCACGGCCCCATAGCTGCCCGTATGGTGCAACTGGTCGTGCGAATCATTGAGTCGTTGATTGAAACCATTTTGGGGCACAACATCGGCGACAATGTCTTGATCACCTTTGCAGGCACGGCCCCCGTCCACGCAGAAGCACTGTGTGAGGCCTACCATGGACGGGTATTATTCGACTCTCCTGTCAATGCGATCAGCCTGCCCTCTGCCTGGCTGGCACTTCCCTCCCCCCTTTATGATGAACACAATTACTTGCTGCACTGTCGACAATGCCGGGACATTATCAATCGGCTTCTCGATCCCAAAGACATCATAGGTAAGGTACATCGTCTATTAGACAATCATTTTGATGAAGCAAAACAAAACGTTTCCGAAGTCCCACCCCCTCCCAGCTTGGAAGACATGGCGAAGCAACTGCATGTTTCTCCACGCACGCTCATCCGTCATCTGCGACAACACGATTACCACTATAGGACCCTCATTGAAGAAAAGCGGCAAGCCACGGCTGAACAACTGTTACTGCGCCCTGGCTACACCGTTAGCGATATCGCCTATCGGCTAGGCTATCGTGAAGTCGCCAATTTTGTGCGGGCGTTCAAAACGTGGTACGGCTGTACACCAAATGCATGGCGACAAAAGCAGTAGGCATGACGCATTCAATAAAATATGAACATCCTGAAACTGAGAAATGTATGAGTAAAAAGACGTATGCGAAAACAATGATTGATCTTGCAGAAGATCAGCGACAAACCGCAACACAATTGCGACCATTTTGTTTAGCGTTATATAAGCAAGCGTCAACGCGTTTTATAAACTCATGATGTGTCTCGTCTTTCAACAATTCACCCACACCAAAACTTGCGCTCACCTTAACTAAAGGATGAAAGGATGCTTGATTTATTTTGCTTCGCAAATTCTCTGCCAGAGTCATAGCGCCCTCACTATCCGTTGCCGGGGTAATGATAATGAACTCTTCCCCTCCCCATCGTCCGCATACATCGGTAGCTCTTATCTCTTTTTGCAAAAGTGTCGAGACCTTAATTAACACTTCATCACCCACAGGATGACCGAAGTTATCATTAATGGATTTAAAATGGTCAATATCCAACATAATTACCGAAAGCTGTTGTCCATAACGATGATTTAACGCTAATTGCTCTGCAAAGACCTGAGCAATCTTATATCGATTGAAACAACCTGTTAGTGGATCTGTTATGGCAAGAGCTTCAGCGTCCTCTTTTGCTTTGGAAAGCTCCTCAATTTTAACGTTTAGACGACACCTAAAATTTTCAGAGATAACCATTATAAAACCTGCCGTGTAGGCGGTTTGAGCCATCACTGTCACTAACATCGACAGTTGCTCCAGAGTATTTTTAGAGGTTAGATAATCCGATGAATAATCGTCTTGCCAATAGGCAGATAAGGCCCTTAAGATTTGTGTTAATGCAATGATGGCGAACTGTAACCCAAGAAACAGCCTTCCCTTTTGATGTAACGTCGATTCTCTAAGCAGAACCACCGTTGACATCAGCGCTAATACGCCAATACCTGTAGCATTAATAAAAATTCTTACTGTTGTATATTCAGTTGTCTTAGGTGCAATGAGTATTGCGAGGGTAGCGAGCGAACATACAATGATCAATTGACTGTAATTAGGCTTTTTTTCTATCGCTGTGCACATGCCCACATAAAATAATGCCATGGCTGCAAAATAAGAAAAATGTCCGATATTTATAGAAAACCAATGAGGCATTATTTCGCGACTCATCAGAAATAATGGCGAAATAAATAAGAAAAATGATCCCAAGAACCATTCTCTTGTCCCAGGTACTTCTGGAAACAAAATATATAGAACAAAAAGGACGAGGCAAGTTACAAAGCTATTCAGCGAAATAAGCAACAGTAACTCATTAATATCAAAAGGCATTCCATTTCCCTTGCGTATCGAGCTTTCACAACCTTCCTAGTTTAGGACCACCTAATATTTGGCTAGGAAATGATGCATCTATTGCTATGAAGAAATAGAACACTATTCATTCAAGGAGCTCATGAAGTGATATTAGTCCATCTCAAGCATATTCACATTCTTGTGATACTTAGATTATTTCAGTTCTAGTCAGTGAGAAATAATGTTTTGCCTACGCCAAGACATAAAAAAACCCGCCAGACGGCGGGTTTCATTTATCGCGTGTCGCTTACTTACCAGTGAACTCGGGGTAAGCTTCCATACCGCATTCAGCAATATCAACACCTTCGTACTCTTCTTCAGCCGAGACACGGATGCCCATGATGGCTTTGATGATCGACCAAACGATCAAGCTAGCACCAAATACCCAGACAAAGATCACGAGGGCGCCGGTCAACTGACCCATGAAGGTGGCATCGCTATCTGACAACAGTACCGCGAAGATACCCCACAGACCTACGACACCGTGGACAGAGATCGCACCGACTGGATCGTCGAGTTTCAACTTGTCCAAACCAATGATACTGAAGACAACCAGCACACCACCGATAGCACCGATGATGGTTGCCAACAAAGGTGTGGGATCCGCAGGTTCAGCAGTAATCGCTACCAAGCCAGCCAACGCGCCGTTCAACGCCATAGTTAAGTCAGCCTTACCGAACAGTGCACGTGCCGTTAACAACGCGGCAATCAAACCACCCGCGGCGGCGGCGTTGGTGTTCAAGAACACGTTAGCGACTTCGTTAGCGACGGCAATACCGCCCAATTTCAAGGTTGAACCACCGTTGAAGCCGAACCAACCCATCCACAGGATGAAGGTACCCAAGGTGGCCAGGGGCAAGTTTGCACCAGGAATCGCTTGTACTTGACCCTCTTTTCCGTACTTGCCTTTACGTGGGCCGAGCAAGAGTACACCCGCTAACGCCGCAGCCGCACCTGCCATGTGAACAATACCTGAACCTGCATAGTCGCTGAAATTCAGCTCACCAATGAAGGGGACAGCCTTACCGCCCCACGTCCAGCCACCTTCAACAGGGTAGATGAAACCCGTCATCACCACAGCGAAAACTAAAAATGCCCATAATTTCATGCGCTCAGCAACCGCACCAGACACAATTGACATACAGGTGGCCACAAAGACCACTTGGAAGAAGAAGTCAGACGCGCCTGAGTATACAGAATCACCGTCGAAACCCGCTTCGGCAGAAGCCGCTAAGACACCCGCGACAGCCGCTTCATCCATCTGTGCAACGGTTGTCACACCAGATAAGAAGTATCCGCCGCCATACATCAACTCATAACCACACACCAAGTACATGGTGCTGGCAATCGCGAACAACGCGACGTTTTTCGTTAAGATTTCTGTGGTGTTTTTAGCGCGAACTAAGCCGGCCTCTAACATAGCGAAACCTGCCGCCATCCACATAACGAGTGCGCCACAGATCAGAAAATAGAACGTGTCCATGGCGTATTGCAGTTCAAAAATTTGGTTTTCCATCCTAGCTCTCCTTAAGCCTTTGGGAAGTCACGCGCCTTAAATGGCTTCGTCACCGGTCTCGCCGGTACGAATACGTACGGCTTGCTCTAGGTTTGTCACGAAAATTTTGCCGTCACCAATTTTCCCGGTTTGGGCGGCACGGCTAATGGCTTCAATTGTTTGATCGACGATGGCATCACTGATACCCACCTCGATTTTCACCTTGGGTAGAAAATCCACCACATATTCGGCACCACGGTAAAGCTCGGTGTGGCCCTTTTGACGACCAAAACCTTTGACTTCGGTCACGGTGACGCCTTGGACACCAATGTCTGACAATGCTTCACGCACGTCATCCAATTTGAATGGCTTGATAATTGCCGTAATCAGTTTCACTGAACACCTCCTAGGGTTACAGAAAACTCACGCCCCTATTGAGGCGTGAGTGAGGGAAACGTTGCTTAGAAAGAGAAGCTCTTACCCAAGCTGAAAACAATCGCCTGACCTTTATCTGGATTGCCCGCGGCATCCATTTGATCTGACAACTCTTCACTGTTTAAGATGAGCGCCACGCCAGCGTCAAAACCACCGATCTCTGTGCCATAACCTAGCTCGAGGTAATCGCCGTCAGCTTCGTCGCCAAACGTACCGTACGTGCCGTAGAAACCGTTTTCTGCCGAGTATGTCACCGCCGCGAAGGTGTAGTCAGCGGGTGTACCAAAACCTTTCCACTCACCAATGCTGTATTCGAAGCTCAATGCGCCAAAACCGGCCGACAGGTTAACTTCTTCGTAAGTATCGTCGAACTCACCGGTGTAGTAGTAGCCGGTGAAGCCCACGCCCAAGCTCAAACCGCTCTCGAACTCCATGCCATAACCGGTATACACATCCACTTCTAAACCATCGCCTACATCTGCAGCCCATGAGCCGAGGTAGAAGCCACCCTCTTCATAGTCAACACCGGCTGACGCTGATGATTCTTTTTGTAAAATACCTCGGAAGTAATATTCAGAGGCATAGCCGACGTTAGCTGACACTTCTGCAACAGCAGGAGCAGCATTCAACGAGGCAGCAAAAATTGACGCAGCAATAGCAGCAGGAACAAAACGTGTTACTTTTTTCATGGTATCTCTCCAAAGATTGTTCAGAAGGTTAATAGCCTTCTGTTGTATTGTTTTACACCATGGATTTTGCATTGGACGTGCCAACTTTTTAAAAACAAATAAAAACAATAGCTTAAGCCATACTGCACAATAATTGAGCTGAAATTGAAACCGTTTTCAATAGCTTTCTCGCACCAATATGTAACTCCGCACTCATTTGGTGCATATAAACTGTGCATCGGTCTAGGGCACATGGCTGTGAAATTACGTTAAACTTGCTCCAACACTAAGGAGAACACGATGGATAAGCCCCCATTTTCAATAGAAGACTTTGTCAAACACGCTGTGGAGATGTTGCCGGGAGAGGCCGCGCGTGCCGATATGCAAAAAAATATCCGCGCACTGGTACAAAGCGCGCTTGAAAAAATGGATGTTGTGAGCCGTGCCGAGTTTGACGCACAGGCTGAAAAACTGCGCCGCTGCCAAGCCCAGCTCGACGCCTTGGAAGCTGAGCTTAAAGCACTTAGCGAATAAGCCTGTACTTTTCGCGACACGCAAGGATGCCTTATGTCGCTAACCCTGACTCATAGCTGTGCAATGCACGGTCTCGATGCGCCCACGGTCACCATAGAAACGCATATTGCTAACGGTCTACCGGGTATTAATATGGTTGGGCTGGCTGAAATGACGGTGCGCGAGGCTAAAGATCGAGTGCGAAGTGCACTGCAAAATTCAGGCTTTGACTTCCCACAACGTCGTGTCACCATCAACCTTGCCCCTGCCGATCTCCCTAAAGAGGGGAGTCGCTTTGATCTCGCCATTGCCTTAGGCATCTTGAGTGCCTCAAAGCAACTGCCCTCTTGCGCGGGCTATATCCTACTTGGTGAACTTTCACTGAATGGGAGCCTCCGCCCGGTAAAAGGGGTATTGAGTGCCGCCTTGGCGTGCAAGCGCGAAGACCTCGTGTTGATTGTCCCCGCCGCTAATCAACACGAAGCGGCGTTAGTACCCGGCGTACGCTGTTTGGCGGCACAAAGTTTATTAGAGGTATGCGCTCACATCAGAGGTGATACCCTATTGCCCGTCTGCCAACGCCAACCAATGAGCCCCGTGATCAGTTCACACGATATGGCTGAGGTGATGGGTCAAACGGTTGCTAAGCGCGGCTGTGAAATCGCTGCCGCCGGCGGGCACAATCTGCTCTTGTTTGGCCCGCCAGGTACAGGGAAATCCTTGCTTGCACAACGATTTAATTCCCTTTTGCCGCCTCTTACCGACGAAGAAGGACTAGAAGTCGCTGCGATTTATTCCTTATTAGGACGACCCCATACTCTCGGTGAACGTCCATTTCATGCGCCACATCACTCCGCATCGGCCGTGGCTCTTTGTGGCGGGGGTAGTGATCCCAAACCTGGTGCCATCAGTCTCGCCCACCACGGCGTTTTATTTCTAGATGAACTGCCGGAGTTTCAACGCCACAGTATTGAAATGTTACGCGAACCCCTCGAGAACGGCATGATCCATATTGCTCGGGCCAAACGCATGATTTGCTACCCGGCACGCTTTCAATTGCTGGCCGCCATGAATCCTTGTCCCTGCGGCTACTATGGCAGTGCGCAGCATGCTTGCCGCTGTAGTTTTGAACAAGTACAACGCTATCGCAACAAAATCTCAGGGCCCTTACTCGATAGGATTGATTTACACATTGCCATGGACAGTGATGGCATCGATCTATTTGAGGTCAGCGACAATAATGAACGGTCGGCCACCATTGCCCTGCGCGTCCACCAAGCGCGGCAACGTCAACTGGCGCGCCAAGGGTGTAATAATGCACAACTCTCACCGGCCGCCCTAACACAACTGTTGTGTGCCGTTCCCTCGGTGCGCCACTACCTGAACAAGGCCATGCAAACGCTAGGACTGTCACCTCGGGGAGCGCATCGTGCTATCCGCGTGGCACAAACCTGCGCCGATTTATCGCAACGACCACTGCAGCTTTGTGATCTGCAAGAAGCACTCTCCATGCGCCAATTTGGTGTAAGTTCGGCGTAATCCGCCTTAACTGATACCGCTCACGGATGGTTAAATAACTAAAACAACGGAGGAATCACAATGCGTCTTGGTCCCGGAGCCATGGTTGCCGCCGCCTTTATTGGGCCTGGTACTGTTACCACTGCGGCCAGTGCCGGCGCCACCAGTGGCGCTGCACTATTGTGGGCCGTCGCCTTTTCAGTGCTAGCCACCCTAGTCTTACAAGAGTTGGCACTGCGCAGTGCGCTGGTTACCCAGCGTGACTTAGCCGGCCTAATGCGTACCATTGGCACAGGAAGGTGGTGGGGATCTTGGCTGATGCTACTCATCATGCTTGCGATTGGCGTGGGAAATGCCGCCTATCAGTCGGGTAACCTTTCCGGGGCTGGGTTGGGGCTTCAAGCCGCATTTGGTTTGCCGCTCTCGCTGGTTATTGCCTGTACGGCGCTGGTCGCAGGCGCCCTTATCTACCTCGACAGTTACCACGTGTTTGAACGGGTATTGGTGAGTCTCGTCGCCCTCATGGCGCTATTATTCATCGGTCTTGCATTACTATTGCTGCCTGCCTTTATCGCGCTACCGAGCGCGAAGCTATGGCCGTCCTTTTCCAGCCAGCACCTCACGCTGATGCTTGCGCTCATTGGTACCACGGTGGTTCCGTATAATTTATTTCTCCATGCCAATGCGGTAAAACTTCGTTGGGCTGGCGAATCGATAGCAACAGCACTTGATGAAGCACGCCGCGAAAGCGCTATCTCAATCCTGATTGGCGGCACGATTACTGCCGCCATTGTGGTGGTTGCTGCCACAGCCATTCAACACAGTGATGGCACAGGGATTATTCAGGCCTTAGTCAGTGCGGTGGAAACTCAACTGCCAGGATGGGGGAGAATATTGGTTGGCAGCGGCCTTTTTGCCGCTGGCATTACCTCCTCGATCACCGCGCCGCTAGCGGCTGGCTGGGCGGTGTGCGGTGCGCTAGGTGACGACCGGCAAGGCCTCAGCAAGTGGATTGCACTGGTCGTGCTAGTGACGGGCACCCTTTTTGCACTGCTCGCCACACGCCCGACCGTGCTCATCATCGGGGCACAAGCCACGAATGCTCTCTTATTACCCATCATTGCCTTAACACTCCTGCATGTCGCCAACAGCCCGCTGCTAGGTGACTATCGCAATCGCACGGGCACCAACATGCTCGCTGTGACGATCGTTGTCACGGTGACAGTGTTAGCGCTTCGTAAGATCGTCACCCTCTTCTAAACAAGTCTCACACAAGGGCGCCAAGCTTGCTACAATACGTGCCCATTTTTGAGACCTGACGCGCATGCTCAATCCACGCCAAAAAGAAGCGGTGCATTACATCGACGGCCCACTCCTCGTGCTGGCCGGGGCAGGCAGTGGCAAAACATCGGTCATTACCAAAAAGATGGCCTATCTCATCGAACAGTGTGGCTATAAAGCTAGCAATATTGCCGCCGTCACCTTTACCAACAAGGCCGCACGCGAGATGAAAGAGCGTGTCACTGCCCTCTTGCCAAAGCCTTTATCGCGCGGTTTATCGGTCTCGACGTTTCACAACCTTGGTCTGAGAATTATCCGCAAAGAGAGCGCCGCACTGGGGTTTAAACCGGGCTTTTCGGTATTCGATGCTATTGATGCGAGCACCCTAATCAAAGAACTTATCATTGCCGACGACGTCGAGAAGGACCAAGTCGACTATCTGCAAAACACCATTTCCAACTGGAAAAACGAAATGATTTCGCCGGCACAGGCCATGAGCCATGCCGAAGACGAGATGGAAGTGCTGGCGGCCAGAGTATTCGATCGCTATCAGCAAGCCTTGCGAGCTTATAATGCGGTCGACTTTGACGATTTGATTTTGGTGCCAGTGGAGTTATTCCAACGCGACCCTGAAGCCCTTGCCCGTTGGCGCAAGAAGATTCGCTACTTACTGGTAGACGAATACCAAGATACCAATATCAGTCAGTACATGTTGGTAAAACAGCTGGTGGGAGACCGAGGCGGGTTAACCGTAGTGGGTGACGATGACCAGTCCATTTACGCTTGGCGGGGCGCGCGGCCTGAAAACTTGGGAAAATTACAAGAGGATTTTCCACACCTTAAGGTGGTCATGTTGGAGCAAAACTACCGCTCGACCGCGCGTATTTTGCGCAGTGCCAATACACTCATCGCGAACAACCCGCACATCTTTGAAAAGCAATTGTGGAGTGAATTGGGCATTGGTGATCCGATTCGCGTGATTCGATGCCCCTCTGAAGACGGTGAACTTGAACGCGTAGTGACCGAGATTGTGGACTTCAACCTCACCCGAGGCATCAAGTTTCAGGATTTTGCCATTCTTTATCGCGGCAATCACCAGTCGCGGATTCTAGAAATGAAGCTGCAAACCCACCAAGTGCCTTACTCAATTAGCGGCGGCCAATCCTTTTTTGCCAAAGCCGAAATCAAGGACATCATGTCGTACTTGCGGTTACTGGTGAATAGCACGGATGACAATGCCTTCCTGCGAATCATCAACGTACCGCGTAGGCACATTGGCACGGCCACACTAGAGGGACTGGGATCCTATTCCGGCATGCGTCACTTGAGCATGTTTGAGGCCATCGACGAAATGGGCCTGGAAGCCCATGTTCCCTCCAAAGGCCTTAAACAACTGAGAGAGTTCAAAGACTGGATGAATCGAGTCGCCTACAACTGTTTTGAAGGCGAACCCATCAAGGCCATCCGTGAAATGATTGCCGATATCGACTACGAAGGCTGGTTGCATCAGAACAGCGCCAGCACGGCAGCCGCCGAGAAACGTTTCCAAAACATTGACTATCTCATCACGGCGCTATCGGATTCACTACAACGCCAAGAAGATGATGGCGACGAGCCCAGCATCGAAACCGCCATCAGCCGTTTGATATTGCGGGATATGATGGAACGGCAAGAGGAAGAGCAAGAATGGGATCGGGTGTCGTTAATGACCATCCATGCCTCGAAAGGATTGGAGTTTCCCCATGTCTACATCATCGGCATGGAGGAAGAACTGCTGCCTCACCGCACCAGCATCGAAGAAGACAATATCGAGGAAGAGCGTCGCTTAGCCTACGTGGGTATTACCCGAGCCCGTAAAACGCTCACCCTGACCTATGCCGGTAAGCGTAAACTTTACGGTGAAACCTTTGAAACCGAACCCAGTCGTTTTTTAAGTGAACTCCCCCCCGAGGACATTCACTGGGTGGGACGTGACGCCACGAGCGAAGATGACAACCGCGCTAAAGGGCGCCAAACCATGGATGGCTTACTCGGGTTGTTTAAATCCTAAAGTACCATGGCGGCAAACCACCCAAATACCAACAGTGGCAAGTTGTAATGCAAGAATGTCGGTACCACTGAGTCCCACACATGATCGTGCTGACCGTCAATAGATAAACCCATCGTGGGACCCAAGGTCGAATCTGACGCCGGAGAGCCGGCATCCCCTAATGCTCCCGCAGTTCCTACTAAGGCTAAGGTGGCCAACGGGCTAAAACCCAGTTGTATCGCTAATGGCACGAATACTGTGGCAATAATTGGAATGGTCGAAAAAGATGACCCAATGCCCATGGTGACTAACAAGCCCACCAATAACATGGCCGCTGCCGCGAGTGATTTACTGCCGCCGATCCACTCGGCGGCACTGGTGACCAACGTGTCCACATGACCGGTGGCTTTCATGACCGCGGCAAAACCTGCGGCAGCTATCATGACAAAACCAATCTGCGCCATCATCTTCATACCGTTGGCGAACACACTATTGGCTTCAGACCAACGCACCACCCCACCGGATACAAAGACAAAATAGCCCGCAAGCGCCGCAAGAATGATTGCTCCCGACCAAAGCTGTACAACAAAAGCCACCACAATTGCCGCCAGTGCCACCAACACCTTAGAAAAGGGAACGGGCTTACTCGATGTTTCACTCGCTTCGGTTTGTCGGTACTGACGCGGCTGTCGATAGCTAAAGACAATCGCCACAAGTAGCCCGAGTATCATGCCTGCGGCAGGGATGGCCATCGCCTTAATCAACATACCCGACTCGAGCGTCACATCACCATTGCTCGCTACATTGGCTAACAGAATATCGTTGAGATAAATCGCGCCAAAGCCCACAGGTAATAGCATATAGGGGGTCACTAGGCCAAAGGTCAGCACGCAGGCAATCAGTCGACGGTCGAGATTCAAGCGATTAAACGCGCCAATCAATGGCGGAATTAAAATGGGAATAAAAGCGATATGCACAGGAATCAAGTTTTGCGAAAAAATGGCCGCAAGAGCAATACTTCCGATGAGCATCCATTTCAGCCGTCCAATCGCCACTGATTCCGCTTGCAAGCGACTGATCAATCGACCCGACAGAACACGAGGCAATCCTGACACGTCGATACAAATAGCAAACGCGCCGAGCAACGCATAGCTGAGCGCCACCGTAGCCCCGCCCCCCAGCCCACCACTGAAGGCGTCGATGGTTTGTTGCAGATCTAAGCCACCTAATAACCCGCCAATGAGTGCGCCTAAACACAGTGACGCCACCACATTGAAGCGCGCCAGGCTTAAGCCCAACATAATAACGACGGCAATAACGATAGCATTCATGGCTTACCCCTACAAAAACAGCCAACGAGTAAACCACAGGTTGGCGAGATAGCCAAAACCGTAGGCAACAAACAGTGGCAGGAAGATTTTCCCATACGAGAAAAAAGTCACTTCTTTCATTTTACCCATGGTAATAATGCCGGCGGCCGAGCCGATTACCAAAATAGATCCACCAACGCCTGTGGCGTAAGTGAGCGCCAACCAATCAAGCTGACTCATAGGAATATCGGCCTTAATAACGGCAGCGGTCATCGGCACGTTATCAATTAACGACGACAACACCCCCATCAGGAAATTCGCCCAAGCTACAGGTAGCCAATCGTACAATTTGACCAATTCAAACAGCACGCCGATCTCTTGCAAAAGACCGACGATCAACAACACCCCCAAAAAGAACAACAATGTGTCGAAGTGAATTTCGCGGATGTAGTGCAATATAGGCTCGTCCTGTGGCGAGGATTTAAACCACTCATCGAGTAAAAACATCGCACTCAACCCAAACAAGAACGTCAACACAGGCGGCACATCAAAGCCAATATTGAGCACGAGGGTAAGCAAAATAGTAATTAAAAAAGCCCCCATGATGAATCGGTCACGATGGGTAAATACATAGTCATGGTGCTCAAAATCGACGTAGCGATTGAGCCCGGGGAAAAGCATCAACGCCAACAATAACACCGCCAACAGCGACGGAAGAACCAATGCCAACAAATCGGTAATACTGACCTTGCCTGCCAAGAAGATCATTAAGGTCGTGACCTCACCGGTCACCAATCCCACGCCACCGCTGTTGACGGCAAACACGATTAACGCGGCATATTTAATGCGTTTATGGGCAGGCATATCAACGGAAGAATAAACGGCTAAGGTAATTAGTGTGGTGGTGATGTTGTCGGCCAGCATAGAAAAAACAAACGCAAAGCCACCAATCAACAGGAGCAAGGTGCGTTCATGCATCCGTGGCGGTAGCACTTCTTGCACAAGGTGGCGAATGATATTTCTGCTGTTGAGGTAGGCGACAAAGGTCATGGCTGCCATTAGAAAGAGCCACAACGTGGCAATTTCTAAGAGATTGTCAGCGAATCGTTCTGAAATCACTTCATGCGGCACATTCTCAAGCGCGGTAACGTAATACAACACCCAACTTAGGGTACCGATAAATAATGTCGTTTTTGCCTTGTTGATATGAATGATGTCCTCAAAGATCGTGGCCAGTAGAGCAACAATGGCTAACACAATGAAGACAGTGGTCATTATTCGATCCCTAAAATAAAAAATCCCCGCACAGCTACCCTGTACGGGGATCTATTGCTAACCGGAGAGATTACAGACCGTTATGGGCCAACATGTAATCAACGGTAGCTATAATGTCATCATCTGAACACGACATGCAAAGACCCATCGCGGGCATTGCGTTATAACCTTTGATGGCATTTTGATAAATAGTATCAACGCTGCGAGCAGCTAGGCGCGCTGACCATTCGGCTTTGTCATCAAATTTTGGCGCACCCGCCGCGCCCGTAGTATGACACGCCATGCAACTGGTGTTATAAATCTCTTCACCGCTCTTTGCTGCACCCGCTACCGCAGCAGAGGCGGTTGCACATGAGCTGTCGCCCTCAATACAAACACTACCTACGGGCTTCAAACGCTCGGCAATAGCATTACGTTGCGCGTCTGACAGCGCCAATACCGAAAAGCTCGCGGAACAGATAGCTACAAAAGCGAGAACTTTGGCAAACAATTTCATCTCAGATACTCCGATAATCAACGTCGAGCGCCAACATAGACACTCTTATAAAAACTGCGGGACATTATACGGATAAAACACCGTTACGCCTAGCCGCAGCAGGAACACACGTAATAATTACGACTATTCACCACAAATAGATGGGAGTTCTTCTAAAAATGGGGGATTTAGTGACATTTGCCCGCGCGCACAAAAATATTTTCGGTTAAACTAGGCGCGATTTTAAACTACTAGTAATCGCAGCTTGCGAACGCCGAGGCACGACGCCGAGGCCGGATCAGGTATCCCAGGGATGGATGCTTGAAACGTTATGGTTAGATTAAAATGTCCCTATTACGCACCCGTAGCTCAGTTGGGTGAGCAAGACCGATGCACAGCATCGCAGCTTGCGAACGCCGAGGCACGACGCCGAGGCCGGATCAGGTATCCCAGGGATGGATGCTTGAAACGTTATGGTTAGATTAAAATGTCCCTATTACGCACCCGTAGCTCAGTTGGATAGAGTGTTGGCCTCCGAAGCCAAAGGTCGCGCGTTCAAATCGCGCCGGGTGCGCCATTTCCCTCGGTTAAATCGCTCTTTTTTCTATTTGTAGCCAACCTAGGTTCACTTATACTCATTTAAAGTGCCACGACACATCACGTATGCAGGTTAATTCGTCACCCGTTTAGGAAGGCTCGCCACATGAAAAAATTCATGGCAATGTTTACCGGTAGTCAAACTGGGTTAAATGCTTCACGCTGGCAATCTATGCGCCCAGAGGAACAGCAACATCAAATACTACTTGGTATGCAGGCTTGGGAAGCTTGGATGCAAACTCACGGGTCTGCCATCATCGATGCAGGTGGGCCCTTGGGCAAGACGAAGTTAATTGACCACGACGGCATTGTTGACACAAGTAATGCCCTAAGCGCCTACGTGATTGTTCGTGCAGAAAACCATGAAGCCGCTGCAGCCATGTTCATCGACCACCCCCATTTTCGCTATTTTCCTGGAGACGGCGTTGAGGTCATGGAATGCATGCCTATTCCCGGACAACCTCAAGGGTCAGCGGCTGGCCGCTAACTATTGAAGCAAATGCCATGAGGCACGACTCACAGCGCGCTTTTGTGACAGCGCCAATCCAATGGCCGCTAAGCTCACAACAACACCAAACACATTAATGAGTAGAGCCCACCAATACACCAACCAATGCACATAACTGCCCAGATCGCCATCTAACCAGCGCGCTACATGAGGCCAGATTCCCCCACGCACCAACATTGGGGTCATCACGACCATCACCAATACAAATGCCATGCGGTGGCCACGGTACCCCAGCCAAATCACAGGCCACAGCATCTGCAACATAACAAGGCTACTGATAATCTTTCCATTGGCGATGAAATCTATGCCAAAGCCAAATTTTGCCACTAACCAACACACATTAAACGTGATCGCCAATAGCAAATAAATCACCAATAATTGCAGACTCTGTCGAAACGTCATCACTTATTGCCCACGGACACTTCGCGTGCCTTTTGCGTGGCCACCATCGTTTTTACCTGCTCTCGCAGCCTCTTGGCATCGAAAACCTGCCCATCTTTAATGGTGTATTCAACCCCCGTGGTGCGTTCAAATTCACCGCTTTGACGGTTGAGAATTTCATGGCCAGTGCCATACAGGACTTTAAAATTATGCAGGGGATTTTCGTTCACGATCACCAAATCCGCTTTTTTACCAATATGTACCGTCCCGATGTCTTTATCCATGCCGAGCAGTTCTGCGCCATTCAAGGTAGCGGCTTTAATGACTTCGAGCGGATGAAAACCCGCTTCAAGGAACATCTCTAACTCGCGCACATAACCAAAACCGTAAACCCCAAAAATGAAACCAGTATCTGATCCCACCGTGACACGACCGCCGGCATTTTTGTAGTCGTTGATAAACTGCATCCATAGCTGGTAGTTGCGACGCCAGTCGGCCTCATGACTGCTAGTCCAATCAAAATGATAAGACCCATGTACATGTGGGTTGGGCTGGAAGGCACGGATCATGTAAGGCATGGTGAACTCATCCAACCATTCAGCACGGCTGACCCGCATGAAGTCACGATTCGCCTCATAAATACTAAACGTCGGATTGATCGTGAAATCCAAGTCAATCAGTTCTTGAATGGTTTGTTGCCATATCGGAGAACCCGGTTCCGCCGATTGGGCCCACAATCGTCCTGCTTCTGAAAAACGGTCCTGCTCATCGTTATAGTTATAGTCATGGGGATAATGCTGCACGGTTTGCTTTTCGAACATCGCCTCAGGCAAACCATACCAATGTTCCATACTATTCAGCCCTAGGCGCGCTGAATCCAGCACATTCATGCGGGTCACCGTGACCTGTGAATGGTGATACATGGTCTTCATACCAAGCGACTTAGCTTCCTCGATGGCCGCTTCGATGGCTTCGGGGGCTGCACCTAGAAATTTAACCCCATCGGCACCACGTTTTTTGACGGCTCTCACCCATTTTCGCGCCTGATCAGGCTGGCTGATGGCTTCTGGAAATAAGGCATGCGCCACGATCCGGGGAGCCGCTATTTTACCCTGCTCACTCAGTTGCTTATGCCGCAACGTCCAACCCAACCCCATCAATGAACCCGGTTCTCGCACGGTGGTAATGCCATGCGCCAACCATAGCTTGGTGACATATTCTGGATCGGTTAAAGCACCACCAAAGACATGGCTAGGCGTACCTAAATGAGCATGTGCATTAACAAAGCCCGGCATCACGTACTTACCCGTGGCGTCTAAGACACGCGTTTTTTCGTCATCTTGAATGTTACCCAGCGTTAGCGAGCCGGTTCCTGCCCCCATAATGTTGGCAATACGATCACCTTCTACCACAATGGTCACTGGGCCTTGGGTAGGCGCTCCCGTCCCGTCAATAAGGAAGGCATTTTTGATAACAAGTCGCGCATATGGGCCACTGGCTTCCTCGCCTACAGGGCTCGCGACTTTGGGCGGCGCGACGCCCATTGCCAGCACGGTATTAATGATTTCTTCGCCGGGCTCCCCCCCCACCAGCGCAGAAGCGGCCAACACCTTCGCAGTAAACATCAAGCAGGTTAAGGGAAGTAAACGCATCATATTCACCTCGGTACTCTTTTTATTGTTGGATGGTCTGTAGCATCATTTCTGGGGTAATGTTGCCGTTGAGGATATTTTCTAGCGTATCCCACGTGTCATTTTGTGCGGTGCGCTGCACAAACTGCTCAACCACATCGAGCCCGAAGTTGTAGCAGATCACATAGGTTCGATATGCCGCTATAAAATCCAACCGCTGCGACGCCGTCCCTCGAGTCTCCAAGCCAAATCGCATTAACCACTCAATGGCTTCTTCGCGGCTCGCTCCCCCATAGAGGTACATCCTAGCAGCTTCATTACGGGCAAAGTTCAATTCTCGCTGCAGCCTCAGGTAGTGCTGATAGGTGGCGTAATCGTTGTCTGAAATTCCCGCCATAGGTAGCAAGACGTCGCGCTCGTACTTTTCTCGCTCATCGGCAGGAAACGCCACATCGATGCCAAAATTCGCCACACCTTCCATCACGATGGCAAACGGTCCATAAAGTGGAAAATAATCAAATTCCGCCCAACCGCGAGACATTGAAATATTGGCTTCCAGTAATGAACCATGGGTGTGGTGCCCAGGGTAGGCCTCATGACAGCCCAACTCAATCGCGCGCTCAATATGTACCGGCACATCACGATTGATCAAAATTTGGCTGCGGCTGTCGCCCATAAACTGAGTAAACCCAACAAAGGGCTTGTCCTGCACAATCACAAGTTGAAGCGCTTCGTCGGCAGGCATGGCGATATTTGCCTTAGTGCGACGCCGGCATTCCTGTAAGGCGGTATTCATAACCAACGAGAGTTTTTCCACCGGAATGACGAATTGATCGCGAAAGCGTTCCATCCGTTCATGCAATGGCGCATCCCCAGGTATGAGCTGATCAAGTTCAGCAATTAAGGCAGAAAAATGGGTCTCCGAACGCGAGGGCACCACAACACCAAACATTAAACGCGTTTCATCATCAAAGCTGGCAGGATATTTCCCCTGCAGTATCTGAGCGCGTGTCAGGGTGGCAAGCAATCTGGCGTCCAATGAGGCACGACGTCCGGCATCGCCGTGCGTTAATGCCCTGAGCACAGCGAGTTGACCCGCCAGTTGAGTTTCGAGCTCGGCCAAACTTGGCACCTCGCTTTTTGCCGCCGCCAAGCGTGACTTGTCGCCAATAAAAACGAAGGGATTTTTATCGTAATGGGTCAACTGCAACGCGAGCGTCAGGTACGCATCTGCGACCTGATCAAGCGCGTGATCGCGTTGCGCTGCAGTCACGGCCGCGACTTGGCACATCAAAAGGACGGCAAAAATCCAACTACGCATGTCACGCTTCCTTTGGTAATTAATTTCATCCTAACAACTTCGCGACACGGTCATTTAACACTTCGCGACATTTGACCTACCATTTGGCGACATCATTAACTACATTCTTAAAGACATTGGTGGGCTTTAACCCTCATATTGTGGATGTGACATGGACTACCCATTAAAGCGTTATGACAGAAATGCTCCGTTGCGGATGTCGGCAGATATCTTGTTGGGAAGTATTGAGGCCGCGAAGTTGCTTGGTTTTGATCTTAGCGAGTCGCTGGAGAAAAGCGGCATCGACCGACGTCTGCTCGAACCATGTGATGCCTTTATCCCCATTCATTGCGTGGTGGATTTTTTTAACGATGTCGCCGAAAAGGCAAAGTGCGATTATTTTGGATTCTTAGTTGGCAGAGAGCAGCCTCCCCATCGCTTCTCGCATATTGGGCGTGTCGTCAAATTTGCTCCAACCATTGGAACGGCCATCAACGATGCGATTGGACTATCGCTTTTAAATAGTGAATTTTCCCGCTGGGAATTGATCTCCGACGGGGAATACACGTCCTTGATTCGCCGCACACGCGTCGCACTCAACGCACCAATGGCACAGCTACAAACCTTGGCTATTACCACGGTCTTTAAATCGCTCAACGTCCTCACTGGCGATAAATTCCACCTCCATCAGGTGTGCTTTTCTCACTCGCCGACAGAATATCGGCGCAAGATGGAAGCCTTTTTCAATGCGCCTGTTTGCTTCAATCAACCCTATAATGGCCTGGTATTTTCAACCAGCGCGCTAGATACACCTATCCCCTCGGCAGACCGCGAGCTATACACCTTCCTGCTAAAACAACTGGCGGCACTCGCCTCCACCCACTTACAGCAAGACAATCTGCTCGGGACTGTCACACACCATATCCAAACCACACTGGGGACACCCCGATGCAATTTTGACTATATAAGCGAGCTCATGGGAATGCATCCCAGAAAATTACAACGCAAAATGCAGGCAGAAGGTACGCACTTTAAACAACTATTGAATGACATACGGCAACGCACGGCAGAAGATTTTTTGATTAATTCATCGGTCAGTATTTTGGAATTGTCTGACCTCCTGGGCTACCAAAATGCGAGTGCTTTCTCGCGTGCGTTCAAGCGAGCAACCGGCATGTCTCCGGCCACTTGGCAACAGCAGCAAAGCACATAAAAGTATGGGGACTAACACGCTCCTCGCGCTTTAACGTCGTCAAATGATAAGCTGATTGTCGTAAAATGGTATGTTTTACACCCTGAGAATGCTTATATTGAAGACATAATGCGTGGTTATGCTTTTTTTAGACTAAGCTTGCTACCGCACGTTACCTACAATAATCACAACAAGCGGGGTAATCGCCATGTTGACACGAACACATACTAAAAAGACATTGCTCGCCACGGCCATAGCCGTACTGACGTTTGATGCGTCAGCACAGGCCTTGGAAGAGGTTGTAGTGACGGCCCAGCACCGTGAACAGAACTTGCAAGACGTCCCGATTGCCATTACAGCCATTGGTGCCGAAGAATTACGCGCCGCCGACCTCAGTGATGTCAACGCGATTTCAACGCGCACCCCCGGTTTTAGCATGGGCACATTCACACCCGCCCAACCCCAGCTATTTATTCGTGGTATTGGTTCAAATGCCGATGGAGCCTCAGAAGACCAATCCGTTGTGATGTTCGTTGACGGCGTGTATGTCGGTCGTACCGCTGGCCAGGCCTTCGATTTATTTGACCTGGAACGCGTCGAAGTATTGCGCGGCCCGCAGGGTACCCTATATGGTAAAAATGCCGCGGGCGGCGCCATTAATATTGTGACGCAAAAACCTTCGCAAGCATTTTCAGCGGCCCTGGAACTGTCCGCTGGTGATTTAGGTTATACGTCGACTCGCGGTAAGATCAATGGCGGTTTGTCTGATACCGTATCCGGTAAGATCTCATACAGCTACAAAGAACGTGATGGCTATGTGAAAAGCATTGTGGCCGATTTAGACAATTTTAATGCCTTCGAAAGTAAAGGCGTGCGCGCACAACTTCTTGGCCAACCCTCGGACAAGATGGAGTGGTTATTCAGCATCGATTATTCCGACGACCAACGCGTGGCGCCCGGTCGCAACGTGGGCACTGAACTTTTGCAGGGTCAGATTGTTGCCGGTAGCGGTCTCAGGCCAGGCTTCTATGAAAACCTTCATACCAAAGAGCCCTACTCTGATGTGCAGTCGCAAGGAGCGTCTTTGCAAATGGATTGGGACCTTGAGAGTGGTCATCTGACCTCGATTACGGCCTATCGTAAAGCCGATGCCGACGTGCTTGATTTATCGTTTGGTGGCGCGGTGGAGTATATTCAGCTTGCGTCAATGGACAATGGTGTAGAAGAGAGCAGCAAACAATTCAGTCAAGAAATACGTTACGCGACAGATGTGTCGGACAGCCTTTTCGTGCAATCTGGGGTGTTCTTCCTAAATGAACAGGTCGATCGCTTCGAGTACAACGATATCTCTTGTAATGCCGTGTGTGTACCGGCGGTGAGTGCACAGTTAGCTGCCGCTGGCGTGCCAGCCGAGTTGATTCCGTCGCTATTGCCAAATTACTTACCCCTGCCCTTATACGCGAGTACGACACAGTCGAACGAGACAAAAAGTTACGGCATTTTCAGCCAAGCGACATGGACCCTTAACGAGCGCACAGACGTAACTGTTGGCGCGCGCTATACCAGCGAAACGAAAGACGCCACCAACGTTGGCGTACCCGATTATGGCTTTGTTGTTTTGCAGCCGTTTGATATTGCTGTCAACAATTCTTGGAACGCCTTTACTCCCAAAGTGGCGCTTAATTACCGCTTGAGCGATGACGTCATGTCATACGCCTCTGTATCCACGGGCTTCAAGAGCGGTGGCTATCAAGGGATGGCGAGTACTCTCGCAGCCGCCACCACACCATTTAACGAAGAAAAAGTCATCAACTATGAGGCAGGTATTAAAGGTACGCTGTTAGACGGTTCGATGCGCTTTAATGCCGCCGCCTTCCGTTCTAATTACGACGATTTGCAGGTACTTATCCAAACCGTGGTCAATGGCGGCCCCGGCCCTATTCTTACGCAGAACGCCGGCGAGGCGAAAATTCAGGGCTTAGAACTTGAAACCCAATGGCAGGTCACTGAGCACTTACAATTGGCGGGTACTTATGCCTATTTGGATACGGAATACACGCGTTTGGATGGGGATTTAGCCAGTTTCACAGGTAACAAATTGCGCAATGCGCCAGAGAACGCTTACTCGTTGAGTATGATTTTTGATTATCCTGTGGCTAACGGTTCAATCAATGCACGGGCGGATTACACCCATAAAGATGAAGCCTTCCAAGATGTGCAAAACCGTGAAGCGTCAAAAATGACGGCTTACGATTTGCTCAATTTGCGCGCGGCCTACACCTCTGACAATGGTTGGGAATTAGCCGCGTGGGTAAAAAATGCTACTGACGAGCAGTACATGCTGCACAATTTCACGTTAAATCCCGGTTTGTCGCAGGGCATTACACCTGCGGCACCTCGCACCGTTGGATTGACGGCAACGATGTTCTTTGGCGAGTAACCCCTTGCTCGCTTGATACACGAGAACAGAGACATTTAGCCACATATCATGTGGCTTTTTTTTGTCCTAGCAATCGACAATATTGACTGGCACCTCGAGGACATTCATCGCTAACCCCCCGCGGGCCGTTTCTTTGTATTTGTGGTGCATGTCTCGACCCGTTTCGCGCATGGTTTTGATCACCTTATCGAGCGATACAAAATGCTGACCGTCACCTCGCATGGCCATGCGCGCAGCAGCGATAGCTTTGATGGCAGCCATGGCATTGCGCTCAATACAAGGCACTTGAACCAAGCCACCAATCGGGTCACAGGTCAGACCAAGGTTGTGTTCCATTCCAATTTCCGCCGCATTTTCAACTTGTTCGGGCGTGCCCCCCAGCACTTCCGCTAATGCACCGGCGGCCATTGAACAGGCAGACCCCACCTCGCCTTGGCAACCCACTTCAGCACCACTGATTGACGCATTCTTCTTGTACAAAATGCCTATGGCGCCGGCCGTAAGCAAAAATCGCTGGATCCCCTGCGTATTGGCAGATCGCACAAAGCGATGATAGTAATGCAATACCGCGGGGATAATTCCGGCCGCTCCATTGGTCGGCGCGGTGACAATGCGGCCACCGCCAGCGTTTTCCTCATTAACGGCCAAGGCATAAAGCGTGACCCAATCGGTGACTGTCAAAGGGTCGGCCAGCGCAGCCTCGGGATTGGCCAACAACTGACGATAGAGCTTGGCCGCGCGGCGAGTCACTTTTAATCCGCCGGGAAGAATACCTTCCGTTGATACCCCCGCTGCCACGCACTCCTGCATCACACGCCACAATGTCATCAGGTCGGCATCGATCTCGTCGTCCGTGCGCCAAACTCGCTCATTACACCGCATAATCTCGCTGATAGGCATACTGTGCTGCTTGCACAACTGCAACAACTCAGCCGCAGAACTGAAGGGGTAAGGCAGAGGCGTGCTATCTTCAATGATGACACTGCCCGCCATTTCTTGGTCATTCAGCACAAAGCCGCCCCCCACAGAATAAAACGCCATGGAACGTAATTCATGACCTTGCGCATCAAAGGCGTAAAACCTCATACCGTTTGGGTGCTTAGGCAGCGTCTTACGGCGATGCATAATAAGATCGCGCGCTTCCTCAAACTCAATATCATGGGTGTTGTTAAGGCGTAAGCGCTGCGACTCTCGGATGCCCGCCACCGTTGCCGCGATATTGGCAACATCGACTGTCTCTGGCACTTCCCCCATGAGCCCCAGTAATACAGCTTTAGCCGATCCATGTCCCTTGCCTGTCGCGCCCAGTGAACCAAACAACTCGACCTTGATTCTCGCTACGCGAGTAACGTCAGGCTGCTCCTCTAACAGCGATTGTAAAAATCGATTGGCAGCCCGCATTGGCCCTACGGTATGCGAGCTAGAGGGGCCAATACCTATTTTGAAGAGGTCAAACACACTGATCGACATGTGACATATTCCCGTGATTATCCTATGACCATAGTAGACAATTTACTGCGATTTCACTTCGCGACAAATGGGCCACATTGCGTCTAAACTCGACAACGTCTTTATATCGCCGTCCGCGTTTTATTCCTAAACAGCGAGCATGTAGAGATCTGATAAAACATGATTAATAACAATTTTCTTACAACTTTTCCTAATCGCGCCCCTTGTCTGGCACCACAAACCTACACATAATCGCGGGCCTGTTCAGTACCGGTAACGTACAACCACTTCGCTGAACACACCATGGATGATATTTCTACTCAACGAACTTGGACGAGATTGTTCGCAGCGCCCTGATGTGAGCCGCTTGCATACGTATTTCTAAAGACATGTTGTGACAACCCATTAAGATAAACGTCACATAATTGATTGGGAGAATGAAATGTACACAATCAATGAACTACAAGAATTAATGACCAAGAAACCCGAACAAGCAAGCTTCGACAATGGCTGTTCAATTTATTTTGACTCGTTTGATAACGAATATTTCTTCATCGTCACACCTGATCAAAAACGTGAGATCAAACGTTATCGTGACACCTCACCCGAGGATCTCCTGCAAATTCTCAACCAGTGGCAACACGGATTCTCGCACTAGGCACTTTTTGCAACTAGTCACCCTGTTGGTCGGTGTTATGCTTGATAAAAACTCAAGGAGAGCACCATGGCAGGGCCATTATCTGGATTAAAAGTCATCGAAATGGCGGGCATTGGCCCCGGGCCTTTCTGTGGCATGTTGTTAGCTGATATGGGCGCGGAAGTGGTGCGGGTTACTCGCCTCGGCGATAAGCCTAATCGCTTCGATGTTTTAGCCCGCAACCGCCACATCATTGCCATGGACCTTCGCGCACCAGGTGCGACAGAACAGGTATTATCCCTAATAGAGAAAGCCGACATTCTCATTGAAGGCTTCCGTCCCGGTGTGATGGAGCGTCTGGGTCTTGGACCAGACGCGTGTTTGGCGCGCCAGCCTCGGTTGGTGTATGGTCGTATGACCGGTTGGGGGCAGTTTGGTCCGCTGGCACATACCGCGGGCCACGACATCAACTACATTGCCCTCAGTGGTGCACTTTATGGCATAGGGCACGCGGATCGCCCACCCAGCCCGCCGCTTAACTTAATCGGCGATTTTGGTGGCGGTGCCATGATGCTGGCGTTTGGCATTGTCGCGGCCTTACATGCGGTGCAACAGACAGGCGAAGGGCAAGTGGTCGATGCCGCCATGACCGACGGCGCCGCCCTTCTCTCTGCCATGATGTACGGTATGAAGGCGAGTGGTATGTGGACGAACCAACGCGAAGCCAATTTGCTGGACGGCGGGGTGCATTTTTACGGTTCGTATACCTGTGCCGACGGTAAATATCTTTCGGTTGGACCGATTGAGCCACAGTTTTATGCCCTGTTTAAAGAGCGCTTGGGTGTCGCCGACGACGCGGACTTTGCTACTCAGTACAATCCCGCGGCCAATGCTGCCTTAAAGGAAAAATTGGCGGCGATCTTCCTAACCAAATCTCGCGATGAATGGGCCGCTATTTTTGAAGGCACGGATGCCTGCGTGGCGCCGATTCTGGATTGGGATGAGGCTCCACAACACCCACACAACGTGGCGCGTGATGCCTTTGTGGAATTAGACGGCGTGATTCAACCGGCGCCCGCACCGAGGTTTTCTAAAACACCCGCGGATACGCCAGCGGCCAGTGCTATGACAACATATGAGGATGTATCAGCGCGCTGGCAAGCTTAATGCTTGTCGCTTTCAGCCTGATCGGCGGGTGGCGTTATGGGGGGCTCTTCGAACTTTAAGTAAGTTCGGGCGCCTGCCCAAAAGACAAATAACCCGGCTAAAAACCACCCGAAGACACCGAAATACAGTGCGGCTATCGCCAACACAATCATCAGTAGCGTAATCTTACTCATTTTTGCGTTTCCACTGTCACGCCTTGCACCATATTGCGCGCTGCCTTAATGAACTGCTCTGTTTTACTGCTGTCGTTGTCTTGCAGGACATCGGCCATTTTATGTGGGACCAAGATACCCCGCTGCACCGCCGGACGTTCGCGTATGGCTTCCAACCAACGCTGTAAATGCGTTAGGCCGTCGACCTCAACCCCCGACCAGCGATACGTATGCACCCAACACCAGTGCGCCATGTCGGCGATGGAATAGTCTCCAGCTAAGTACTCTACTTGCGATAAACGGCTATCGAGCACTTCAAACAAGCGGCGCACCTCGCTTTGATAACGATGAATAGCCGCGGGTATCTTCTCAGGAAAATAACGGTAAAACACATTGGCTTGCCCCATCATGGGGCCAATGCCCCCCATTTGAAACATTAACCACTGGGTGATGAGTGATTGCTGTTTCGGATCATCCGACCAAAACAAGCCCGTTTTCTGAGCCAAGTAAAGCAAGATGGCGCCACTTTCAAAGACCGCAAAATTATCATTCTCTCGATCGACAATGGTAGGAATTCGTCCATTGGGATTCAGCGCGAGGTAATCGGGTGCTTTTTGCTCATTCGCGGCCAAATCGACGGCGATGACGTTGTAGGCCAATCCCATCTCTTCAAGGGCGACAGAGGCCTTCCAGCCATTGGGGGTGGCCGCGGTATACAAATCGATCATTAAAGCACTCCTTTCAATTTGGCAAGGCCATAGGCATTGACCGTACTGGCATCAAGAATGTCACCGTCGATAATCATACGTTCAAACTCGCTAAGATCGAACCACTGCGAGATTAAATCTTCCTCTTCGACATCTAATTGCTTGTCGCCATGGCCAAAGTCACTGGCCACAAAAATATGGTAACTCTGACTGCAAAAACCATACGCAAGATGCTGCTTACCCACATAGTGTAACTTGCCAGCCAGCAGTCCTGTTTCCTGGCGTAGCTCCGCTAGCGCCAGCTCTTCTGGGTCGATGTCGGGGCGCTCTTCCCACGCACCTTGCGGCGCCTCCCAGAAACGTTGACCAAAACTGTAGCGATACTGCTGCACCAAATGTATGCGTGTACCATCGATCGGTAAGATCACTGCAAAATCAGGTTTGTCGACAATGCCATAGATTCCTTTCGCGCCGCTAGCGCGTTGAATGGTATCTTCGCGTACAGTCATCCACTTATTTTGGTAAACCACCTTGCTATCCAAGGTTGTGATATCTGCCATAGCGTTCTCCTTTGCCACGAGCTTAACGGGGTATGTTTTATTGCACAATGGCACAAAGCCATACGTCTTATATGGAATTAGCAAGTACAATATGCTCTTTTGTTTGGAACGCCTGTGAACCAACGCACCGATCATTCCTTTAAATTGCTCGCTCTCTTAGTGCTAGTCTCCATGGTAGGCCCACTGGCAACAGCGATTTACATGCCCGCCTTCCCCGCCATGGCCGAGGCCTTTGATGTCGGGCCAGACCAGATTCAGCTCACCCTCACCGCCTACATGCTAGGACTCGCCATATCACAACTGTTTTGTGGCGCGTTTGCCGATCGTTTTGGTCGCCGCCCGGTGATGCATGTCAGCTTAATCATTTTCGCCATCGGTAGTTTGGCCAGTATCTTTGCCGATAGCGTCGGTAGCTTGATTCTGTTTCGCACATTGCAGGCACTCGGCGCATCAACCGGCATGGTGCTTGGTCGTGCCATCATCCGTGACATATACAGCCCCGCTGCCGGCTTGCACGCCCTGTCGATTGTGAGTTCAACCGTGGCCATTGTGCCCACTATGGCACCATTAATTGGTGGCTACTTAGTAGGTTACGCCGGTTGGCAGTCTACCTTTGTCTTCTTGTTGGTGGTGGGTCTGATTACCCTGGCTGTAAGCTATCGCGCGTTGCCAGAAACCTTGCGGCCAGAGCACGTTCAATCGATGCACCCCGAACGTATGATGCGTAACTTTTGGAGCATTTTGAAACACCGGGAGTTTTTGGCCTATGCGCTACCCAATGGCACCATGCTGTTTATCCACTACGCCTTCCTATCAAGCGCGTCGTTTATTCTAATTGATGTCTATGGCGTCAGCGAAATTGGGTTCGGCGTGTACTATTTGATGGTGAATGCGGGTTACATTAGCGGCACCATGCTAGGCACCAAATGGCGAAGCAAGGGCTTTAATCACTCGGTTGGCTTATCGGCATTTTTGTTATTTTTTTCGGCCCTTGCTAACGTATTTTTCAATTTTGCAGAGTGGGAATCGCCCTTTACCCTATGCTTTTTTTATAGCTTCGGCGCGTTTGGCGCCGGCTTATTAATGCCTGTGCTCGTCAATGGTGCACTGCATAACTTCCCTGAAAAAGCCGGCACGGCATCTTCACTCATGGGCTGTGTACAGATGCTTGGTGGCGCCTTTGGCAGCGGCCTCCTCGGCGCTATTTACGACAACAGCGCAAGGCCTATGGTGATAGTCATCACGCTATGCACGGCGCTGATGTTTGCGCTTTATTACGGATTAATGCCTAAACCCACCTATTCGGCAGACAAATAATCCGCCATAAAACGCGCCGCGCGTAATTTCATTTGGTAATTGGGATTGCGCGCGGCAGAGGCGACCGGCTGACTAGAGAAATAAGCCACCACCGTTTGTGCGTCACGGTTAATATAGATCACTTGGCCATGGATACCCGTGGCGGCAAACTCGCCCCGCGTTTTGTCTAGCTGCCACCACATATTGTGGTACGCCACCCAGTCGTTATCTTGATAGATAGGATTGGCTGTCATAGCGTCCATATGACGTGGATCGTAGTCGGTAATATCACTCATCCACGCGGCGGGTAACACTTGCTGACCATTGAAATGGCCACCTTGCAGCACCATTTGCCCAAAGCGCGCGGCGTCACGCAAGGTAGACAGCATACCCCCCGTTGCCACGGGCATCAGCGCGCGGTCAACGATAATGGCGGCATCGTGCTCCGCCCCTAACTTCGCCCAAATATGCTGCTCGATGAAGTCAGCGGCGTTCATACCGCTGAGTCGAGCAATCAGCCACCCTAGCACATCCGCATTGGTAGAGTTGTAATCAAAGGCCTCGCCAGGCATAAGCGCGGGATCTGGTTTGGCAAATTTTGACGAGAAATCCCATGCACCAAGGATCTCAGTAGTATTGGGCAAGGCATCACGCGCCCCAGGCATGAAGAACATATTAAGTGACGGGGCATAATAACGGATGAATTCAGAGGTAGGATCGGTGTAGTTCTCTTTAAATGCCAAGGCCGACATATGGTCAAGCACGTGTTGAATCGTTGTACGTTCAAACCCACTACCCTTCAGCTCAGGAATATAGTCTGCAGGGGATTTGGTGAGGTCTACCTTGCCTTGATCCACAAGGATACCAAAAGCCGCACTCACCAGAGACTTGGTCATGGAATACCAAATATGGTGATCCTTGGCTTTCATGCCATTGAAATACGCTTCGTAAACCAAGGTACCTTTGTGCAAGACAACAACACCATCGGCGTAATGATGTTCAAATGCCCCTTTAAAGCTAACCCCAGGCGCTACCTCGACGTCACCTAAGGCATGCATCATATCGGTGGGTAATGGCACGATCTCGCCTGAACGAGCAATGCGTTGAGAGGGGTAGATCCGCCCCGGGTTGTGCATCGCCCAATGACTGTAGGGCGATGTCAGGGCGTTGGCCATATGCACCTGGTTTTCCCGCTTGGGAGGAAAGCCTTCCATTACATTTGTGCCGGCATTTACTAGCAGGGGTAAGGAAAGACCTAGGATTACCAACCAATTTCTCATATGCTCAATACCGTTCAATTTTTATTGGAATAATAATGATGCGCAGATTTAACCATACCCTTTTGGCAATAGCACTCTCAGTGATGAGTGCGGCCAGTTTTGCCACACCTCCCAAAAATATTATTTTGATCATTGCTGATGGCATGGATGATCAGCAAATTACCATCGCTAGGAACTATCTGACAGGTCCTGCAGGGCAACTTGGCTTAGATACGATGCCGGTAAGAAGCAGTGTTGCCGTGCTTACCGTAGACGAAGCCGATCCCAGTAAGCCCGTGTTTGTGGCGGATTCGGCGAACACAGCCAGCGCCATTGCCAGTGGCGTAGTGACCTCTCAAGGGCGTATTAGCACAACAGCTAAGACTAATCGCATAACCCCTACCATCATGGAACTGGCGGCAGACGCGGGGTTAGCTACTGGCATTGTGAGTACCGCCAGTATTACCGACGCCACCCCTGCGGCGTTTCTATCGCACAGTAAATATCGTGGCTGTGAAAGTCCCAACATGATGAACGCTGAGGCGTCGTATTACGGACTGATTAAACCGCGTTGCGATACTGATGCCAAAGCGAATGGCGGGCCGGGTTCGATTGCTGAGCAATTGGTTGAAAGTTCAGCCACCGTGATGCTCGGTGGTGGTTTGAAACATTTTGACCAAGTGAGTGACAGCGACAATACCGCCTTATTGGCAAAGGCTAAGCAGCGTGGATTTGAGGTGGTCACCGACAGACAAGCCATGCTGTCGGCAAGCGGCAACCGGTTATTGGGGTTGTTCTCTGCTTCCACCATGCCAGTGATGTGGCGCGGCGACAATGACCGTAAAGCAGAATTCTTAAAAGATAATGCGGTGGCATTTGGCTGTGAACCTGAACCCAAACACGCGGGTTTACCTCGCTTAGCCGAAATGACACAGGTTGCCTTGGACAAGCTTTCTAAGCATGACAAAGGCTTCATTCTTATGACCGAATCAGCCTCGGTAGATAAGCAAGCCCATGGCCGCAAGCCCTGTGGCCACATCGGCGAAATGCTGCAATTAGAAGAAACGCTACAAGTGGCGCTCGGGTTTGCTGAGAAACATCCGGGGACCTTGGTACTGGTCACAGCCGACCATGGCCACGCGGCACAGATTATTCCTGCCCAGTCACTATTTGAAGCACTTGGAACCGACAACCACAGTGGAGGCCGTGTCGCTTTATTGAAAACACCACGTAACGAAGTGATGGCTATTAATTACGCCACCAATGCAGGCAGTGTTAGTGAAGAACACACCGGCGTTCATGTGCCGTTGTTTGGCAACGCGGCCGCGGAAGGGCTGTTTCCAAGGCACATCAATCAACCCGATCTGTTTGGTGTGATGAAGGCCTATTTAGGACTGTAAGACCAACAACTGACCGATACAGGTAGACGAAGTTATCCAATAAAAAACGGGGCCGACGCCCCGTTTTTTATACTGCATGTCTTAGCGCTGAGCAGCGATCTGTATTTCCTGTATATCACCACTTGAGCCATTCTGCTCCGGTAGCGTCAAATTCAGCTTAATCATCGCGCTGTCAGTACTAGCTTCGCCGTCTGTGGCCGCTGGCGTATCACTAGGAATGATCAAGATCACGCGACGGTTCATTTGACGGCCTTCTTCAGTGTCGTTGTCACCGATCGGTTGAGTTTCACCCATGCCGCGCATTTGAATCTGCTCAGGGTTAACTCCGTACTTATTCACCATGCGACCTGCCACGGCCGATGCACGCTTGTAAGACAACCAGTCGTTGTACTTGTCAGTACCGGTATTGTC
>DATHYR010000036.1:0-2061 GCA_035458985.1 Pseudomonadales bacterium
CAAGCATAACTTTTTAACGGCGGTTACAGAATTTGAGAAAAAAATGGTTGAAATCATCGATGTGGAGTTGGTATTGGCCAAGGTCTCTCCCCTGCGAGAATCGATCAGTGCCGGCTTAATTGATGAGAGAACCAGTCAGGCAGCCATGGAGCACCACATATTGGTGGTGGATGATTCAACGGTAGCCAGAACGCAAATTAAGCGTTGTGCCCAAACCGTTGGCGTGGATGTGACGACCCTAAACGATGGCAAACAAGCGATAGAACATTTAAAATCCCTCGCGGATGATGGCGTGGATATAACGTCACATTATTCGATGGTGATTTCTGATATCGAAATGCCAGAAATGGATGGTTACACCCTCGTCGCTGAAATACGTAATGACCCCCGCTTGTCGGGGTTATATGTTGTGCTCCATACCTCATTGAGTGGTGTGTTTAACAAAGCGATGGTGGAGAAAGTGGGTGCCAATGATTTTCTACCTAAATTCGAAGCCGACGAACTGGCATCAGCCATTGCAAAACGCATACAAATGATAAGTTAACGAGATACTATGCAGCCATTGCCACATTTTGATGAATTCAGGGACTTCCTAAAGCAGTCCTGTGGCATTGTATTGGGCGATAGTAAGCAATACCTCGTCACCAGCCGTATCAGCCGTATTATGAGCGATAACGGGATCACCGATTTACATCAGTTAGTTAGTAGAATTCGCGCTAATCCGCGCTGTGGTTTGCGCGAGCAAATCATCGACGCCATGACCACCAACGAAACGTCGTGGATGCGTGATATTCACCCCTACGACATCATGCGCAAAAAAGTCCTGCCAGAACTCATGACCAGCGGTTTTGGCCAGGCGCGTATTTGGTGTGCGGCCTGTTCGACGGGTCAAGAACCCTACTCTTTGTCCATGGTGATCGAAGAGTTCAGGCAAGCAAATTTGGGTGCGCTTAAGCGGCCCATAGAAATTCTGGGCACCGATCTTTCAAGAACGGTGTTGGCACAGGGCGAAAAAGGGGAGTACGACAGTCTGGCCATGGTGCGCGGGCTATCCGACGACCGCAAAAAGCGTTTTTTCACGCCTGTCGCTGGCGGTACCACCTGGAAGATCAAAGACGAGGTGAAGTCTCGTGTTAAGTTTAAACATTTTAATTTGTTAGACAATTTCGGCCTGCTAGGTAAATTCGATATCGTATTTTGCCGCAACGTCTTAATTTATTTTTCCTCGGAACAAAAATCCGACATTTTGCGCCGTATTCACGCCACGCTAAAACCCGGTGGTTATCTCTTCTTGGGGGCGTCAGAAAGTCTCAATGACACCCAGCATCTGTTTGATATGGTGCACTGTTCTCCCGGTATTATTTACCGCGCCAAGTAATCGCCGCCGGTAGGGGAAATCTCTTGCCGCGCACGCCGTATTAAAACCATAACATCCTGATCTAGATAACAAATTTCTTTTGGCACTAGTCTTGCATTTCTCTTTGCAAGCGTCGACGGACGCACGGCAAGAGGATGTCAGCATGGCGATAAGTTTTGATAAAGCACTGGGAATTCATGAGGCCGCCCTGCGCGTAAGAACGCAGCGGGCAGAAGTGCTTGCCAGTAATTTAGCCAACGTTGAAACCCCCGGATACCAAGCGCGAGATATCGATTTTCGTGAAGTCTTGCAAGCCCAGCGCGGTGGTTCGAGTCTGCCAATGCAAGAGGGAGGTCAACGCCAGCCCTTGGAGCAGGGCATGACACATCATAACCATATCCCCCTTAAAGGGTTTGACCGCCGATACGCCGCTGAGCCTGAGGTGAAATTTACGCAGCCTCACCAAGCCTCTCTCGATGGCAATACCGTTGAGGCCCATGAAGAGCACGCCAAGTTCATGCAAAACGCCATGGATTTTCAGGCCAGCTTTACCTTGCTAAATAGAAAATTTTCAGGATTGAGCAAAGCGCTCAAAGGTGAATAAACATGAATCTTTCTCGCATTTTTGATATCGCAGGCTCAGGCATGACCGCCCAGAGCGTGCGCATGAGCACGGTGGCTTCCAATTTAGCCAACGCACAAAC
>DATHYR010000037.1:0-1734 GCA_035458985.1 Pseudomonadales bacterium
GAAGAAGCGCTGTCGCACGAAGTGCTCATCACTATCATCGTGGTGATCATGCTGGTATTGAACCTTCGCGCCTCTCTATTGATCTCAAGTTTGCTTCCCGTTGCCGTGCTTATGACCTTCATCATCATGCGCTACACGGGGGTGGATGCCAACATCGTGGCCCTCTCCGGTATCGCCATTGCCATCGGGGTGATGGTAGATGTGGGCATTGTGTTCGTAGAAAATATTGTACGGCACCTGGAGTTTGAAGAAAATAAAAATGCAAAGGGCAAGCAATTGCTGGAAGTGATTTACCGTGCCACTTCAGAAGTATCGAGTGCCATCACTACCGCGTTGGCCACTACTGTCGTTAGTTTTCTTCCTGTCTTCTTCATGGAAGCAGCCGAAGGAAAATTATTCAAGCCGCTGGCCTTCACCAAAACATTTGCCCTGCTGGCCACCTTTGTGCTGGGCATTGCCGTATTGCCTACGCTGGCTCACCTGATCTTCTCTATTGACTACGACAAAAAGCGAATCAGGCGATTCTGGAACATCATTTTTATTGCTGCAGGTATCTTGTTATCGCTTTACGCGAAGATGTGGTTGCCGCTAGCCCTGGTGGTCATTGGTATCAACAACATATTTGAAGGACGTTGGTCAGAAAAGTATAAATCATTTCCCAACTACATCAACATCGCCATCATGGTGTTGATTGCCTCTTTCTATCTCACCACTACCTGGATGCCATTGGGTCACCAAAACTGGATCATCGTCAACTACTTTTTTGTGTTGAGTATTCTCGTTGGCGTGCTGGGCATGTTGATGCTGATCGTTCATTTCTATGAGCCCATCTTGAACTGGTGTTTGATCAACAAGAAAAAGTTTTTACTCGTACCTGTCTTCACCATTTTGTTTGGCGTCACCACCTGGCTGGGATTCAGCACCACCTTTGGTTTTATTGCCAAAGGCTTTAACTGGACAGGCTGGAACGTGCGCACCACTTCTGTGTGGTCCGCCATGTCGCACACCTTCCCGGGCGTGGGCAAAGAATTTATGCCCAGCTTGAATGAAGGAAGCTTTCTGCTGATGCCTACATCCATGCCGCATGCTGGCGTTGAAGAGAGTACCCGGATAGTGCAACAACTAGACATGCGCCTGGCCAGCATTCCTGAAGTGGAGTTGGCCGTAGGTAAGATGGGACGTGCCGAATCCGCACTGGACCCTGCTCCCATTTCCATGTATGAAAACGTGATCAACTACAAATCGGAATTTGTGTCCGATGAAAAGGGTCATCCGATTACTTTCAAAGTGGATGACAAAGACCGGTTCGTGCTGAGCAACAAACAAAAGCTCACCAACGAAGAAGCACTTGCGCTCAACATCGACACTCGATTGCTTATCCCCGATGAGGGTGGCCAGTACTTCAGAAACTGGCGCACCCGTATCAAAAGTCCGGATGACATCTGGAACGAGATCGTGCGCGTGACCAAAATTCCTGGCGTGACCTCCGCACCCAAACTGCAACCCATCGAAACAAGGTTAGTGATGTTGCAAACCGGTATGCGCGCACCCATGGGTATCAAAGTGTATGGTCATGACCTGAACACCATCGAGCAGTTCGGCATGGAGCTGGAAGCCATTTTGAAACAAGTGCCTTCCGTAAAAGCAGAGGCCGCCTTTGCCGATCGCATTGTAGGCAAGCCTTACCTGCATTTGAATATTGATCGCGATGCCATTGCCCGTTACGGGCTGAGC
>DATHYR010000038.1:0-55541 GCA_035458985.1 Pseudomonadales bacterium
GGAGGGTATCTTCTGTGGCGTCTCCGCTGGTGGTGCAGTGGCAGGGGCTTTGCGTCTGTCAAAAGAGGTTGAAAATGCGGTCATTGTGGCGATCATTTGCGATCGAGGTGACAGGTATTTATCGACAGGTGTATTTGCCTAGGCTGTTTGGTTGGCACTCTTTATGCTTTACGTTGTCGAAGCACTATCCCTTGATTCATAGATAGGACGTTAGATGGTAAAAGTCAGAGAAGACTATCCCCAATTAGGCGACGGCCGGGTCGATGTAGTATCGTGGTCACAGCGGATTCTTGCCGACCGTGAGGGCATCTGCGCGAGTGAAATTGTTAAGGCCTGCCATGCCGCAGAATCGGCTGAGCAAGCCGCCCACCGCGCACAAAATATTTGGAGTCAAGACACCTCATCTTTCTTGACCGGTTTGGAAATGGCGGAGATTCTGTCGGATCTAAAACTGGATCAAGACACCTTGGTGGCGGCCATTCTCTACCGTGCTGTGCGTGAAGGAGCCATGTCAATCGAGTCGGTGGAGGATGGGTTTGGCGCACCTGTTTCTCAGTTGATCACAGGTGTGCTTCGCATGGCCGCGATCTCATCTGTGCGCACCGAAGAGGGCCAAGTCTTTGGTCAGCGTTCTGGTCAAGCAGACAAAACCCGCAAAATGCTCATTTCGCTTGTCAACGATGTGCGTGTCGCCCTGATAAAACTGGCGGAACGTACGTGTGCTATTCGCGCCGTCAAAAATTTTCCCGGTAAGCGTGAGCGTGTCGCTCGCGAAATTGCCAATATCTATGCCCCGTTAGCGCATCGCTTGGGGATTGGTCATATTAAATGGGAGCTTGAAGATCTCTCCTTCCGTTATTTAGAGCCCGATAATTACACCCGGATTGCTCGTTTGCTAGACGAGAAGCGCATTGAACGCGACAGCTTCATTAAAGAAGTTGTTGGCATCCTAAGAGGTCAGATCGCCGAGTTAGGTATCAAAGGGGATGTGGCGGGCCGCGCAAAGCACATCTATTCCATTTGGCGCAAAATGCAGCGCAAAAATATCAGTTTCTCACAGGTTTACGATATCCGGGCGGTGAGAATCTTGGTGCCTTCCGTGCAGGACTGTTACGCGATGTTGGGTATTGTACATACCCTGTGGCGCAATATTCCCAATGAATTCGATGACTACATCGCCAATCCTAAGCACAATGGCTATCGCTCATTGCACACCGCCGTTATTGGCCCGCACGGCAAAGTATTAGAAGTGCAGATACGCACCTTCAATATGCACGACGATGCTGAGTTTGGCGTGTGTGCCCACTGGCAATACAAAGGCGCTGATAACGCTGCTGGCAAGGGCGACAGCTACGAAGAAAAAATTGCTTGGTTGCGGCAGGTGCTCGAATGGCATGACGATATGGGGGGGCAGGGCGAGCTGGATTCTGCGGTGGAAGACATTGTTCAAGACCGCATCTACGTATTTACGCCCGATGGTCACGTGGTCGATTTGGTCCATTTAGCGACACCGTTGGACTTTGCCTATCACATCCATACTGAAGTTGGCCATCGCTGTCGAGGTGCCAAGGTGAATGGGCGCATTGTGCCGTTGACGCATACCTTGCAAACGGGGGATCAGGTCGAGATTCTCACCTCCAAAGAAGGCGGCCCCTCGCGAGATTGGCTGCGCGAAAACCTTGGTTTTTATCGTTCGCCGCGTACCCGGTCAAAGATCCAATACTGGTTCCGGTTGCAAAACCGCGATGAGAATATCGCCGCCGGTAGGGCGTTGATTGAGCGTGAATTCAAGCGCCTGGCATTAACAAGTCTTGATTACAAAGCCATCTCGCAGCGCATGCACTTTCAAAAAGTGGATGACATGTATGCGGCGGTAGGCGCGGGTGATACAAGCTTGAGCCATGTCATGCAGGTGGCGCAGCACTTTTTGGCACCGGCTGAGCAAGAGCCTGTGCCAGTTATTAGCGAAGGCAAGCCATCCAAGGATTCCGGCAAGGCCGATAACATCCATATCGAAGGGGTGGGCAAGCTGCTCACGCAGTTTGCGCGTTGCTGTAAGCCCGTGCCGGGTGACGATATTGTGGGTTACATCACCCAGGGGCGAGGTGTCTCTATCCACCGTAGCGATTGTGCCCAAGCCCTGAACCTTAAAAGCAAAGACGCACGACGCATGATTGAAGTTTCCTGGGGCGGTGGTGCGAGCCATGTGTATCCGGTGGACATTCACATCGAGGCGTATGACCGCCAGGGCTTGTTGCGAGACATTACTGGGATTCTGACAGCCAGCAAAATCAACGTACTGGGTATGAACACCCGCAGTGATCTGAAACATCACACCGCGAACATGACCATCACGGTTGAAATTCGCGAAATGCCCGAGTTGTCTCGGTTGTTCGATCGCATTGGGAGCTTGCCGAATGTGATCTCTGTTGAGCGGGAGAGGGCCTAGTGACGCGTCGCTATGGTGTGGCTGATTTGTTGGATGTTATGGCGGCACTGCGCCATCCGGACACAGGCTGTCCGTGGGATATTAAGCAAACGTTCCGCTCCATTGTTCCTTCGACGGTAGAAGAAGTCTATGAGTTGGTCGATGCTATTGAGCGCGAGGATTGGGACCACCTCTCTGAAGAGCTCGGTGATGTGATGTTCCAAGTGGTGTTTTACGCGCAGCTTGGCAAAGAACAAGGACGCTTTGATTTTGACCATATTGTTCATACACTCACGGAAAAATTGATACGTCGCCATCCCCATGTCTTCGCCGCCAAGCAAGACAATTTCAGTGAGGATGACGTCAAGCGCCAGTGGGAAGCCATCAAGCAGCAAGAGCGCAGTCAGAAGCAAAAAATGGGTGTGCTAGACGACATACCCGTTGCACTCCCTGCGCTAACGCGGGCGCAAAAGCTGACGAAGCGCGCCGCCACCGTGGGCTTTGACTGGCCCGATGTTTCTCAAGTGTTGGCGCAGCTAAAAAGTGAGGTGGTGGAGCTAGAAGAGGCAATGGCTTCAGGTGACATGGCTCACAGTGCCGAGGAACTCGGTGATTTGCTCTTTTGCTGTGCTAATCTGGCCCGCCATTTGAAAGTGGATGCCGAGCAGTGTTTACGTGACGGCAATAACAAATTCGAGCGGCGCTTTCGTTACATTGAACAACACAGTACTGAGCCTTTGTCCCAGAGCACGCTTGAATCGATGGATGCACTATGGCACGAGGCTAAGTCGACAGGGCTTTAAGTGGCTAAAGCCCTTGTCAATGTTCAACAAATTCCACCACTTCTAAGTGGAAGCCGGAAATTCCGTTGTATCGCGTTGGTGGTCCCATCACGCGCATTTTACCCACGCCCAACTGGCTTAATATTTGCGACCCGGCACCAATCACTCGGAACACGATTTGGCCATGTTCACTTACGCTGCGCGGCTCTGGTTTGGGAAGCTCAGGAAACAGGCGAATTTGATCAAGTAGGCTCTGATCACTTTCTTTTTGCCCCACCAGTACGAGAACACCTTCGCCTTGGTCGGCAATATACTGCAGCGAATTCGGTAGGGACCACAGCTTGCTATCGCCAGGCAACACAGTTTGGAACAGGTCACGCAGGGTATTGATGGTTTGAACCCGCACCAAGGTCGGCTTATCGGCTTGAATGTTGCCTTTGCTAAGGGCGTAGTGACGAGTGTTGTCGACACGGTCGTGAAAGACGTGCAGATCAAATTCGCCAAACGCCGTGGTAATGCTCTTTTGTTCAATGCGTTCCACGGTTTTATCATTCATGGCACGGTATTCAATGAGATCGGCAATGGTGCCAATTTTCAGATTGTGTTTGGCTGCAAACGCTTCTAGTTGCGGTCGTTGCGCCATGGTACCGTCTTCGTTCATGATTTCTACAATCAGGGCCGCGGGTTGATAGCCTCCAAGGCGCGCCAAGTCTACGCCCGCTTCGGTATGCCCTGCACGGCTCAAAACACCGCCTTGCTTGGCGATCAATGGGAAAATATGGCCGGGTTGAATAATGTCTTCGGGTTTGGCGTTCGGGGCAATGGCCGCGTGCACGGTGCGAGCGCGATCGGCCGCTGATATACCGGTGGTTGTGCCATGGGCGGCTTCAATGGACACGGTAAAATTGGTCGCGTGGGTCGACTTATTTTTATCGACCATGAGCGGTAAGTTAAGCTGCATCGCGCGTTCTTCAGTAATGGGCAGACAGATTAAACCGCATGCTTCACGGGCGAAGAAGGTCACGATTTCTGGCGTTACGGCCTCGGCGGCAATAATGAGGTCGCCTTCGTTTTCGCGATCTTCGTCATCCATTAAGATGACCATTTTGCCTTGGCGAATATCTTCGATTATTTCTGAAATGCTGTTGAGAGCCATAGTGACCACCTTAGTAAATATGCCGGCATTATATATGAATATCATGGTGGTGAAGAGGGATGACGGGGGGCTTAAAGAGTCACATTAGCCGATGCCTTGCTTGAAATCCTATTGATCGCTCATCACTCGGCCTTATATCGCATATTGTTAATAAACTACCGTGGTCCACTTGTCAGAGTTAGGTCCACTGTGTATTGTGTCGCCATTCCAAAATATAACGTCTGCATTCAGACCGACGAACAGAAAGGAGCAGTCCATGCGTTTGATTTTGTTAGGCCCGCCAGGCGCCGGTAAGGGTACCCAAGCTCAGGTCATTATGGAAAAGTTTGGTGTACCACAAATTTCTACCGGTGACATGCTGCGTGCGGCTGTTAAGGCAGGCACACCCCTCGGTGTTGCTGCCAAGGAAATCATGGATGCAGGGGGGTTGGTATCTGACGACATCATCATCGGTTTGGTCAAAGACCGTATACAAGACGCTGATTGCGCCAATGGCTTTATGTTTGATGGTTTTCCACGCACGATACCCCAAGCTGAGGCATTGCGAGATGCCGGTGTTCAAATAGACCACGTACTTGAGATTTCTGTCGATGATGAAGAGATTGTCAAACGTATGTCTGGTCGTCGCGTTCACCCCGATTCGGGGCGTACCTATCATGTGATTTACAATCCCCCCAAGACAGAAGGTGTGGACGATGTCACTGGTGAAGCCTTGATTCAGCGCGACGATGATAAAGAAGAGACCGTTCGCAAGCGTCTCTCGGTATATCATGAGCAAACCGCCCCATTGGTAGATTTTTACCAGCATCTGGACGGCCCACAGTACCACAAGATTCAGGGTGTGGGCGCTGTGAGTGAGATTACTGCCAAGGTGTTTGCTGCCCTGTCATAAGTGGAAGCATGCCTGCAAAAAGCGCTTCTCTGAGAGGCGCTTTTTTTTTGGCCACGGAGGGACGTATGTTCCACCGGTCAAGGCTAGCGTTTAACATTGTATTAATGTGGGAGATTGCTTAATGAAAATCAGTAAAGACAAGGTTGTGCAGCTGACCTATCAGTTGTTTGACGCCAATGATGCCTTGCTCGAGGCCTGTGATGAACAGGATCCGCAATTATATTTGCACGGCCATAACAATATGATGCGCAGTGTCGAGCTGGCCTTGGAGGGCAAAGAGGCGGGTGCGGAACTCAGCTTACCACTAGCCCCAGTCGATGCTTTTGGCGAGCGCGAGGAAGGTAAATTGGCGCGTGTGCCTATTAAGCATTTAATTGGCGCGCCGAAGCGCTTGCAAGTGGGCATGGTGGTGAACGTTAACACCGAGCAGGGCGCTATGCCTTCCACGGTAATAAAAGTAGGGAAATTTAATGTGGATGTTGACACCAATCACCCTTTGGCTGGGGAGAGCGTGCGGTTTGAATTAAAGGTGTTGGATGTGCGTGACGCCACGGCGGAAGAGATTGCCCATGGCCACGCTCATGGTCCTGGTGGCCATCACCACTAAATAGCCCTGGCGTTGTTAGCTTGGCAGCGCCATTATTTTTTCGCATGATACACAGGTTTTTACAATCTAAGGGAGGGGTCATGTCCATTCAAAGCATTATCGAAAGCAAATTGACAAGTGCGTTTTCGCCACAATGGTTGCGTGTCGACAATGAGAGTCATGGCCATAGCGGGCCCGGCGCTGAGACCCATTTCAAAGTGGTCTTGGTATGCGATGGCTTTGATGGCGTTCGCAAAGTGGCCCGTCATCAACAGGTATACGCGTGCCTTGCTGCAGAGCTTGAAGCAGGGGTTCATGCGTTGGCGCTTCATCTTTATACGCCTTCAGAGTGGGTGGAGAAAGGTGAGGCACCGGCCAGTCCCAATTGTTTAGGTGGTTCGAAACACGACAAAAAGTAAGGAACATTTACTATGCGTAATCATGCCATGGCCCTGACCTTATCGATGCTGGCCACCGCCGCATTCGCGGAGGATACGTCCTTAAAAGCCAAGCAATTAGCTGAAAAACATCTCATTATTGATACCCACATTGATGTGCCTTATCGCTTGAACGAGGCGTGGGAAGACGTTACCGCGGCCACGGCCAAAGGTGACTTTGATGCGCCGCGTGCTGTGGCAGGGGGGTTGAACTTACCCTTTATGTCTATTTATGTCCCTGCCAGTAAAGAATCTGAAGGGGGCGCGGCGTTACTGGCCAATCAATTGATTGATCAGGTTGAAGCATTGGTGGGACGCGCCCCGCAGCAGTTTACGTTAGTTAAAACGGTCGCTGAGGCAGAGGCGCTCATCGACACGGGCAAGATTGGCCTGGCCTTAGGTATCGAAAATGGCAGTGCGATCGAATATACCTTGAACAACCTCGGGCATTTTTATCAACGCGGCGTGCGTTACATCACGCTAACGCATTCTAAAAGCAATCAAATTTGTGATTCCTCGTACGATGATAATAGGCCATGGGGTGGGTTGAGTCCGTTCGGTGAAAAGGTGGTTCTTGAAATGAATCGACTGGGCATCATGGTCGATATTTCACATGTGTCTGACGAGGCCTTTTACGACGTGCTGGCGATCAGTAAGGCGCCCTTGATCGCTACCCATTCGTCGGCGCGACATTTTACCCCCGGGTGGGAACGCAATATGAGTGATGCGATGATTCGCGCCATGGCCGAGAAGGGTGGTGTCATCCAAATTAATATTGGCTCCAACTTCCTCACTCAAGACGCGCAAACGTGGACCAAGGCATTTTCTGCATCTAAGAAGGCGTTGCAGGAAAAATTTGGTGAGTTTACCGATTGGGATGAGGCGGGTCATGAGCGACGTTACAAAGAAATGAACCCCTATCCATATGCGACCCTCGATGATGTTCTTGACCACATTGATTGGGTGGTGAATTTAGTGGGCGTGGATCACGTGGGTATAGGTACCGATTTCGATGGTGTTGGCGATAGTTTGCCGCAGGGGTTTAAGGATGTGTCGATGTATCCGAACCTCATCGCGGGACTCCTAAAACGTGGTTACAGTGAAGGGGATATCGTCAAGATATTAGCGGGCAACACCTTGCGTGTTTGGCGCGAGACTGAACGCGTCGCGCGCCATTGGGCAAGCTCGTCAGTTTAGCTGTAGGGTAGTGCAGGCAGCAGGGGCTTATAGCGCTGCACAGCTTTTTCATAAATGGCCATGATATCCACGTCTGCCCCAGTTTCTGCTCGGCGTGAAATCATGGTGACGGGGAATAAAACGTCCTTGTGTTGTTTATAGCGCAATGCACGATTACGGCCCTCTTCATCTTCGTAAATGACCCAGGTCAGGCCGAGCTCTTGTGCGATAACATCACCTAGCACCACTCCCATGGCTTGTAGCTTGGCGGTGTCATCGTTCGCGACGATGCCGCGGTCAAGTAGGCGCTGCAGCACGCGCAGATCATTGTCTTTGTCGCCGCGAAGTTGGCTGCCCAAGAAGCGTCGGGCGAGTTCGTCAATGCTGTCACGCTGACGTTGAGTATGGCCCTTATCAATATGCGTAAACTCGCTGATCTGTTCCCATTTGCCGCTCTGATTGGCTGGCGTAATGGGGGAAGACAGCCCCTGCGCCGAGGTGGATAGTGAGATCATTAGCAGGCTGGCCGCCAGAGTATTTAAGCATCGTTTCATGTCATTCTCCTTCATGCCGTCATGGTGTCATAGCCACGAGGAACAGGCTAGTGTGCCTCATTGATTATTTGGGCAAAAGTTAGGATTTAAATACCTCAATGCCCTTTTCCTGCATGGCTTTTTGACCCGCAACTGAGTAACATTAGTGTTTTGCAAAAGGCAGTGGAGTTTTTGATGTTTCAGGGCAGTATGGTGGCGTTAGTCACGCCGATGCACGCCGATGGCGCAATTGATTGGGACGCACTGGATGCGCTCGTTGATTGGCATATCGAGCAGGGCACCAACGCGATCGTCGCGGTGGGTACTACCGGAGAATCCGCTACTCTGAGCGTGGAAGAACACAAGCGCGTGATTGAAGCCACTGTGCGAAGAAGTTCTGGTCGTTGCCCTATTATTGCAGGCACGGGAGCCAACGCTACCGCTGAGGCTATCGAGTTGACCGAGGCCGCTAAGCATGCGGGAGCCGATGCGTGTTTGTTGGTCGTTCCCTACTATAACAAGCCAACCCAAGAAGGCCTTTATCTCCACCACAAGGCGATTTCTGAGGCCGTCGATATTCCTCAAATTCTGTACAATGTCCCCGGTCGTACCGCCTGTGATATGTTGCCAGCAACGGTTGCTCGTATCGTCGAGTTTGACAACGTGGTCGGCATTAAAGAAGCGACGGGCGACATGCAGCGCGCTCGTGAGGTGTTGGCGGTATGTGAAGGCAAGGCCCTGGTGTACTCGGGTGACGATGCCACCGCCATAGACATGATGTTATTGGGCGGCAAGGGCAACATTTCGGTGACAGCCAATATCGCGCCGGCGGTGATGGCCAACATGTGCGCCGCTGCGATAGCCGGCGATGCCGCCACTGCTCGCACGCTCAATGCACAGGTTGAGGAACTCCATCGCGTGTTGTTTGTCGAATCTAATCCTATTCCCGTGAAGTGGGCGGTTGAGCAATTGGGTCGTTGTGGCAGCGGTATTCGCTTGCCGCTGACACCGTTGTCGTCGCGCTATCACGACACAGTGCGCGCGGCGATGCGTGCAGCCAACTTGTTGTAATTTGGACATATTAATGAAACTGCGTGTTGCTGTAATTGCTCTATCTGGTGCCTTGTCGGCATGTTCAATGATTCCTGATTTGAGCGAAACCTTTCCTGATCGTTCAAAGTACTATTTAGATGCTCGTGAAATGGCAGAGTTGACGTTGCCAGAGGGCGCTTCTGCCTCATCGTTGAATAATCTATACGTTCTGCCGGATGCGGTGGAAGGCCCCTTGATGACGGATGAAAACCAACTAAAACCCAAGCCATTGGTGGCTTCCGATGCGGAGCAATTTGTGCGTGTTCAGGCGCTCGATGGTGAGAGTTGGGTGGTCATGGAGCTCTCGACCGGTGAGGCTTGGCCCCGTGTGCGTTCGTTCTTTGAAGGAAACCGGCTGCCGCTACAGCAAGTGGATGGCAAAACGGGGGTATTGGAAACGAATTGGTTGACCAGTAAAACCGATCCTTCGGTGGTAGAGCGCTATCGCATCGCTGTGGAGCCTGGTGTGCAGCCGTCAACTGCCGAGGTGCATGTGCAGCAGAAGTCGTCTTCTCGGGATGCGATGGACACCATCGTGCTCGACTGGGAGGCTGCGTCTGATTCTTCCGAACGAGAGCGTTGGATGGTGATGGAGCTGGCCAACTACTTGGTGCAAGACGCCAGTAGCGCCTCCGTGTCTTTATTGGCGCAAGGTATAAGTGAGGCGAGCCGCGTTCGTTTAATTGAAGACGCGGATGTGCCTGCTTACATTGAGTTGCAATTAGGCTTTGATAGGGCGTGGGCAGCGATGACGTTGGCACTGAAAAAAGCCGAGTTTGAGGTGGATGACCGCAATCGTTCTCAAGGCCGCTATTTTATGACGTACAAGCCAGCTGCGGCGGGAGAAGACGGTAAGCCCGGCTTTTGGAGCAGCCTTTTTGGCAGCGATGCTGAGCAAGTGGAACATTTTGGCACCACGTTCCAGTTGGTGTTGCGACAACTCAATAAAGACACTGTGACCATTGAGTTGGTGCCTGAGAAAGCCGGCTTCCCGGAAGATGATCGCCGAGCCTTATTAGAAATTCTTAAGAGCAACATCTCGTAGTGCTGTCGTTCGCCTCGCTGGGTAGTGGCAGTCGAGGCAATTGCACCTTGGTGCAGCGAGGCCACACGACCCTGATGATTGATTGCGGCTTTAGTTTGCGTGAAGTGCAGCGTAGACTCGCTCGCCTCGACCTAGTGCCAGGTGATATTGACGCCATTTTGGTGACACACGAACACGCGGACCACGCCAAGGGTGTCGAATCGCTGGCGCGCACGTTTTCTATTCCTGTCTATATGTCCCATGGAACGTTTGTCGCTACCAAATGGCAGCGCTTGCCCAACTACCGTCTCATTCGTGGGTGTGACACGTTTCACGTGGGTGACATTGAAGTGCAAACCGTGGCAGTTCCGCATGATTCGCGAGAAGCGACTCAGTTTGTGTTTCGTGCTGCCGAGCGTGTATTGGGCGTTTTGACCGATCTTGGCAGTATTACCCCGCATGTCATTGATCATTACCGCCACTGCCATAGTTTGGTGTTGGAGTTTAATCACTGTCCTGAATTGCTCGCGTGCGGCCCTTATCCCCCTGCGCTTCAGCGTCGTGTTGGCGGCAATTGGGGGCATCTGAGTAATGATCAAGCCGCCAGCCTATTACAACATATTGACTATGATCAGTTGCGCCATGTGGTGGTGTCTCATATTAGCGAAAAAAATAATCACCACGACAGGGTCATGGCTGCCATGCAGCGCGTCCTACCTGACCTCGATAAGGTTGTTGTAGCTGATCAGGAGAATGGGTTTCCATGGCTCCACCTAGCATAGCGCCCTGGCTGAAACAGCGCAGGCACACCACGCCTGGAGCGCAGGATTTTTGGTTTTTACCGCTCGGTGGTTGCGGCGAAATTGGCGCCAATTTGAATCTTTATGGAACCGATGGCCAGTGGTTGATGGTGGACTGTGGTATTGGCTTTGAGAGAGATCAGGTAGGGCAGCGCGTCTTTTATCCCGACGCGAGTTTTATTGAGGCGCGACGTGAAGCGCTGTGTGGCCTGGTGATTACCCATGCCCATGAAGATCATGTCGGGGCGGTGGCCTATTTGTGGCCTAAACTGCGTTGTCCCGTCTATACCACAGCCTTTACCGCCGAAGTCCTCAAACGCAAACTTGCCGAACAAGGCTTGCTAGATCGTGTGCCACTCCATGTTGTGCAGCGTGATGCGCAGTTGGGTATAGGCCCCTTTAAGCTGACATGGGTGGGCGTCAATCACTCCACGCCCGAGTCGCAGGGCTTGCTGATTGAGACGGCGCTAGGAAGGGTATTTCACAGCGGCGACTGGAAATTTGATGGACGGCCCGTGTTGGATCCTGTGTATGGCGAGGATCACTTTGCCAAGCTGAGGCATACCCCGGTGGATTATTTGGTCTGTGATTCCACCAATGCGACGGTTGAAGGGCGTTCACATACTGAAGGCGAGCTCTACAAAGGGCTTAAAAAAATTGTCCAGGCGGCCAAGGGCAGAGTCATTGTAACGTGCTTTGGCAGTAACATTGGCCGACTTCATACCTTGGTCAAGGTGGCCCGCGCTTGTGGTCGCTATCCGGCGCTGCTCGGCCGTTCCTTAGAGCGTTTCCATGCCGCCGCGCGATTGGCAGATGTCTGGCCGGAGGGGATGGATTTAGTCCCTCCGGGGCATTTAGGTTACCTTCCTGAAAAAGAGGTGTTCGCAATCGTAACGGGCAGTCAGGGAGAAAAGGGCGCGGTAATGTCGCGTCTAGCGCGTGGCAACCATCGTGCATTCGATATTGGGCCCGGCGATACGGTGATCTTTAGCTCACGCGTGATACCCGGTAATGAACACGACGTGCAGAATTTAGTGCGCTTACTTCAGCTTAAAGGCGTGCATGTGGTTCAGGAAACTGATGCCCCATTTCCCATTCATGCTTCGGGTCACCCTGCACGCGATGAGCTGCGTGCTATGTACGACTGTGTGCAGCCTGGCGTGCTGATTCCGGTGCACGGTGAGCCGCAGCATTTAGAGGCGCAAGCGGAGCTCGGCCGTATACACGGCATCCCTAAAGGGCTGCTGGGAAGAAATGGTGATATTTTTACTTTGTACCCCTACCCAGGATTGCGTCGCTCTGCGGTTCCGGTTGGCAGAATCTACCGCCCTGATTGATTTAGTTTGCCCGACAATATCGGTATGATGGCGTTTTTTCGTATGGAGTCACTATGACAACCATTTTAGCCCTTGAGTCCTCGGCAGATGCCTGTTCTGTTGCCTTGTGGCGCCATGGAGAAATCCAACAAATGTTCGAGTTGGCCCCACGCCAACATACCCGCTTGATGCTTCCCTTAGTCGATCAATTGCTGTCCAAATGCCAATGCTCACTGGCGGATATTGACGCCTATGCCTTTGGGGCCGGTCCTGGTTCTTTTACAGGATTGCGGATTGCGGTGGGTATTGTGCAGGGGCTCGCCTTTGCGGTCGATCGTCCAGTGGTAGCGGTCCCCTCTTTACATGCACTGGCGTTAACAGCTGTGCGTGAATTGAACATTCAGCCCGGCCAGACCATCGCTGTTGCCGTCGATGCGCGTATGGATGAAGTCTATTGGGCGTGTTTTAGTGTGACCTCTGATGGTGCTGAACCACAAGATGAGGTCGACATTCTCCCGCACGCGGCAGTACCTGAATTGCAAGGTGACTTTATTGCAGTGGGGAGTGGTTGGGGACTGGAAGCGTTGGCGCCTATGGCCGTTAATGCGAGCGCGGTCTATCACGATCTAGCACCGCAAGCCTATGATCTTTTGCCTCTCGCGGTGCAATTATTTGAGCTTGGGGAGACCACTTCGGCGGCGGACGCGGCGCCTCACTACATCCGTAATACTGTCAGTTGGAAGAAATTGTCGGAACAATAACGCGTCGGTAGCGTGCGTTAGCATAGGAGATAATATGGCCTCGGTAGCATTTATTGGATTAGGCGTGATGGGATACCCGATGGCGGGTCATTTGGCGGCGGCCGGACATAATGTCGTGGTATATAACCGTACCCTGAGTAAGGCGCAACAGTGGGTTGATCAGCACGGCGGTCGTTGGGCGACCTCACCGGCCGAGGCGGCTACTGCGGCAGATATCGTGTTTAGCTGCGTTGGCAATGACGACGATGTTCGCCAGGTGCTGTGCGGTGACCAAGGGGCGCTATCTACCATGCGTCCGGGCAGTGTTTTGGTTGATCACACGACGGCGTCTGCTGAGCTGGCGCGTGAACTCTACCAGGCGGCCGCGCGCGTTGAGGTAGGATTTTTGGATGCACCGGTGTCGGGTGGTCAAGCTGGGGCAGAGAATGGGCAGTTGACCATTATGGTGGGCGGTGATCAGACCCCCTTTGATATCGCTGAACCTGTGATGCACGCCTATGCACGCGCTTGTCGGTTATTGGGCAAAAGCGGTGCGGGTCAGTTATGTAAAATGGTCAATCAAGTGTGCATTGCGGGCGTGCTGCAGGGACTTGCCGAAGCGCTCAATTTTGGCTCGCGCGCGGGACTGGATATGCCGGCCGTGATCGATGTGATTTCTAAGGGGGCGGCTCAGTCTTGGCAGATGGACAACCGCGCTGCCACCATGTTGCGTGGCGAATACGCGTTTGGTTTTGCCGTTGATTGGATGCGCAAGGATCTTGCCATTGTCCTCGCTGAAGCCGAAAAGTGCGGCGCCGACATGACCGTGACGAGACTGGTCGATAGTTACTACCGTGAGGTGCAGGCCCTCGGTGGACAGCGTTGGGATACCTCCTCACTCATGGCGCGACTCGCGCACCATGGTGAGAAAGGGTAAGTTACAGCGCGCGAATTTTTTCAGCTTGCTGTTCTAGCTTGGTCAGTGCTTGGCGCTGGCCATCGAGTTTTTCACGTTCTTTGGCGACAACATCCGCTGGCGCTTTGTCGACGAAGCTAGCGTTACTCAGTTTTCCATCAAGGCGTTGAATTTCTTTGCCCAGTTTGTCAATTTCTTTGCCAAGGCGAGCTAATTCAGCGTCTTTATCAATCAGGTCGGCCATCGGTACTAAGACCTCCATGCCTCCCACTAATTGGGTAGCAGACATAGGGAGTTCGCCTTCACCTGCCCAATCGATGCTGTCTAATTTTGCAAGTTTACACAAAGCTTTGCGGTTGTCATTGAGTCGACGCTGATCGTCCTCATTACCGTTGTTGAGCAAGACATTCAGTGCGCGCGATGGGGGAATATTCATTTCGCCGCGAATATTGCGAATGCCCAAGATGACGCCTTGCACCCAGGCGATATCCGATTCGGCTGTTGGGTCAATCTTGCGCTCATCCGCCTCTGGATAGCCTTGCAACATAATGGTCTCACCCTGAATGCCCGCGAGTGGCGCTACGCGTTGCCAGATTTCTTCGGTGATAAACGGCATTAAGGGATGCGCCATGCGCAATGTGGTCTCCAATACGCGCACTAGGGTGCGACGGGTGCCGCGCAGCTGTGCTTCGCTGGCGTTGTCATCCCACAGTACCGGCTTAGACAGCTCTAAATACCAGTCGCAGTATTCGTTCCAAATGAAGTCGTAGATCGCTTGCGAGGCAAGGTCAAAGCGATAGTGACTGACGGCATGTTCCACCGCTTTTTCGGTGCGTTGCAGGCGAGAGATAATCCAGCGATCGGCCAGGCTGAGGTCGACGTCACCACTGTGCTGACCACAATCCTTGCCTTCGGTGTTGAGCAGTACGTAGCGTGCGGCATTCCAGATCTTGTTGCAGAAGTTGCGGAAGCCCTCAATACGCCCCACATCGAAATTGATGTCGCGGCCGGTAGATGCCAGCGAGTAGTAAGTGTAACGCAGGGCATCGGTGCCGTAAGCCGCGATCCCATCGGGGAACTCTTTGCGGGTTTGCTTCTCGATCTTGTCGCGCAGGTGCGGCACCATCATGCCCGCGGTGCGTTTGTTAACCAGTGTTTCTAAATCGATGCCATCGATCAAGTCGATCGGGTCGAGGACGTTGCCCTTAGACTTGGACATTTTCTGACCGTGGCTGTCTCGAACCAAACCGTGCACATACACGGTGTGGAAAGGAATCTCTTCGCGCAGGTGCATGGTCATCATGATCATGCGAGCCACCCAGAAGAAAATGATGTCAAAACCGGTAACCAGCACGCTGGTGGGATGGAAGGTTTTCAGCATCTCAGTGTGCTCGGGCCAACCCAGCGTACCAAATGTCCAAAGACCAGAGCTGAACCAGGTATCGAGCACATCCTCGTCTTGGCGAAGGGCAACGCTAGCCGAGATATTGTTTTCGGCGCGCACCTCCTCTTCGCTACGACCCACATAAACATTACCGGCTTCGTCGTACCACGCGGGGATGCGATGTCCCCACCATAACTGGCGTGAGATGCACCAATCTTGAATGTCGCGCATCCAAGAGAAATACATGTTTTGGTACTGGTTGGGTACAAACTTGATATCACCGTCTTCCACGGCCTTAATGGCTTTTTCGGCCAGTGGCTTGGTCGTCACATACCACTGATCGGTCAGAAACGGTTCAATCACTACGCCGGTGCGGTCACCACGAGGCACTTTAAGTTTGTGATCATCAATTTTTTCCAGTAAGCCCAGTGCATCAAGGTCAGCCACGATTTGTTTGCGAGCGGCAAATCGCTCCATGCCACGGTAAGCCTCGGGTACGTTGTCGTTCAAGTTAGCATCGGGCGTGAGGATGTTGATGATTTCGAGGTTGTGGCGCTGCCCCATCTCATAGTCGTTAAAATCGTGTGCGGGGGTAATTTTGACGCAGCCCGTCCCGAATTCGCGATCGACGTAGTCATCGCCAATGATCGGAATGTCGCGCTCACATAAGGGTAAACGAATGGTCTTGCCAATCAGATGGGAATAGCGATCATCGTCGGGGTGAACGGCGACGGCGGTATCGCCCAGCATGGTTTCGGGGCGGGTAGTGGCAACCGTCAAGTGGCCAGTACCATCACTCAGTGGGTAGTTAAAGTGCCACAGGAAACCATTTTCTTCTTCGCTAATGACTTCCAGATCTGAGACCGCCGTGTGCAATTTGGGGTCCCAGTTAACGAGGCGTTTACCCCGATAGATCAAACCATCTTTGTGCAGTTTGATAAAGACTTCTTGGACGGCTTTGTAAAAGCCATCGTCCATCGTAAAGCGTTCACGCGACCAGTCGCAACTCGCGCCTAAGCGTCGTAATTGCTGCGTAATGCGACCGCCTGACTCGTGTTTCCACTCCCAAACGCGCTCGAGGAATTTTTCACGGCCTAGATCGTGGCGTGATAAACCTTCGGCATCGAGCAAGCGTTCAACCACCATTTGGGTGGCAATACCGGCATGGTCGGTGCCCACTTGCCACAAGGTGTTAAATCCTTTCATGCGATGGTAGCGAATCAAGGCGTCCATGATGGCTTCTTGGAAACCATGGCCCATGTGGAGACTGCCGGTGACGTTCGGAGGGGGAATCATGATGGAGTAGCTTTCTGTGCCGCCCTGCGGTGCAAAAAAACCTTTCTCTTCCCAGAATTGGTACCAATTCGTCTCGATGTCTTGCGGTTGATATGTCTTGTCCATGATGACCTTATGTTGGGCGCGTATAAAAGCTCAAAAGTATAGCGCGATGTCGACGCCACAAGAAGTGTAGAACGGTGAATTTAATGGGTTTTTTAAAGGGAGTTTGCTTGCGAGGAGATTGGCTCGATGTTTTGCATAAGCCAAGATGCCCCTTCTTCAACCATCGTCAATGTGACAGCGGCTACGCGTCGTCAGAGAGGCTTCGTCGGGTCAGTGGTCGTGTGTTGGTGTTTTAGCGGCAATCGCTAAGGGCGCGATAGTGACTCAACGTTAGTATGGATACTGGTGCTATACGCAAGGAAAAGAAGCTAGCCTAGGGTGGCTAGCTTCTCGGCAAAGGCTAGGCCTTATAGCGGCGCGACAAAAGCTTGTTCACATTTTCAAGTGACATAAAGTGCGCATAGATGGGGTCAAGCATGTTTTGCTTGCGCAGTTTCAAGAAATCTTCATCTGATAGTGCCGCAAACTTCTTCGGATCAACCGCTAACAAACCTTCAATTTTGCGATCATTGCCGTCAGGATCTTTAAACGTGACTTGAAGTGCTTGGATTAAGCCCATTTCATCTAAGGTTTTCGCGAAAGCCAAACTCTGCTCGTCGCGCGCGGTAACCGTGTTAATGAATTCAATGTTCTTTTTGAACCAGTCAGTTTCTTTACCTTCGTCATCGAACAGACGCTCGCCTTCTTCTTCATTGACGATGTCGCTTTCTTCGTGGATGCCCACAAAAATGCGGCGCTCACCTTCAACTTCTTGCAGCGAGGTCACAAAAGGAAAGCAGCGAACAGCGGCAGGGACATAGCCACCTTGCCACACGTCGTCAACAACGAACAGGTTTTGTTCGGGCTCTACGCCCCATACGACCACCGGGCGAATGGTGCCGCTTTGTGGTGTGCGAACGAAGGCAATGGGATATTCGGGGGCAGCAACAATGAACTCGTGCACAGTAATAGACGCCAAGTGGCTATTCTTTACGTGCTCAATAGTCGGGGTTTGCTTAACGCGAGTGTTGCGGTGGGCTTCACTCGACAAAGGTACTGGTTGGCTCAACATGCGTGTAACTCCAAGTGTTATAAGTATCTCCGCGTTGTATCGCGGTCTCGGCTGTCATTATGCCGAGCGGCTAAGAGTAACGCGCTCAGTGAAATAAACAAGCTCTGTGTTACTCAATTGGCTCACTCGCGCTGCTTTTCAAGGCTAGGCGAGCAATTTTTTTAAAATATTTTGGTAGATCTCTGACAAGGGTTCTAAGTCAGCGGCTTCAATGCGCTCATCGACTTTATGAATGGTTGCATTGCGCGGTCCTAGCTCGACCAATTGTGTGCCTGTTGGGGCAATAAAGCGGCCATCTGACGTGCCTCCGGAGGTTGAAAGCACCGTGTCACGTCCCGTGACCTCTTTAATGGCCGCCACGGTGGCATCAATCAGTTCGCCGTGATCGGTGAGGAAGGGTTGGCCGCTGGTCTTCCAGTCGATGTGGTAGTTCAGACCATGCTTGTTCAAGATAGCTTCGGTGCGCGCCATCAAGCCAACATCCGTGCTCTCGGTTGAAAAGCGGAAATTGATCAGGCAGTGCACGTCGCCCGGGATCACGTTGGTCGCCCCAGTACCGGCATTGATGTTAGAGACCTGGAAGCTAGTGGCAGGGAAAAAGTCGTTTCCCTCGTCCCATTGTTCAGCGCACAATTCCGCTAGCGCAGGGCTGAAGCGATGAATAGGATTGTCGGCTAAATGAGGGTAGGCGACATGACCTTGCACCCCCTTAATCGTGAGGCTGGCATTGAGTGAGCCGCGACGCCCATTTTTTACCACATCGCCCAGTAGGGTTGTGCTCGAGGGCTCACCCACTACACAATAATCGATGAACTCACCTCGATTTGTTAGGGTTTCCATGACCTTAACCGTGCCGTTAATGGCGGGACCTTCCTCGTCACTTGTCAGTAGAAAAGCAATGCGACCACGGTGGTTGGGGTGTGCTGCCACGAAGCGTTCGCAGGCCGTGACCATGGCCGCCAAACTGCCCTTCATGTCCGCCGCCCCGCGACCATACAAAAAACCGTCCTCGTGAGTCGGCTCAAACGGAGGAAACCGCCATTTGTCAGGGTTGCCCGTTGGTACAACGTCGGTGTGTCCCGCGAAAGCCAAGATAGGGCCCGCGTCGCCACGAACCGCCCACAGATTTTGCACATCCCCAAAGTCCAGCTTTTCTAAATGAAAACCGAGGGCTTCAAGGCGTTCGCCAATGATGGTGAGACACCCGGCATCCTCAGGTGTCACTGAGGGGCGGCGAATGAGGTCTTCCGCAAGTTGGACGGTAGGGTTGTGCATGATAGTCCCTTAGTTGTTGGCGTGAAGCGCGTGATTCAATTCGATGGCGCTCTTGTTAGTTAAACATTCGACGGCGCCGTTGGTAGAGTTGCGGCGGAACAGAAGATCATCCATGCCAGCCAACTGACGCGCTTTGACGGTGTTGGTGATCTTGCCGCTATCATCCAACAAGCACACCTTGGTGCCCGCTGTGATGTAGAGACCAGACTCAACGGTGCACTTGTTACCCAGTGGAATGCCGATACCCGCGTTGGCACCTAACAGGCAATTGTCACCTACTGAAATCACAATATTGCCACCACCTGACAGGGTGCCCATGGTAGAGCAGCCACCGCCGAGGTCTGACCCGGCACCCACGAAGACCCCTGCCGAAATTCTTCCTTCGATCATGCCAGGGCCTTCGGTACCGGCGTTAAAGTTGACGAAGCCTTCGTGCATGATGGTTGTGCCCTCGCCAAGGTAGGCACCCAGTCGAACACGGGCTGTGTCGGCAACACGCACACCTTTGGGCACCACGTAATCCGTCATCTTGGGAAACTTATCAACGCAATCCACCGATAAGTTGTTCCCCTCAATGCGAGCTTGAAGTTGCGCGGCAGGCAGCTCGTTGATATCGATAGCGCCACGGTTGGTCCACGCGACGTTTGGCAGTATGCCAAACATACCGTCAAGCACAGTGCCATGGGGTTTGATGAGGCGGTGTGAAATCAGATGGAGCTTGAGGTAGACCTCAGGCACGCTGGTGGGCTGACTGTCATGCTCGATGACGGTGACAACCAAGGGTCGTTGGCTCTTTGCCAATGCGGTTGCGGCGTTGGCTTGCTCAGTGAATCCGCTGGCAGAAAATTGCCCGGCCAGTTGTGCCATCTCTTGGGCGGTCAGGCACAATGCGGAATTGCCGCCACGGTAATCTGTGCCATTAAGGAGTTGGCTGATGTTGAGGGTATCGGCCAACAGTGGCGCTGGGTAAAACACCTCAAGCCACTCACCGTGACTATTTTGGGTGCCAACACCCACGCCGATTGCCTGAAAGCTCATATCTACTCCTTGTCTGTTATGCTGCAAAAATAGGTTGATAGAGGTCGGCGTTAAATCCCACCTCTAAGGTATTGGGGGTCTCTAGTACCGGGCGCTTGATAAGGGTCGGGTGCGCCGCTAAAAGGGCAGAGACATTCTCGCGACAAAGCGTTTGGCGTGTTGCTTCGTCAAGGGTTTTCCAGGTGGTGGAGCGCTTGTTCACAAGGGTTTCCCAGTTTATGCGATGACACCAGGCCTCGACGGTGGCGGCGTTTAAACCATCTTTGCGAAAGTCATGAAAGGTGAAATTGACGTGGTTTTGTGCCAACCAGACACGCGCTTTTTTGACGGTGTCACAGTTAGGGATGCCATACAAAGTAATCACTGCTGCAGCCTCTTGCATTTAAAGCGCAGGATTATATCAGAAGTACGGCGCGCTTGGGTTTACGCTTTACGAGTTTTCTTGGCGCGTTTACGCTGCGGTGCGCAGCGCCGGCATAGATCGCATACTGTGCCATCACAGCCGCGTGCGCTACAAAATTCTCGGCCATAAAAGATGATTTGTAGATGCAGGTCGTTCCAGCGCTCTTTGGGGAATAAGCGTTTTAAATCGGCTTCGGTCTGGGAGACGTTATGACCTTTGGTGAGATCCCACCGTTGGGCAAGGCGATGGATGTGGGTGTCTACCGGAAAAGCGGGAACACCAAAGGCCTGTGCCATTACCACGCTGGCTGTTTTGTGTCCAACCCCAGGCAGGGTTTCAAGATATGCCATGTCGGCTGGTACCTCGCCGGCGTGCTCAGCCACCAGACGCTTTGACAATTCGCTAATAGCGGCTGCCTTACGCGGAGATAGGCCGCAGGGCTTGATAATGGCACGAATTTTTTCGACCGGCTGTTGTGCCATGTCGAAAGGATTGTCGGCAAGTTCAAACAGTGCAGGCGTCACTTGGTTCACCCGCTCATCGGTACACTGAGCTGACAGCAACACCGCAATCAACAATTCATAGGGGCTGCGGTGATCAAGCGGTACAGGTGGATTGGGATACAGCGCTTGCAGCGTGTCCATAATCATTTGGGCACGGGCGCGCTTGCCCGGTTGTTTTATTTTGTCTTCCATGGGGCGCTTTTTACATAGTTAATGAGTCGTTGAGCCGCTTCAATGCACTGATCAAGGTCGGCGACCAGGGCAATGCGAACATGATCTGCTCCGGGGTTGCCTCGATCGGTGTCACGGGCGAGATAACTCCCCGGCAACACGGTCACGTGTTGTTGCTCATAGAGTTCACGACAGAATTGTTCATCACTTATTGGGGTTTCAAGCCAGAGGAAAAAGCTTGCTTCAGGAACCCGCACTGGCATGACCTCGGCCAGCATGGGCGCCACGGCGGCAAATTTTTCTCGGTAGGCGTCACGGTTGGCCGTGACGTGGGTTTCGTCTGCCCATGTTAAGGCACTCGCCATCTGGCTTGGTACAGGGAGTGCGCATCCGTGATAGGTGCGATACAGCATAAATTGTTCTAAAAGGTCGGCGTCGCCAGCGACAAAACCTGATCGTAGGCCCGCTAAATTGGAGCGTTTTGATAGGCTGTGAAAGGCCAAACAGCGCTTAAAGTCATGGCGGCCATGTTGCGCGCACACTTCCAAAATACCTACTGGTAGAGTGTCACCAAGGTAGATTTCGCTGTAACACTCATCACTGATAATGGTGAAATCATAGCGGTCGGCCAGCGTAATCAAGTGCCACATCTGCTCGGCATTAATGACTGCGCCACTGGGATTGCCGGGTGTACAAAGATAGAGCATTTGGCAGTTTTGCCACACGTGCTCAGGGACGCTGTCGTAATCGGCTAAATAGCCGCTGGCCGCGGTGGCATTGGCAAAATAGGGCTCAGCGCCGGCCAGCAACGCAGCGCCCTCATAAATTTGGTAAAACGGATTCGGCATGACAATGGTGGTACCTGGTCGAGGTTCAACCAACGCTTGAGCGATGGCAAATAGCCCCTCGCGTGTTCCCTGTAAAGGGATGATCTGTGTCTCTGGGTCTACCTTTGGTAAGTGAAAGCGTGTTTCGAGCCATTGGGCGATCGCATGGCGCAGCGCTGGAATGCCTTTGCTGGCGGGGTACTGGCCGTAGGTATTGGCATTGTCGAACAGACTTTGTAGCGCAAATGGCGGTGCGGGGTGCTTGGGTTCGCCAATCGATAAGGCGATATGCGGCAGCGAGGCAGGGGGCTGCGCTCCCTCAAGAAGTCGACGCAGTTTTTCAAACGGATAGGGCTGAAGTTTGTGTAAATGTGGGTTGCTCATGGGGCTTATTCACTCGCGCGCCGATCGAGGCGCTCACATATCGTTGACTGTATTTGAAGGCAAAGATCGGGATCTGAAATCGGATTGAGGTGCTCGTCAGTGATGAAAAACACGTCTTCCACGCGTTCACCGAGGGTAGAGATCTTCGCGTTCTGAATATTGACGTTAAACTCGTTGAAAACACGCCCTATAGCAGCCAATAGACCCGGTCTATCGGGCGTGATCACTTCAATCACGGATTGATTGCGGGTGATATCAGTAGTGATCTTGACACGCGTTGGCGCTGCAAAATGTTTTAATTGTCGGGGCGTGCGGCGCTGCACCGTGTTCATGTTCTCGGGGTGTGTGAGCGCTTGGAGCACGATCTCTTTGATGTGTGCTAAGCGACCAGAATCTTCACCGATAGGCTTACCTTCTTCGTCGAGTAGGATAAAGGTATCGATGGCATTGTGATTGGTTGAGTTGTAAATCTTCGCGTCTTGAATATCCAGTCCTAGCAGTTCGAGCGCATTGGTGATATCGGCAAAAAGGCCGCGACGATCCTTGGCCATCACAAATAACTGCGTGGCCCCTTCAAAGGCACGTTTTCCATACTGCTTGAGAAGAATCAGGGGTTGGTCAAGGGAAGGATGTTTGTCCAGTGCGTCAATTTGCCAGGCAATATCCTCGGCAGATTCGCGTAAAAAATAATCCTCGCCGGGGTCGCCCATAAGCGCAATCGCGCGTTCACGACGAATACCTTTTTCTTCCAGTAAAGCGAGAGCTTGTTGGCGCGTATCTTCGATCCACTCGCTTTTGTCGATGACATTTTCAAGGCCGCGTCTAAGTGCCAAGCGCGTTTCACTGTAGAGCTGGCGCATCAATGAGGCGCGCCAGGTATTCCACACGGTGTTATTGGTGGCGTTCATATCTGCAACCGTAAGGGCATAGAGGTAGTCGAGGTGAAGTTGGTCGCCGACTTGGGTCGCGAAAGCGTGAATTACCTCGGGGTCTGACAAATCTTGTTTTTGTGAAATCGATGACATGCTCAAGTGCATTTCCACTAGCCACGCCACGAGTTTACTGTCTCGGTTGCTGAAGCCATGTTGTATGCAGAAATCGTAGGCATCGACAGCGCCTAGGGTCGAATGATCGCCGCCCCGTCCTTTAGCAATGTCATGGAAAAGCCCGGCAATATACAGTAATTCGGGTTTTTGCATGCGCCGCGCTATGTTACAGGCAATTGGGAATTGTTCCATTTGGTCGTCGTAGGTAAAACGACGCAGGTTTTGAATGACCTGAAGGGTGTGAGCGTCGACGGTGTAAATGTGGAATAAGTCGTGCTGCATCTGGCCAATAATGCGACCAAACGCGGGGATGTAATTGCCCAGAACGCCATAGCGTGTCATACGTCGCATTTGGGTGGTGATTTTGTAGGGGGCGCGTAAAAGCTCAACAAACAGGGCAGTGTTTCGCGGGTCGCGGCGGAAGCTATCATTAATTAAATGCGCGCTTTGTCGAATGAGGCGGATGGTTGACGCCCGAACGCCGTGAATATTGGGGGTTTGCGCCAGTAGGACGAATACCTCTAACAAGGCCGAGGGCGTCTCGATAAAGACGCGATCATTGCAGGCTTCTATGTATCCATTGCGGATCCTGAAGCGCTGGTTTAGCTTGAGAATGGTTTCACTTTCACAGGCTCGCAAAATGGCTTCTTCAAAGTGTTGGGTGAGTAGTTCGTTGATGGCACTGATCGCTGCCGCACAGCGGTAGTAAACCTTCATGAACTGTTCAACGGCTAGGCTGCCGGGCTTGTCTTTATAACCAAATTGCTTAGCCAGGGTGCGTTGGTGGTCAAACAAAAGGCGGTCTTCATGCCTGCCTGTCAGGGTGTGCAGCGCAAATCTAACCCGCCACAAGTACCGAACGTTATCCTCGATCACTGCCAGTTCATCGGCCGTCATGAATCCCAGTGTCACCAACTCATTGAGCGATTGAATACCGTAATGACGGCGTGCCACCCACGAGATGAGGTGAACGTCACGCAAGCCGCCGGGAGAGGTTTTGATATTCGGCTCGAGATTGAACTCCGTATTCGCGTACTTTCTGTGGCGGTCACGCTGCTCGATACGCTTGGCGGCAAAGAAGTCGTGGCTATTCCACATTTTTCTTATCGATACCGCCTCGTGGAGTTTCTCCAATTGCCGAGGGTCGCCGATGATGTGTCGTGTTTCTACCAGCGTGGTAACAATGGTGAGGTCCTCGCTAGCTACCTTGGCGCATTCATCGATGGTGCGGACGCTGTGGCCAATCTCTAGTTTAAGGTCCCATAAAAACGTGATAAATGTGCTGAGGCCTGCGCTGTGTTTCTCAAGGGTGGTTTCATCCGCGCCGAGCACTAATAAGTCAACATCGGAGCTGGGGTGAAGCTCGCCGCGGCCATAACCGCCCACGGCAATGAGCGCTAGATGAGGTGTCGGATCGCCTATGGTATGCGTCCAGGCCGCTGACAATAGGCCATCCATAAAGATGGCGCGGGCTTGAATGAGATCAACAATATCAACGCCCCGTTCGAATTCTGCAGCGAGAAATTGTGTCACTGCGGCGATTTTGTCGCGACAGCAACTCACCCAATGCGAATCTTCGGCCAGTTGGTAGCGGAACAATGGTGCATTAAAAATGTCCAGCGGTACTTGATACCCACTGTTAGTCGTGGGTTCATCCAGGCTTAGAGGCATACAATTACGCTACATAGTAGGGTTCGTCGGGGCGGGCAGTCATAACGATACAGCCGTCGGCGGTGACGGCAAGAGTATGTTCCCATTGGGCCGAGTGTCGACCGTCTTTGGTGGTGACTGTCCAGCCGTCTTTTTGATTGAGTTTGGTGTGTCGTTTACCAAGGTTGATCATCGGTTCAATGGTAAATGTCATGCCTTCTCGCAGCTCCAGGCCAGTCCCTGCTTTGCCGTAGTGGAGCACCTGGGGATCTTCGTGAAAAACATCACCGATGCCATGGCCACAGTATTCTCTAACGACAGAGTAGTAATTGGATTCGGCGTGTTGCTGAATCATGGCACCTATATCGCCCAGCCGAGTACCGGGTTTAACCATGTCGATGGCCTTGTAAAGACACTCTTGAGTAATGTCGCAAAGTCGCGTGAGGTGCGGTTTAACGTCACCCACATAAAACATCTTGCTCGTGTCGCCATACCAACCGTCTTTGATCACCGTAATATCAATATTGATAATGTCGCCATCTTTAAGAATTTTGGTGTCGCAGGGGATGCCATGACAAACAACATGGTTCACCGACGTGCATATCGATTTGGGGAAGCCGTGGTAATTAAGTGGCGCGGGTATCGCCTTCTGCACATTCACAATGTAGTCGTGGCAAATACGATCAAGCTCTCCCGTGCTGATGCCGGCCACAACGTGGGGTGCAATCATCTCCAGAACGTCGGCGGCGAGACGTCCAGCAATTTTCATTTTTTCAATTTGCTCGGGGGTTTTTAACGATACCATGCTTTTTTCCTTTTCAAACTTCGAGCATTGTACCTCACTCCTTGTTCATTGGTTAGTTCTTCGAGGAGGGGATTGTGGACAAGACGATTACCCTGTTGTTCAGAACGTGATTATTCATAAATTTCGTTTATTTTGCTAAGCGCTTGTGGTATAAAGCGCACCGCTTAATAACGAACCATGTTGTAAAGCTAAACGACACACATACAATCACACGTTGTTCAGGGTGCCTGGAAACAGGTTTGGGCTGCGGATTGTATGGAGGAATAACCCACTTTATATAGGTGAAAAAATGGCTAAAGTCTCAATGCGTGACATGCTCCAAGCGGGCGTTCACTTCGGTCACCAGACACGTTACTGGAACCCAAAAATGTCGAAGTACATCTTCGGCGCACGTAACAACATTCATATTGTTAACCTCGAGCACACTGTACCTGCATTCAACGATGCGTTGGATTTCGTACAAAAGCTGGCGTCTAACAAGAACAAAATTCTGTTCGTTGGTACCAAGCGTGCTGCGAGCAAAACGATCAAAGAAGAAGCTGCGCGCGCTGGCATGCCTTATGTCAGTCATCGTTGGTTGGGTGGTATGTTGACCAACTACAAAACTATTCGTGCTTCTATCAAGCGTCTACGTGATTTGGAAGCGCAGTCACAGGACGGTACCTTTGAGAAGATCACCAAGAAAGAAGCTCTGATGCGTCGTCGCATGATGGAAAAATTGGAGCGTTCAATCGGTGGTATTAAAGATATGGGCGGCTTGCCTGATGCGTTGTTCGTGGTTGACGTTGATCACGAGCGTATCGCTATTACTGAAGCTAACAAACTGGGTATCCCTGTTATCGGTATCGTCGATACTAACAGCAACCCCGATGGTGTTGATTTCGTTATTCCTGGTAACGACGATGCTATTCGCTCGGTGAAGCTGTTCGTTGGCTCAATCGCTGATGCGTGCTTGGAAGGTAAGGGCGGCGAAGCTGCTAAAGACGAATTCGTAGAAGCGGCTCCCGAAGCGGCTCAGTAATTCGCAGAGGCGCCTCCGGCGCCTCTTTCACATTAGCCTTAGGGCTTTTAATACACAGAATTTAGATATCCTTGGAGGATCAGATCATGGCAGCGATTAGCGCCTCAATGGTTAAAGAACTTCGCGAGCGCACTGGTTTGGGCATGATGGAGTGCAAAAAAGCACTGCAAGAGGCCAACGGTGACATCGAGTTGGCAATTGAAGAATTGCGTAAGAACAGCGGAATGAAAGCAGCTAAAAAAGCGGGTCGTACCGCCGCTGAAGGTGTGGTTGCGGTTAAAACCAATGCTGATAATACTCAGGCTTACGTCATTGAAGTCAACTCTGAGACCGATTTCGTTGCACGCGATGCCGGTTTCTTAGCTTTTGTCGATAAAGTGGCAGAAAAAGTGTTGGCGACAGGCGAGACCGATATGGCTGCCGTTGTGGCGGGTGAATTGAGCGATGCGCGTGAAGCGTTGGTTCAAAAAATTGGTGAAAACATTACGCCTCGCCGCATCGGTGTTGAGGCGGGTGATGTTGTTGGTACTTATGTACACAGCAACAACCGCATTGGTGTGTTGGTCGCGTTGAAAGGCGGCAATGCAGAGTTGGCTAAGCAAGTGGCCATGCACGTTGCGGCATCTAATCCACAATACGTTGCCACCACGGATGTGCCTGCCGACGTCGTTGAAAAAGAGAAAGAAATTTTTACCGCGCAATCTGCTGAAAGCGGCAAGCCTGCAGAAATCATCGAGAAGATGATTGTGGGTCGTATTCGCAAATTCTTGGCTGAAGTTAGCTTGGTTGAGCAGCCTTTCGTTATGGATCCTGACACCACTGTGGGTAACCTGGTGAAGAAGGCCGGTGCTGAAGTGATTAGCTTTACGCGCTTTGAAGTGGGTGAAGGTATCGAGAAAGAAGTTGTCGACTTCGCCGCTGAAGTTGCTGCAGCCGCTGCAGGTAACTAATGCCTAGAGCGTCCATCGTCATGCATGGGCGCAACTGCGGGCTCCTGAGTCCGCAGCAGGGGAAGTTTTTCCCGAAGTCAAACGCCGTTGTCTGCTAGCAGAAGCGGCGTTTTTTTTGTCTGTCTTATTTCAAGGAGCACGTCATGTCTAGTTCGCATCGTCAAGGTGATAAAAAATACAAAAGAATTTTGCTAAAGCTGAGCGGTGAGGCGCTGATGGGCGATGAAGGCTTTGGTATCGACCCCAAAGTGCTCGATCGCATGGCGTTAGAAATAGGTCAGTTGGTTGGTATTGGTGTGCAGGTCGGTTTGGTAATCGGTGGTGGCAACCTGTTTAGAGGGGCGGCATTGAGCGAGGCGGGCTTGGATCGCGTAACCGGTGATCACATGGGCATGTTAGCCACCGTGATGAACGCCTTAGCAATGCGAGACGCGCTTGAGCGCAGTAACATCTCTTCGCGAGTGATGTCCGCGATTCCTATGAGTGGCGTGGTTGATCATTATGATCGTCGCTTAGCGATGCGCTATTTGCGTGCAGGCGATGTGGTCATTTTCTCAGCGGGTACAGGTAATCCCTTCTTTACAACGGATTCAGCGGCGTGTTTACGCGCCATCGAGGTAGAAGCTGATATCGTTTTGAAAGCCACGAAGGTTGACGGTGTTTACGATTCAGATCCGATGAAGAACCCCCATGCCGTTAAATATGACCACTTGACCTTTGATTCAGCGTTGGACCAAAAACTGGGCGTGATGGATTTAACCGCCTTGGTGTTGTGTCGCGACCACGACATGCCGATCAAAGTCTTCAAAATGACCAAGCCAGGTGCGCTGCTCAGTATCGTCGTTGGAGAAAATGAAGGTACCTTGGTGGATAATGGGGCTGAGTAGGGTAGAATACGCGTTTATTTAGCATTAACGGAGCTTTACTGTGATTGAAGATTTAAAGAAACAAGCCGAAACTCGCATGGCGAAGTCGGTAGAAGCGCTAGGTAATGCCTTTGCTAAGATCCGCACTGGCCGCGCCCACCCCAGCTTGTTGGATGGCATTCTTGTTAAATATTACGGCGCCGATATGCCGTTAAATCAGGTGGCAAACGTCAACGTTGACGACGCGCGTACCTTGAGTGTTGTGCCATGGGAAAAGCCTTTGGTACCTGAGATTGAAAAAGCCATTATGAAGTCTGATTTAGGCTTGAATCCCGTGACTAATGGCGATGTCATTCGCATTCCGCTGCCGATGCTGACAGAGGAGACGCGTAAGGGTTTCATCAAGCAAGCGAAATCGGAAGCTGAAAATGCGCGTGTTGCGGTGCGCAATACCCGTCGTGACATTCTGAGCGATTTGAAGGCGCTGCAAAATAGTAAAGAGATCAGTGAAGATGATGAGCGTCGTGCACAAACGGACGTTCAGAAAATCACGGATAAGTACGTGGCGGAAATCGACAAGGCGTTGGCTAAGAAAGAAGCCGATTTGATGGAAATCTAGGTATTTCTGAGCCGATAATGTCCAATAATAACAACGGCGTAGCCCTTGTGCCTGAGCACCTTGCCATCATCATGGATGGCAATGGGCGCTGGGCCAAGAAACGTATTCTCGGGACTAGTCGCGGCCACCGTGCCGGCGTAGAGGCGCTGAGAACGGTGCTTCGTGCGGCGCGTGCGCGTGGCGTTCGCTATATGACGGTATATGCCTTCAGTAGTGAAAACTGGAAGCGTTCTAATGACGAGGTGTCGGCGTTGATGGGGTTATTGAAGCGCTATCTCGCTAATGAAGTCGCCGAGCTAAAAAAAGAAGGTGTCAAGCTGGTGTTTATTGGTCGACGTGACCGTTTGAGCAGCGACATCGTTGCGATGATGGAAGCGGCCGAAGCGGAAACCGCCGATCGTGATCAGTTTCAACTTAATTTAGCGGTTGACTACGGTGGTCAATGGGATATTGCACACGCAGCTCAGCAATTAGCTCAGTGCGTCGCCGATGGGCAGTTGCGTGTCGACGACATCGATGAAACGTCCTTTCATCGTTTTACTGCCCTGGCAGAGTTGCCGCCGCCTGACCTGCTTATTCGTACCGGTGGGGATCTTCGCATCAGTAATTATCTCTTGTGGCAATCGGCTTATACTGAATTCTATTTTTGTGACACCCTTTGGCCAGACTTTGGCGCGATGGAATTGGATGCAGCGATCGACGAATTCGCCACCCGACAACGCCGCTATGGTGGTCGTGTTGAGGATCATGCATGTTAAAGCAGCGCGTCATTACCGCCATTATTTTGGCTGTGGTCTTGGTAGCGGCCATTGCCATGTTGCCACCGGTGGGTTTTTATTTTCTGGTTGGTGCGGTGTTTACTGTGGCTGCCTGGGAATGGGCTCAGCTCGCTGGTATCGTTGATTCTCGTCAGCGTCTCATTTACGCGGCTTTGGTGGCAGTGGCGGGGGTCGTCTTTGCTGACCGTCTTAATATCATGCAAGGCTTGGCGCCCACCATCGAACCGGTACTCAGTGCGAATTTAGCGCTTTGGGTATTTTTGATGTTTTTGGTGATTACTTATCCAAAGACCACGGTGCTCTGGCGCAGCCCTTTTCTGCGTGCCGCCTTGGGCGCGGCGCTGTTAATTTGTACGGCGTTGGCGCTGTGCTACCTGCGCCAGCATGAATACTGGTTTGCTATGGTGATATACACCCTATTGGTCGTGGTATGTGCCGATACGGGAGCCTATTTTGCTGGGGTGAATTTTGGTCGTCGCAAATTGCTGCCCATGGTAAGCCCCGGTAAAACGTGGGAGGGTTTTATTGGCGGCTTGTGCGCCAATGTGGTGCTGGCGCTAACCACGTCCATTTGGGTCGAGGCGGCAAGTCCTGCACTTTTGCTGATTGTCACACTCATTGCTTCGGTGCTTTCGGTCTTAGGTGATTTGACTGAGAGCATGTTAAAGCGCCACGCGGGTGTCAAAGATTCTAGCCAATTGTTACCGGGACACGGCGGCGTTTTGGATCGCATTGATAGCGTTATGGCGGCTGCGCCGGTCATAGCCATCGGTGTCTTACTGCACGGCCAGTTGAGTTAATCATGCGATCAATCACAGTATTGGGTGCCACGGGCTCGATTGGGTCCTCCACCCTAGATTTAATTGCTCAACACCCGGAGACGTTTCGTCTCTATGCGGCGACGGCATTTAGTCGTGTCGATAAGCTGGCTGAAATCGTCATTAAATTCTCGCCGCGTTATGCGGTGGTGCGTGATGCGGCTTCCAAGCAGCAACTGCAGGCTCTGTTAGGAGCAAATACGTGTCGCATTTTAGTCGGTGAAGAAGGGCTCTGCGAAGTCGCGGCGGCGTCTGACGTCGATATGGTGATGGCGGCCATAGTTGGAGCGGCCGGTTTGGCCCCTTGCTGGGCTGCTGCTAAAGCGGGCAAGTTGATTTTGTTGGCGAATAAAGAAACCCTGGTCACCGCGGGTGGTTTATTTATGTCAGCGGTCGAACATTCTGGCGGTGTGTTATTACCTATCGACAGTGAGCACAACGCTATCTTCCAGTGTATGCCGCATGATTACAATGCCAGTTTGGCGGCGTCGGGTATTCGCAAGATTCACCTTACCGCCTCAGGCGGCCCTTTCCGCCGTGCCAGTCTCGAACAGTTACGTGCCGTCACCCCTGAACAGGCGGTGGCCCATCCCAACTGGAGCATGGGTCAAAAAATCTCCGTTGACTCTGCCAGTATGATGAACAAGGGCCTTGAGTTAATTGAAGCCTGTTGGTTGTTCAGCTGTGATTCATCTGACATTGATATCGTGGTACATCCGCAGTCAGTTATCCACTCGATGGTGGAATATGTGGATGGTTCGGTGCTCGCACAATTGGGAAATCCCGATATGCGTACGCCTATCGCTCATGCCATGGCGTGGCCGCAACGTATGCCGGCGGGTGTCACGCCGCTAAACTTAATGGATATTGCTCGATTAGATTTTGAGGCCCCCGACTATGTGCGTTTCCCTTGCTTGCGTTTGGCAAGGCAGGCGGCGGAACAGCGTGGCTACAGTAGCGTATATATGAACGCGGCGAACGAAATTGCCGTGCAAGCATTTTTAGAGCGACGCCTAAGTTTTCTCGGTATCGCTGATTTGATCGAGCGCGTTATGTCGCAGGCCGATCGTGGTGAACCCGGTGACATAATCGCTGTCAAAGAGGCGGATGCTGCAGCGCGCCGCTTGGCAGAAGAGGGTTTATAAGCGTATGGAATTACTGCAAACCATAGTAAGCATGATTGTGACCTTGGGTATCTTGGTCGCTTTTCATGAGTATGGTCACTTCCAAGTTGCCCGTTGGTGTGGCGTCAAAGTACTGCGTTTTAGTATTGGTTTTGGTACGCCCTTGCTTCGTTGGTACGACAAGCAAGGCACTGAGTTTGTGATTGCCGCCCTGCCATTGGGAGGCTATGTCAAAATGGTCGATGAACGCGAGGGCGAGGTCGCTGAGACTGACCGGCCTTATGCCTTCAATCGCCAGTCAGTGCAAAAGCGCATTGCTATTGTAGCGGCAGGCCCGCTAGCTAATTTTATCTTAGCGGTAGTGGCGTTTTGGTTTGTGTTTATCTCCGGGGTGACTGGACTAGCACCGATTGTTGGCAACATTGTGCCCGATTCCGTCGCGGAGCGAGCAGGGATTGAAGTGGGTCATGAGATCGTTGCGGTGGATGGTGTCGACACGCCGACCTGGCAGTCGGTGAGTTTGCAGTTAATGCATCGCCTCGGTGAGACGGGCACTATCAGTTTTGTCAGCAAGCATCCCGATGGCGACGTACGTTATGAATCGCAAACGTACCTCAATGAATGGTTGAAGGGTGACGAGGAACCAGATTTATTGCGCGGTATTGGTTTTGAGCCCTATCGCCCTGCGCTTCTTCCAGTGGTAGGAGAGCTGACACCCAATGGGCCCGCAGAGATGGCGGGGCTGCAACGCGGCGATATCATTTTACAGGCGGATGGTGTGGCCATGGATGATTGGGAAACTTGGGTGAATTACGTGCGTGAACGCCCTGGTCAGTCGGTGGACATCGTCGTGGACCGTCAAGGTGTGGTGCTGGATATGCAAATCCAGCCGGCGTATACCCGTGCCGAGGATGGGTCTGAATACGGCCGTGTGGGTATGGGTCTACTACCGCCCACCTGGCCGGAGTCGATGTTGCGCCAGATGCACTACGGTCCATTGGGGGCTTTGGTGGCGGCGGCAGATCGCACCTGGGAGCTGAGTGTTTTCACCCTTGGCTCCATTGAAAAGATGATTAGTGGTTTAATCTCACCGAAAAACTTGAGTGGACCCATAACCATTGCTAAAGTGGCGGGCGATTCAGCGCGCTCCGGTGTCGAAGCTTATTTAAGTTTCCTGGCATTGTTGAGTGTCAGTCTCGGTGTTCTTAATCTTTTGCCAGTGCCGGTGTTAGACGGTGGGCATTTGTTGTTTTATGGCATTGAGTGGATTAAAGGCAGTCCTGTGTCTGAGCGTATTCAACTGCTGGCCTACCAGTTTGGTATTGTGGTTGTGATCAGCTTGATGATCTTTGCCTTCTACAACGATATTGTACGTTTATAAAAATTTGTGCCGTGTAGGCGGCACCTTGAATAAGGCTCACTACATTTAATGAAGTCTAGGTATCTTACGGCGATTGCAGCGGCAGTGATGCTGCAACACCAAGCCCACGCTGACACATTTCGTGTCGATGACATTCGCGTCCAAGGTTTACAACGCATCTCTAGCGGTGCCGTATTCTCTGCGCTCAACATCAGTGTTAACGATATTGTCGATGAGGGTGATTTGCGCAATGCGGTACGCCGCTTATTTGCCTCGGGTAACTTTGACGATGTTCAAATTGGCCGCGAGGGTGACACGTTAGTTATCATCTTGGCTGAGCGCCCATCGATTAATGAAATCAATATCGAAGGCAACAAAGCGATTGAGACTGAAGCCTTGATGGAAGGTCTTAAAAGTTCGGGGCTTGCTCAGGGTGAGGTATTCCAGCGTTCCACCTTAGAAGGTATGGAGATGGAATTGCGTCGCCAATATGTGTCTCAGGGTCGCTATGACTCGGATATTCAGACGGAGGTCGTCGAACAGCCGCGCAATCGTGTTGATGTAAATATTAATATCGATGAAGGTACCTCGGCGCGCATTAGCCATATCAACATCGTTGGTAACAATGTATTCGATGACGAAGAACTCCTTAAGTTGTTCGAATTGCGTTCTACTGGCTTGTGGTCGTTTATTTCTGGTGATGACAAGTACGCGCGCGAAAAGCTAAAGAGCGATCTCGAAACGCTTGAAGCGTATTATAAAGACCGCGGTTATGTTGCCTTTACAATCGATTCTACTCAAGTATCGATCACGCCCCAAAAGGATGCGGTGTATATCGCCGTGAATATTTCTGAAGGCGTGAAACACAAGATTCGCGACGTCACCCTAGGCGGTGACTTGGTGTTGGATGAGGACATCTTAAAAGCCTTTATTTTGTCAAAGCAAGGTGACTATTTCTCACAGGCACTTGTCACTAACTCGGAAGAATATTTGAAGAGCCTGTTAGGAAACGAGGGTTATCACTTTGCAAAGATCGAGGGTATTCCTGAGATTGATGCAGAGACCCAAGAGGTCGATATTCAATTTTTTATTGATCCGGGTGTGCGCACCTACGTGCGCCGTATCGAGTTCCGTGGCAACACCACAACCCTCGATGAAGTGATGCGTCGTGAAATGCGCCAGTTAGAAGGCGCACCGGCCAATACTCAAGGTATTGAACACTCTAAGGTTCGTTTAGAACGCTTGGGCTTTTTCAAAGAAGTGCAGGTCGAGACAACAGAAGTGCCTGGTATCGATGACATGATCGACATCGAATACACCGTTGAGGAACAGCACTCTGGCAGTATCGGCGCGAGTATTGGTTACTCACAAAACGTGGGTATGATTCTTGGCGTCAATCTGCAGCAGAACAACTTCCTTGGTACTGGTCAACAGATCGGCGTTGGCTTGAATCGTAGTGCCTTCCAAACCAGTTACAATTTGTCGTACACCGATCCTTACTACACAGAAGATGGTGTAAGTCGTGGTTTCAGCGCTTTCTATCGCAATTTAGATTACGATCAGATCAACGTGGCGAGCTATTCGACCAACTCGTATGGTCTGGGTATGAACCTGGGCTATCCGATCAGTGAAATTGAACGTATCGGCTTGGGGTTGACTTGGCGTAACACCGATGTAAGAACGGGCCAGTTTGCTGTTCAAGAAATTCGAAGTACCCCCTTTGACCCAGCGACGTTTGGCACGGTTGATTACTACTTTGCCGAACCACGTGTCACGCCTTTACTGGACAATAACGGCAATGTTCTGCTCGATCCGTATGGCAATCCTGTGGATCCAGGCAGCAATGGCGTGTTGGCACCGATTAGCGAGATTCCCTCAGAATCTCTTTATTGGCAGCGTCCTGAGGGTTTCATTGACCTCAATGGCAGTAACTTTGATACCTACACGTTGAACTTGAACTACGTGCGCTCAACCTTGAACCGCGGTATTTTGGCGACCCGTGGTGGCCGCCATTATCTTTCTATGGAAGTGGCGTTACCAGGCAGCGATCTCGAGTACTACAAGTTTATGTACAACGGTGAGCAACTGTTCCCCATCAATGATATTTTTACCTTCCGCGTCAAAGGTGAGTTAGGTTACGGCGATGGTTATGGCAGCACGACTGGTCTGCCATTCTTCCAAAACTTCTACGCGGGTGGTTTTGGTTCGGTGCGCGGTTTTAAAGACAACACCCTTGGCCCACTCGCCACGCCATCTAAGTCCTATGTCACGGATTGTGCCTATCAGGAGATTGTGGTTAGTGGTGTTAACAAAATCGCGCAACCCGACAATCTGTTGTGTAGCGACCCATCCAACGTGGGATATGTGACGGGTCCCGATGGTAAATTGTTAACCCAAGACAGAAGTTCATACCCATCGCCCTTTGGTGGTAACGTGTTAATCCAGGGCAGCATTGAACTGTTGTTTAATCTGCCATTCATTGAAGACACCAGTTCGACGCGGACCGGTTTATTCTTTGATTTTGGTAACGTCTTCAGTTCTACCTGTGGTTCAATTACACGCAACTGTTTCGACGTCGATTTAAATGAATTGCGTTATTCCGTAGGTATTGGCGCTACATGGATTACAGCCATGGGCCCGCTGACATTTAGTATTGCCCGCCCCATGAATGAGGGGGTTTTCGATCGTAAAGAAATCTTCCAATTCTCTGTCGGTCAGGGTTTTTAATTTAGAAAATAATGGAGTTTACTGTGTTTAAAATGAACAAAATCATTCTTGCAAGTTTGGCTACAGTGTTGTTGGCCGTATCCGGTGCGGTGCAGGCACAAGGTAAAATTGCGGTGCTGGATATCGAGCGAGCTATTTACAACTCTGATGCAGCCAAAGCGCGAATTGAAGCTTTTAATGCCCAGGCGGATACCGTGGCATCTAATAAAACCATGGAGCGCCTGCAACAAGAAGGCCAGAAATTGGTAGAAAAACTGCGTGCAGAGGAAGCTATCTTGAGCCCTGAGCAAAAAGCTGAAATGCAGAAGAAAATTCAAGGAATCCAATCGGATATGCAGTATGAAGCGAAGAAAATGCAGCAGGCTCAGGGTGAACTAGTGGCGAATATTCAGCGTGAACTGGGTCCTAACCTTGGTAAAGTGATCGATGAAATCGTGAAAGAAGAGGGTATTGGTCTGTTGATGACCCAGCCTCAAGTCCCCCAGCTGAAGCAACTCTTCCTGTATGTTGATACTGGCTACGATATCACTGCCAAGGTCACCGATCGCCTCAACAAGCAGAATTAATCTATGACGCTGGCCGAGATCGCTGAACTGATCGGTGCCCGCGTGCACGGCGACCCCTCGAAGTCCATTGAGGGGTTAGCCACACTTGCCTCGGCTAATGGCCAGCAACTTTCCTTCTTTGTTAATCCTCGCTATTTGGCCGCCCTTAAGTCGACCCGTGCAGGCGCTGTCATTGTTAAACCCGAACATCTCAATGATACCCCTTGCGATGCCTTAGTGTGTGATAACCCCTACATGGCTTTCGCCCAATTAACGGCGCAGTTTGTCACGGTGCCTAAGGTTGCCGATGGTGTGCACGCCTCGGCAGTGGTTGACCCTAGTGCATCCTTGGCCGAAGGTGTGGTGGTGGGACCGCGTGCAGTTATAGGTGCCAATGTGGTTGTCGGGGTGGGAACGATTATCCATCCTGGGGTGGTGATTGAGGCTCAGTGTCGCTTAGGTGCACATTGTGTACTTTACCCCAACGTCACCTTGTACCATGGTGTTACCCTGGGGGATCGCGTCACACTTCATAGTGGCACGGTCATTGGTGCCGATGGATTTGGTTTCGCACCGAGCCGGGATGGCTGGGTGAAAATCCATCAATTAGGGGGCGTGGTGATTGGCTCCGACGTTGAAATAGGCGCTAATACCACCGTCGATCGTGGGGCGCTAGATGATACGCGGATTGGTAATGGTGTCATTATTGATAACCAGGTGCAGATTGCTCATAACGTAGTGATCGGTGATGGAACGGCCATCGCTGGATGCACAGGTATTGCGGGATCGACCACCATAGGTAAAGGTTGCACGATCGCGGGTGGTGCTGCGATTGCGGGTCATTTGACCATTGCAGATGGCGTGCATATCACCGCGACAACGCTCGTCAGTAAATCGCTGACGGAAAAAAATTCCTATTCATCGGGCACACCTCTTGAAAAAACGATCAAATGGAAGAAGAATGCCGCCCGTTTTAATCAGCTCGATGACACAGTGCGTCGCTTGAATGCACTAGAAAAGAAGCTGAACGATAAGTAATCATTGCTCAGGAGTATTCCATGTCAGACATCATGGACGTTCGTCAAATTCGAAATTATCTGCCACATCGCTATCCTTTTCTTTTAGTTGATCGCGTATTGGAGTTGAAAGAGGGCGAATACATTCGCGCGATTAAAAATGTGACCGTCAACGAGCCGTTTTTTAATGGCCATTTTCCTCAGGCACCGATCATGCCGGGCGTGTTGATTGTGGAGGCAATGGCACAGGCCGCCGGTATTCTTGGCTTCAAAACACTCAATAAGACACCGGAAGACGGATCAATCTATTTGTTTGCATCCATTGAGAATGCCCGTTTTAAGCGTCAAGTAGAGCCAGGTGACCAACTTGAACTGTTTGTTAAGGTGCTGTCATCGAAACGCGGCATATGGAAGTTTGAGTGTTCCGCAAGTGTCGACGGTCAGATCGCTACCACGGCAACCATTATGTGTGCAGATAGAGCGGTATAAATGATTCATCCAAGTGCAGTGATAGATCCCTCGGCCATTATTGGCGAGAACGTGAGTATTGGCCCGTTTTGCGTGATTGGCGCCGACGTAGAGATTGGTGATGGCTGTATCCTCAATTCACACGTGGTGATGCAGGGGCCAACGGTACTTGGAAAAAACAATCATATCTTTCAGTTTGCTACGGTGGGTGAAGCAACCCCCGATCTTAAGTATAAGGGTGAAAAAACCCGCCTCGTCATGGGCGACAACAATGTCATTCGCGAAGGGGTCACGATTCACCGCGGCACCGTGCAAGATCGTGGTGAAACCACCATAGGCAACAATAACTTGATCATGGCTTATGCCCACATCGGTCATGATTGTGTGGTGGGTAATCACACTATTTTGGTAAATAATGCTGCGCTGGCCGGGCATGTGGTGGTTGGCGATTGGGCGATTTTGGCGGGCTATGCGTTGGTGCATCAATTCTGTCAAATAGGCGCGCACAGTTTTTGTGGTATGGGCGCCGCGGTCAATAAAGACGTTCCGGCCTTCGTGACCGTCTTTGGTAACCCCGCCGAGGCGAAAGCGATCAATGCCGAGGGTCTCAAACGACGCGGGTTTTCAACCGAGGCGATAGCGGCAATTCGCAAGGCGTACAAGATCGTGTATCGAAGTGGCCGTACCTTGGCGGATGCCCAGAGTGATCTAGCGGCGCTCGCCCATGCCTTTCCAGAAGTGGCGGTCTTTGTTGACTCGGTCAACAACGCTACGCGCGGCATCGTCCGCTAGCTGCTGTGGCATCGCCTACACCCTACATTGCTCTTGTTGCCGGTGAAGCTTCTGGCGATATTCTCGGTGCCGACCTTATTCGCGCGCTAAAGCATCATTTCCCCCATGTGGCCTTTTGTGGCATTGGTGGTCCTCGCATGATAGCCGAGGGTATGCAGTCGTTTTACCCGCTGGAGAGACTGAGCGTGATGGGTTTGGTGGAACCCCTCAAGCGACTGCCTGAGTTACTGCGCATACGCGCTGATTTGAAGCAACGCTTTAGCCGCAACCCCCCGTTGGTGTTTATCGGCATTGATTCCCCTGACTTCGTTCTCAATATTGCGGCGCATCTAAAACAGCGTCATATCCCCGCGGTGCATTATGTCAGCCCATCGGTTTGGGCTTGGCGCAAAGGGCGCATTCATAAAATTAGCCGTGCGATTGACTTAATGTTGACGCTATTTCCATTTGAAGTGGACATTTATCAACAGCACAATATTCCAGTCGTCTGTGTCGGTCACCCATTGGCAGATCAGATACCGTTAGAAGATGGTGCGGGTGTTGCCAGACAATCGCTTCAGTTGGCGGAGCAGGGTCGCTACCTTGCGCTGATGCCCGGCAGTCGTCGCGGTGAAGTGTCGTTGTTATTGCCTCTTTTTCTGCAGACCTTTGAGTTGCTGCGTTACCAAGATGATACCTTACAAGCCCTGTTGCCTGTTGCAGCCCCTCATTTAATGCCTATAGTAGAAGAGCATTTAGCGCAAATTGACACCCAAGATAGAGCCGCTATTACTGTTCTTAATGGGCAATCACAGGCGGCTATGGCTGCATCCCAGGCGGTGTTGTTGTCGTCAGGCACCGCAACGCTTGAAGCCATGTTGTTACGACGGCCCATGGTGGTGGCCTATAAAATGGGCGGTGTGTCCTACGCGTTATTGTCTCGATGGGTCAAAACGCCTTACATTTCGCTGCCTAATTTGTTGGCTCAGCGCGAGTTGGTGCCTGAGTTTATTCAAGACGCTGCCACGCCTTCTGCTATGGCGGCGGCCTTGGCGCCACTGTTGCACCATGGTGAGGCGCGTCAAGACACCCTGGAAACTTTTTCCGCGTTACATACCATGCTGCGCCGCGATGCGGGTGCAACAGCGGCGCATGCGATTGCGACATTATTAGAGGCCCGCCATGCAGCCGGTTGATATGTTTGCTGAGGCCACGGCGTCGCTGGTATACCACGCAGGGGTTGATGAGGTGGGGCGTGGGCCACTCGCGGGTGATGTGGTAGCGGCGGCGGTCATACTCGACCCCCAAAACCCCATTGTGGGTTTGGCGGATTCTAAAAAACTTTCCGAGAAGCGCCGCGAGGCACTTGCTATGGAGATTCGTTATAAGGCTTTGTGCTACTGTGTGGCAAGGGCTAGCGTCGAAGAAATCGATGAGCTTAATATCTTACAAGCAAGTCTGTTGGCGATGAAGCGTGCTGTAGAAGGCTTGTCTATACAGCCCAGTTTTGTCTCAGTCGATGGTAATAAGCTTCCAAAATGGCACTATCCCAGTGAAGCTGTTGTCAAAGGTGACAGTAAAGTGGCTGAAATTAGCGCGGCCTCAATTTTAGCTAAGGTGACGCGAGATGCTGAGATGGTCGCTTTGCATCAGCGCCACCCGGAATATGGTTTTGATGGTCATAAAGGCTATCCAACGGCAGTTCACTTAGCGGCGGTTAAACAGTTCGGTGTCCTACCCGAGCACCGTCGTTCTTATGCGCCAATAAAGAAAATACTTGAGGAATCGTAAGCCTGTCATGACGTCAACCCAAGCCTTTGTCCATCTAAAAGTCCATTCAGAATTCTCGCTGATTGACGGCTTGGTACGTGTCAAAGCCCTGACAAAAGCAGTGGCAGAGATGGATATGCCCGCCGTGGCGCTTACCGATCAGTGCAACTTTTTTGGTCTAATTAAGTTTTACAAGGCAGCCAATGCTGCTGGGGTGAAGCCGATTGCGGGCAGCGATGTATGGATGATGAGCGACAGCGGGGATGTGCACACGCTGACGTTGCTGGTACAGAATCTTAAGGGCTATAAAAATCTTACCCTGTTGATTTCTCGGGCCTATCGCGAAGGTCAGCAACACGGCGTTGCTTACATAAAGCGCGAGTGGTTGAAAGACCTTGGCGAGGGCTTGATTGCCCTATCCGGCGGGCGTAAAGGGGATGTTGGTGCAGCGTTGGTGGCGGGTCGACATGATGAAGCCGCTGAGTTGCTGCAATATTGGATGGATCTTTTTCCTGACCGCTACTACCTGGAGTTACAACGCACGGGACGTGAAAACGAAGCGCTTTATATTGAGCGCGCCGTTGCCTTGGCCGACGACGTGGCGTGTCCGATTGTTGCCACCAATGACGTACGTTTTTTGCAGGCTGAGGAATTTGAAGCGCATGAGGCTCGAGTGTGTATTCACGATGGCGCCGCGCTAGACGATCCGCGTCGCGAGCGTCGTTATTCTGATCAGCAATACTTGCGAAGTCCCGCCGAGATGGTGGCGTTGTTTGCTGACTTGCCAGATGCGATCGAGAATACGGTAGAAATCGCCAAGCGCTGCTCGCTAGAGATTGAACTGGGGACTTATTATCTCCCGGAATTCCCGATCCCAGACAACTTTCGTCAAGACCCTTTTTTCAAGCAACACATCAGTTACGAGACCCTCGAGCAGCAGACCATCAAGGTCTTGCATGATAAATGGCAGGGCAGAGAGGGCACGCCTGAGTATGCCAAAGAATTGGAAACGGGGGTGTTCTTCCGCAAAATATCTCACGAAGGACTTAACGATCGCTTAAATTTTCTGTTCGATACGCAAGCCGAGAGCTTTGCGGCTATTCAACAGGAGTACCGTGCACGACTCGACTTTGAACTCGATATTATTTTGCAAATGGGTTTCCCCGGTTATTTTTTGATCGTGATGGACTTCATTCAGTGGGCCAAGGATAACGGTATTCCTGTAGGTCCAGGACGAGGTTCTGGTGCCGGTTCGCTGGTGGCCTACGCGCAAAAAATTACCGATTTGGATCCCTTGCAGTACGATCTGCTCTTCGAGCGCTTCCTCAATCCTGAGCGGGTATCGATGCCAGACTTTGACGTCGATTTTTGTATGGAGAATCGCGACAAAGTCATCAGCTATGTGGCTGATCACTATGGGCGTGAAGCGGTTTCTCAGATTGTGACATTTGGCACCATGGCGGCCAAAGCAGTGGTGCGCGATGTTGCGCGTGTGCAAGGCAAATCCTATGGTTTGGCCGATAAACTCTCGAAGATGATTCCTTTCGAAGTCGGTATGACACTGGCAAAGGCTTATGATCAAGAAGAGACGCTGCGCGATTTTCTGAAAAATGACGACGAGGCCCAAGAAATTTGGGATATGGCGCTAAAACTCGAAGGTGTGACGCGTGGAGTGGGTAAGCACGCGGGTGGGGTGGTGATTGCTCCCTCGCGGTTGACGGATTTTGCAGCGCTTTACTGCGATGAAGAAGGCTCGGGTCTGGTGACCCAATTCGATAAAAATGATGTAGAGGAAGCAGGCTTAGTTAAGTTCGACTTCCTGGGCTTACGTACGTTGACCATCATCGATTGGGCAGTCAAGATGATCAACCGTCCGCGTGGGGATGGCAGTCAGTTGGATCTTGAGATCGAGCGCATACCGCTAGACGACCAGCGCACGTTTGCCATGCTCAAGCGCGCGGAAACCACCGCCGTGTTCCAGTTGGAATCGCGGGGTATGAAAGACCTCATCAAGCGACTACAGCCCGATAACTTAGAGGATATGATTGCGCTGGTTGCGCTGTTCCGCCCGGGGCCATTGGATTCGGGGATGGTGGATGACTTCGTCAACCGTAAACACGGCCGGGCGGAAGTCGCTTACCCCGACGCGAATTATCAGCACGAGTGGCTCGAGCCCATCTTGAAACCTACTTACGGTGTCATTGTGTATCAAGAGCAGGTGATGCAGATTGCACAGACGCTTGCTGGCTACTCGCTGGGTGGGGCTGACTTGGTGCGCCGCGCGATGGGTAAGAAAAAGCCCGAGGAAATGGCCAAACAGCGTTCGATTTTTGAGGAAGGCGCCAAATCCAAAGGCGTGGACCCCAATCTGGCGATGAAAATTTTCGACCTGGTGGAAAAATTTGCCGGTTACGGTTTCAATAAATCACACTCCGCGGCTTATGCGTTGGTGTCCTATCAAACGGCGTATTTAAAAGCCCGCTATCCCGCTGAGTTTATGGCGGCGACCATGTCATCGGAATTACAAAATACCGATAAGATCGTGACCTTTATCGAAGAGTGTCGCGCCATGAAGTTGCCGCTGCGTTTGCCTGATGTCAATGAGGGGGAATACATGTTCACCGTCAATGACGCTGGCGACATTGTCTATGGTCTTGGCGCCATTAAGGGCTTGGGAGAAGGTCCAATCCAAAACCTGATTGAGGCACGCCAGGCGGGCGGGCCCTTCACTGACCTGTTTGATTTTTGTCGTCGCACCGATGCGCGTAAGATCAATAAGCGTGCGCTAGAAGCATTGATTCGTTCCGGCGCTTTCGACAGTTTAGGCGTTCCTCGGCAGGTGGTGTTTGCGGCGATGCCTGAAGCGGTGGCAGCGGCGGAGCAATCGGCGCGCAACGCAGCGAGTGGTATGACGGATCTGTTTGGTGACGTGATCAGTGCTGCCGCGGAAGAGGATGTATACCACGATTTTCGCACCGTGCATGAGTGGTCGCACAAACAGCGCCTGTTGGGTGAAAAAGAAACCCTGGGACTGTATGTGACGGGACATCCCATCGATGAGTATGAACGAGAGATCCGCCAATTTGCCAAAACGCGCATCTGTGATATTCAGCCCAAGCGTGAAGAGCAGTTGATCGCTGGTTTGATTATTGATGTGAGAACCAACAAAACCCGTGCGGGTGATACGGTGGCTCGCGTGTTGTTGGACGACCGTTCAGGGCGGCTGGAAGTGTCCTTGTTTGGGGAGGTCTTTGATCAATTCCGTGAGCAGCTGCAAAAAGATACCGTGGTGGTGGTGTCAGGTGGCGTTCGTGTCGATCACTACAGCGGTGGTATGCAAATGAACGTGCGCGAGGTCTATGGTATCGGTGAAGCTCGCAGTCATTACGCCAAAGCCTTGGTCATTCGCGCGGGCCGTTACCATTTTGCCGCGGGCTTGGCGGATACCTTAGAGCGCATGCTAGGCCATCATGGTGAAGGCGGTTGCCCCGTGGTGATTGAATACAGTGGCGAGGGGGCACAAGCTAAATTGATGCTCGGCAATGGTCGCCGTTTATCCCCTGATGACGACGTGATGCACACATTGCGGCAGGTGGTAGGCAAGGATAATGTTTTTCTGAATTATGCGCGTTGATGAGTCATAACATAGATGACACTGCAAGGTGTCGTTACTCTTGACTTGGTGTACAATGCGCCCAAATTAAATAGCTAGGAAAGTTATGAACCCTAATTATCTTGATTTCGAGCAGCCCATCGCCGATTTGTTGGTGAAGATCGAAGAGTTGCAGGCCGTAGGAAGCAACAACGACCTCAATATCACTGAAGAAATTGCCAATTTACGCGATAAAAGCAAGAAACTAACAAAGAAAATTTACGCAGACCTATCGGCATGGGACATTGTGCGTGTAGCACGTCACCCGATGCGTCCTTACACACTTGATTACATCCCGCGCATTTTTGATGAATTCGACGAGTTGCATGGCGATCGTCGTTTTGCGGATGACAAGTCGATGGTGGGTGGGATTGCGCGTCTTGATGGCAAGCCAGTGATGATCATTGGCCAAGAGAAAGGCCGTTCGGTAAAAGATAAGGTTAAGCGCAATTTTGGTATGCCAAAGCCTGAGGGTTATCGTAAAGCATTGCGTTTGATGGAAATGGCTGAGCGTTTTAAATTGCCTGTGTTTTCGTTTATCGACACCCCTGGCGCTTACCCCGGTATTGATTCTGAGGAACGCGGTATTTCGGAAGCGATTGCACAGAACTTGGCGGTGATGTCACGTTTAAAAACGCCTATTATTGCCACAGTTATCGGGGAAGGTAGCTCGGGTGGTGCACTCGGTATTGGGGTTGCCGACCATATTGCCATGCTGCAATATTCCACATACTTTGTGATTTCGCCCGAAGGATGTGCCAATATTATTTGGAAAACGTCCGAAAAAGCGCCCGAGGCTGCCGAAGCGATGGGTTTAACGTCAGACTCATTAATCAAATTGGGCATCGTGGACGCCAGTATCGATGAACCACTAGGCGGTGCTCACCGCGATCTCGACACGATGGCCGCCAGTATTAAAGCGCATTTGATAGAGCAGTTGGCTGTGCTGGAAGGTATGTCAGAAAAAGAGTTGCTGGCACGTCGTTACCAGCGCCTCATGTCTTACGGCAACGACTAGTTGCCGTGGCGTCTCTGGATGACGTCTTATTTCCTTGGTTGCGCCCCATTCGGGCGCAATTGGTCTCGCTAAATACTTCACCTATTATTGTGGCCTACAGTGGTGGCTTAGATTCCACCTGCTTGTTGCATATGCTGTGTCAGGTGGTGTCCCCTGATCGCGTTATCGTGTTGCACGTGCACCACGGTTTATCTTCCAATGCCGATGCTTGGTTGCATCATTGTCGCGAGGTGGCGCAGCAGTGGGGATGTCGCTTTAATACTCGCTCAGTGTTGGTGAAACCACGCGGAGCGGGCGTCGAAGCGGCGGCTCGAGAGGCTCGATACCAAGTGTTCGGCGAGGCGTTGTCAACAGGAGGCGTGTTATTGCAGGGGCATCACGCGGATGATCAGCTTGAAACCGTGTTTTTACACCTAATGCGTGGCAGTGGTCCGGCGGGGTTGAAAGGCATACCTCAGCAGCGTACATGCGGACACGGCGAAATATGGCGACCTTTATTGGCTGTGACGCGCGAACAACTGCAGGCTTATGCCGCGCACTTTGGGTTGTCGTACGTGCATGACGAAAGTAATGATTGTGTCGATTTTGATCGCAATTATTTACGCAAGGCCGTCATGCCCATGCTGAGTAAACGTTTTGCGCAATTATATAGTGCTGTGTTGGCGACAACGGATGCCATGGCAGATGCTGAGTCTTTGCAGCGTGCGCTTGCCTGGCAAGACGCCGATCTTACACGGTCCGTGTTGCCTCTCGACGCGCTTTTGTCGCTTGATCCAGTTCGGCAACGTAATGTGTTGCGTTATTGGTTTTGTCACCACACCGGGCAGGTGCTACCACGGCAGAGTATGGTGGCGTTGGTGCATTCGGTGCTGAACGCGAAAGCCGACGCTTGCCCCGAGCTTGTCGTGGGCGAGTGGCGCTTGCAACGTAGTCGGCAGCAATTGGCCCTATTGCCGGTTACTGAAGAGGTTCCTCTCTGGCAAGCAATATGGGATTTTCGTGAGCCCTTGAAAACACCCTATGGGACGTTGGTCGCCGTGCCGGTTGAAGGTGGCTGGCAATTTCCTAGTACAGTGATGGTGTCTCATCGCCGCGGTGGGGAGAAAATCAGGCCGTTTGGACGAGGGGTGAGTAAGACCTTAAAAGCCTTATTTAAAGAGCGGGATGTGCCGCTCTGGCAAAGGGCAGCGTTGCCCCTGTTATGGCACACGGATACATTGCTGTATATCCCTGATATTGCCGCAGATGAGAGCTGTGCGCCCATCGATGGATGTATGGGTTGGCACATTCAATGGCAGCCGCAAATTCTTTCCATTGAAACGTAATTGTAGCTAGAGTCGAGGGGGGCATACTGGTATACTGATCTCCCATCTGATAAGGGTGGTATCCCGCCTAAAAAAGACTCACTTCAGGCATACAATGCCTGTTAACGACACTCAATCAAAGGTCTTGTATGACGCATTATATCTTCGTCACTGGCGGCGTTGTTTCTTCATTGGGCAAAGGCATCGCTGCTGCTTCTTTGGCAGCTATTCTTGAGGCGCGTGGTGTAAAAGTCACCATGCTAAAACTTGATCCCTACATCAACGTTGATCCTGGCACGATGGCGCCATCGCAGCACGGTGAAGTCTTTGTGACAGATGACGGTGCGGAAACGGATCTTGACCTTGGTCACTACGAGCGATTCATTCGCTCGCGCATGTCTCAAAAGAATAACTTTACCACGGGTCGTGTTTACGAAACGATTCTGCGTCGTGAGCGTCGTGGTGACTATCTGGGCGGAACGGTTCAAGTGATTCCGCACGTGACGGATGAGATTAAGCGCCGTGTATACGCCGGCGGTGAAGGTTATGATGTGGCCCTGGTGGAAATCGGCGGTACAGTGGGTGATATTGAGTCGCAACCGTTTCTTGAGGCGGTGCGTCAGATGAAGGTTGAACTCGGTGCGCGTCGCGCCATGTTCATGCATTTGACATTAGTACCTTATATTGCCACAGCGGGTGAAACCAAGACCAAGCCTACCCAGCACTCTGTAAAAGAGCTTCGTTCTATTGGTATTCAACCCGATATCCTGTTGTGTCGTTCGGAGGTAGAGATCGACCAGTCATCGCGCAAGAAGATCGCCCTGTTTACCAACGTGGCTGAGCGCGCTGTGATTTCGTTACCCGACGCTAAAACCATCTATCAAATTCCTGAAAACTTGAGCAGAGCAGGACTTGACGAGCTCGTCGTTGAGCAATTTGGTCTGGAATGTCCAGCGCCCAACTTCAGTGAGTGGCGTGCGGTTGTCGAGGGCGTATTAAACCCTGAGAAAGAAGTGACCATTGCCATGATTGGCAAGTATATGGACCTGTTAGATGCCTATAAGTCACTCAATGAAGCGCTTGAGCACGCAGGTATTAAATCCCGCACCAAAGTGAGAGTCCGCTATCTGAACTCGGAAGATTTAGAAGACAAGGGCACGGATATATTGCATGGCGTTGATGCGATTTTAGTCCCCGGCGGTTTTGGTGAGCGCGGCGTAGAGGGCAAGATTCGCGCGGTACAATACGCGCGTGAGAACAATATTCCCTACTTGGGTATTTGCCTCGGCATGCAGGTTGCCGTGATTGAATATGCTCGCAACGTGTTGGGCTGGAAAGATGCCCACAGCACCGAGTTTAATCCACGCTCTAATCATCCGGTTATCGGTCTAATTACCGAGTGGGTTGATGCCGACGGTGCGGTAGAAACCCGCAGCGAGCAGTCTGATCTTGGCGGAACAATGCGCTTAGGTGCCCAATTGTGCCACCTAGAAGAGGGCTCTCGGGTTAAAGCGGTCTACGGTAATGCAGAGATTATTGAGCGTCATCGTCATCGCTATGAAGTTAACGGCAACCTGGTGCCCGATCTGCAAGCCGCTGGTCTGCGTATTGGTGGTTGGTCAACGGACAAATCACTGGTGGAGGTGGTAGAGCTGCCCAATCACCCATGGTTTATTGCGTGTCAGTTCCACCCTGAGTTTACCTCGAATCCGCGTGATGGCCATCCCTTGTTTACGGGATTTGTTGGCGCGGCATTAGCCTATCGCGAAGCTAAGGAGGCCTAATGAGCCAGAAAATAGTCACGGTTGGTAATATTGCCATCGGGAACGATTTGCCGTTCGTTTTGTTTGGCGGTATGAACGTGCTTGAATCCGAAGATTTAGCGTTAGAGATTGCAGGCGCCTACGTTGACGTTTGCCAAAAGTTGGGTATTCCTTACGTATTTAAGGCGAGCTTTGATAAAGCTAACCGCTCCTCGATCTCATCGTTTCGCGGTCCTGGTATGGAAAAGGGTGTTGAAATTCTCGCCAAAGTGAAGTCAACCTTTGGCGTTCCCATCATTACCGATGTTCACGAACCCCACCAATGCGAACCGGTTGCGCAGGTTGCCGACATTATTCAATTGCCTGCTTTTTTATCGCGTCAGACTGATCTTGTGATGGCCATGGCGAAGACCGGGGCGGCTATCAACATTAAAAAGGCACAGTTTTTGGCGCCGCGTGAAATGAAACACATCCTCAATAAATGTGTGGAAGCCGGCAATGATCGTCTTATCTTGTGTGAGCGTGGTTCATCATTTGGCTACAACAATTTAGTCGTTGACATGCTTGGCTTCGGCATTATGAAACAGTTTGATTATCCAGTGATGTTTGACGTGACGCATTCACTACAGATGCCAGGTGGTCTGTCAGATGCGGCAGGCGGTCGTCGTCAACAGGTGGTGGAGTTAGCCCGCGCCGGGATGTCACAAAAAATTGCCGGTCTCTTTTTGGAGGCCCACCCAGATCCTAATAAAGCGAAGTGCGACGGGCCCTGTGCTCTACCGCTGGCGAAATTAGAGGCGTTCCTCGGCCAAGTCAAAGCCGTGGATGACCTCGTCAAATCACTGCCGGACATACAGATTGATTAAATGAATAATGGAGTAATGATTTAATGACTAAGATTGCCGATATCAAAGCCTTTGAGGTTTTGGATTCTCGCGGTAACCCTACCGTAGAAGCAGAAGTCACGTTGGAATCTGGTGCCGTAGGCGCGGCTTGCGCTCCTTCGGGTGCTTCAACGGGTTCGCGTGAAGCCCTAGAGCTTCGCGATGGAGACAAATCACGTTACCTTGGCAAAGGCGTTCTAAAAGCGGTCAACAACATCAACACCACCATCCGCGAGTTACTGGTTGGTGAAGACGGTGCCGATCAGCGCCGTATCGACCAATTGATGATCGATGCCGATGGTACTGAAAATAAAGCTAATTTGGGCGCCAATGCTATTTTGGCCGTGTCTTTGGCTACCGCCAAAGCGGTTGCTGTGGAAAAGAAAATCCCCTTGTATCAGCACATTGCCGATATCAATGGCACACCTGGCGTGTATTCCATGCCATTGCCAATGATGAACATTCTTAATGGTGGTGAACACGCTGATAATAATGTTGATATCCAAGAGTTTATGATTCAGCCCGTGGGTGCTAAATCCTTTGCTGAAGGTCTGCGTCAGGGCGCTGAAATTTTCCACGCTCTAAAAGGCGTGTTGAAAAAACGTGGCCTGAATACGGCCGTAGGTGATGAGGGTGGTTTTGCACCTAACTTGTCGTCAAACGCCGAAGCCTTAGCGGTGATTAAAGAGGCGGTAGAAGCGGCTGGCTACCAATTGGGAACCGATGTAACGTTGGCTCTTGACTGTGCGGCGTCTGAGTTTTACAAAGACGGTCAATACGTGTTGGCAGGTGAGAACAAGAGCTTCACTTCGGAAGGTTTCGCTGATTATTTAGCAGATCTGTCAAACCAATACCCCATTGTGTCGATCGAAGACGGTCTAGATGAGTCGGATTGGGACGGTTGGAAGGTGTTGACTGACAAACTTGCTTCTCGCGTGCAATTGGTGGGTGACGACTTGTTCGTGACCAATACTAAAATCTTGGCGGAAGGTATTGAGAAGGGGATTGCCAACTCCATCTTGATTAAGTTCAATCAGATTGGGTCGTTGACTGAAACTCTCGAAGCTATCGCGATGGCTAAGAAGGCGGGTTACACCGCGGTGATTTCTCACCGTTCAGGTGAAACAGAAGACACCACGATTGCCGATTTGGCGGTGGCGACGGCGGCAGGTCAAATTAAAACAGGTTCACTGTGTCGTTCAGATCGCGTTGCAAAATATAACCGTTTGCTACGTATTGAAGCTGAATTGGCCGCGCCTTACCGCGGTCGTGCTGAGCTGCCTTCCGCGTAGTTTAGAGCCATGCGTTGGCTAACAGTTGTCCTCGCCATCATGCTGCTTTGGTTGCAGTTTAACTTTTGGGTAGGACCAGGTAGTTATGCCAACGTCACTGCGCTGCAGCGCCAAATGTCGGAGCAGCAGCGCATTAATCGTGACTTGCGGATTGAGAATGAACAGCTCGCCCGAGAAGTCACCGCACTTAAATCCAGTTTGGAAGCGGTCGAAGAACGGGCTCGCCGCCAGCTGGGTATGATCAAAAAAGGCGAAACCCTCTATTTGTTGGGGGAGGATCAAAAATAATGTCCACCCCGCGTTGTTGGGCAGTTGTTCCTGCCGCCGGTATTGGCACTCGTATGGGCGCACATTTACCAAAGCAATACTTGCCTTTGCAGGGTGCCACAGTGATAGAGCACGCCTTGCGTCCACTGCTTGACCATCCCTTGATTGTTGGTGTCGTTGTCGCTGTTTCGGCGGATGACCATATGTTTCATCGATTGGATGTTTTTAAACATCCAAAATTGAGCACTGTCCTGGGTGGAAGTGAGCGCGGTGCCTCTGTATTAGCCGGCTTGGTCGCGCTTGCCGCTGAGGCTAACGACGATGATTGGGTATTAGTTCACGATGCGGCCCGTCCTTGTTTATCCCGGGCCGACATTGATGACTTGCTGACTGCACTGCAGCGTGAAGATTGCGGCGCAATTCTCGCTCAACCCGTGGTAGAGACCGTTAAACTCAGTGATGGCGGTGGTCTTGTGGCGGAAACATTGAATCGTGAGCGCATTTATTTGGCTCAGACACCCCAGTGCTTTGGCTTGCGCGAACTTCGAGAGGGTTATGCGCTGGCCCTTGAAGAGGGTTGGTGTGTCACCGATGAGGCGTCTGTCTTCGAACGGCTAGGAAAACAGCCACGCCTAGTGGCCGGTCGGCGTCAAAACATAAAAATTACCCATCCTGATGACCTGGCGCTGGCCAGTTTCTTTTTGCAACAAGAGAGTTAGCAATGCGTATTGGACATGGCTATGATGTACACCGTTTTGGTGACGGTGACCATCTCACGTTGGGTGGTGTCAGCATTCCCTATGAGGCGGGTTTTATTGCCCACTCTGACGGCGACGTCCTGTTGCACGCCCTATGCGATGCGTTGTTGGGTGCCTGTGCTCTGGGCGACATAGGTCAACATTTTCCCGATACCGACCCTACCTACCAAGGCGCCAATAGTCGAGATTTGTTGCGACATGTGATGTCACTGGTCGTCGCGCAAGGATGGCAAGTCGTCAATGTCGATGCCACCATTATCGCTCAATCCCCCAAAATGGCACCCCACATCAACGCCATGCGACGTAATATCGCAGCGGACCTCGGGGTTGAGCTGAATGCCGTGAATGTTAAAGCTACCACCACTGAAAAGCTGGGTTTCTGTGGGCGTAAGGAAGGCATTGCGGTGCATGCTGTTGCGCTTCTGGGGGCTCGATGAGTTATCCACTCGATTGGGCATGCGCCCATGGTGGCCCTGTCATCCAGGCGGAATTTAAACGGGAATGTGAAGATTTCATTGTCACAGAGCACTTAGGTTTTGAGCCCGAAGGTATCGGTGAGCATGTCTTTCTTTGGATTGAGAAGATAGGCAGCAACACCACGTGGGTGGCGGATCTACTGGCACGCCATGCGGGTGTCCCTCAAGTGGCGGTGGGGTACTCTGGGCTGAAAGATCGCCAAGCCGTTACCCGCCAGTGGTTCAGTGTTGCAGTGCATCCCAGTGTAGAGCCTGACTGGCAATTATTGAACAGTGACAATTTGCGTGTGTTGTCGGTCTCGAGACACGTAAGAAAGCTAAAGCGAGGCGTCCATAAAAGTAATCGCTTTGACATACGGTTGCGCCATTTGCAGGGCGATCGTGATAAGCTCCAGCGTCAGCTTAACGATATAAAAATACAGGGCTTTCCCAATTATTTTGGTGATCAACGTTTTGGTCGTCAGGGCAGTAATCTACCCGCCGCTGAGAGGATGTTTGCTGGGGCTCGAGTGAAGCGGCAGCAGCGAAGTCATTATCTTAGCGCCGCGCGGAGTTGGTTGTTTAATCGTCTGTTATCACAGCGCGTTGACAACGGCACGTGGTTGTCAGCCGACGCCGATGGTCATTTCTATTTGGTCGGAAGTGCCAGTCATTTTGCAGCGTCTGGGGAAGATAATTTGCAGGCGCGAATCGAGGCTGTTGATATTCATCCCGCGACTGTACTCTGGGGGCGCACAACGTCGGAGCTGTCTGACGCATGTCGAGGCTTGGCGGAGGATTACCCCGTACTTTGCCAAGGCCTTGAAAGTGCGGGGCTTGCGCTGGAATATCGTGCGGTCCGCGAACGGCCGACTGAATTTTCATGGTATGAAGAGGGCAACGACCTCGTCCTAACCTTTAGCTTGGGTCGTGGATGCTACGCTACCGCCCTGTTGAGAGAATGTTTTGAGTGGAGTAACAGCAGTGCAGAGTAATGTCACTGGCATTGGTATGACATCAATGCGAACGCGTCAGCGCATGATCACGCGCTTAATCGAGCAAGGCATACGGGATATGCATGTGCTCGATGTCATGCGTTCCACGCCCCGACATATATTCCTGGATGAGGCATTAGCTCATCGCGCTTACGAAGACACGGCGCTACCCATTGGTCATAATCAAACGCTGTCTCAGCCCTACATCGTCGCGCGAATGACGGAATTGTTATTGAACGGTAAAACGTCATTACATCGTGTGCTTGAAGTGGGTACGGGGTCTGGCTATCAAACGTCGATCTTGGCCCCTTTTAGCGAGCGATTGTTTTCGGTGGAAAGGATTCGTCCTCTGCAAGATAAGGCCAAACAGCGCCTGCGTGAGCTGGGGTTTCGGAATATCTATTTTAAACATGCTGATGGTGGTTTTGGCTGGCCTGATAAGGGGCCGTTTGACGCTATTTTGTCAGCAGCGGCGCCTGAAGTATTGCCAAAGGAACTGTTAGACCAGCTGGCGGTTGGTGGAAGACTCGTGATTCCTGTGGGCGGACAAAAACAGCAACTTGTGGTGGTTGATCGAGCCGAGGATGGATTTATTGAACGCACAGTGGAAGCGGTTAATTTTGTGCCGTTATTAAAGGGAGTTATTTCATAGTGTCGCAGGATAAAACGGAGCACCGTGAACCAAGTTTATGGGGTATTTTTTTTCGTGGTTTGGCCATGGGAGCAGCGGATGTTGTGCCCGGCGTGTCAGGAGGAACCATCGCCTTCATTAGTGGTATCTATGAACGCTTGTTAGGCGCGCTAGCGGCGTGCAGTCCACGGGCATTGATGGTATGGCGGCAGCGAGGCCTCCGTGCGTTTTGGCAGCATATTGATGGTACCTTTTTGCTCGTCCTTATCACCGGTGTGGTGACGAGTATTGCTTTATTGGCGCGTCTTATTGCTACGTGGTTGGAAACCTCGCCTCATCTCGTGTGGTCATTTTTTTGTGGACTCATTGCATTATCTGTCCCCATGTTAATGCGTCAAATCCACGGTTGGCGAACAGTCACTGTGTCGCAATTTATTGGGGGGTGTGTGGTGGCGTTGGTCATTGCCTTTTGGCGACCCGAGGCATTGCATGTCTCGTTTCCGATCATTTTTTTCTCAGGCATGTTTGCAAGCTGCGCCATGATACTTCCCGGTATCTCGGGTAGTTTTATGCTGCTGTTGGTCGGTATGTATGCGCCCGTGTTAAATGCTGTAAAAGCGCTCGATGTGATGTTTTTGCTAACCTTTGTGGCCGGTGCTATTGCTGGTTTGATGATTTTTTCTAAAGTGCTGCATTACTTGTATGAGCGTTATAAAGAAGCCGCGCTTGCTGTACTTTCAGGATTTCTGTTGGGGTCGCTGTTGTTGGTATGGCCATGGCAGGTGCTTCCCGTCGCAGCGGATACCTCGATGAAGGCGGCCATGGTGAATGCCCAGCGTGTTATGCCTGATACTTATGCCAATCTGTCAGGCAAAGACCCCCAAGTGCTTGGCTGTATTTTTCTCGTAATCCTTGGTGCTGTGCTAGTCTACCAGTTAGAGCGTCGCTGGCGGATATAAGAGGGTGTTGCAAAGAGCTATGCGGTATGGCCTAGCTATTCTCATCATGTTGAGCTTGGTGGCGTGTTCCTCTCATAGGCCCGCCCCCGTTTCAGATCGCTATCAATCCTCAGAAATCTCGCCTGATTCCCACCGCGTGTCACGCGGTGATACCCTGTTTTCTATTGCATTTCGTTATGGCACCACCGTAGAAAAACTGGCAGCTATCAATGGCATCTCAGCGCCTTATACGATTTACATTGACCAACGATTAGCCTTAAAAGGCCAGCCAAGTAAAGCGGTTGCCAGTAAGCCTGCGGTACAATCTAAGCCCGCGGTACAATCTAAGCCCACGGTGAAAAAGGCGCACCAGCAAACCGCGGTCACGAAGACCCCACCGAAAGTCATACATCACAATGATAATCATTGGTATTGGCCATTGCAGGCTAAAGGAACATTGACAGCCCGCTTTAAGGAAGGCAGTTCGAGTAACAAGGGTATTGATTTGGCGGCGCCACGCGGTACACCAGTATTGGCTTCCCGCGCTGGAACTGTCGTGTACGCTGGCTCAAGCTTGCCCGGGTATGGCAACCTGTTGATCATCAAGCACGATGCTCATTACCTTTCCGCCTATGCTCATAATGATAGGTTGTTGGTCAAAGAGGGTGATGCCGTGAGGGCAAAACAACATATCGCCGATCTCGGCAGCACGTCGACATCATCGCCCAAGTTGCACTTTGAAATAAGACGAGAGGGTCAACCCATCGATCCACTGGCGCTATTAAAAAGTCCTTAACCCCTCAAATTGTGATTTAAATCACAGATCGCCCTTGAAAAGTGGCTTATTATGGTCATCTAGGGCACGTCCTAGCTATCTTATAGCGTTTTGTTATAAGTAACATATGTTTTACTAATAACTAAATTTAAGTAAGTT
>DATHYR010000039.1:0-2254 GCA_035458985.1 Pseudomonadales bacterium
GAATCCGTGCTACTGGTAATCAACGCGGCTGCGGGTATTGAGCCCGTGACACAGCGAGCTTTCGAGGCTGCGCGTGCTCAAGGCAAAGTGGTGTTGATAGTGGTCAATCATATTGATGGAAATGCCGATAAACTCGCTTCGCTACTGGTCGATATTCAGCAACGTTTTGGGGCGAGATGTTTACCAGTGAATTTGCCGACGAGTGAGCTAGATGGTGTGCTTGATTGCTACTTACATCCTGATGAAACGAGCGCTGTTTCGGCGCTATTTCATGATGTCAGTGCCGCACGGGATGAGCTTGTCGATACGGTATTGGAGGAAGACGATGAACTGATGGCGTTGTATTTAGAGCAAGGTGAGTCATTGTCTGCCGAGCAATTACATGGCCCGCTAGAAACGGCGTTGCGCATGGGGCATTTAGTGCCCGTATGTTTTACCAGTGTCGAAACCGAGGTGGGCATAGCCGCGCTGCTGGAGTTGATCATCAAGCTTTGCCCCAATCCTTTAGAGGCCAATCCGCCGCAATTTGTTAAGGGTTCAGGTAAGTCAGTATTACCTATTGATGTCACACAGAGCCCAGACGATCATGTATTAGCCCATGTGTTTCGGATTGCCATTGACCCATTTTTTGGTCGTATGGGGGTGTTTAGGGTTCATCAGGGCACCATCAATTTAGGTATGAAGTTGCTGATTGGCGATAGTCGTAAGCCCTTTAAAGTGAATAATTTGTTCAAGTTACAAGGTGACAAGCAGCTACCTGTTACCCAAGCCATACCTGGTGATATTTGTGCAGTGGCAAAAATTGATGAACTACAAGTGGGTGTCGTATTACACGATAGCCATGATGAAGACGAGTATCACTTGCCAGAGATTAAATTGCCGCAACCTATCTTTGGCTTGGCGGTATCGGCTAAGCGTCGTGGTGATGAGCAAAAATTGGCTGAGGTGCTGCATAAGTTAGTCGCCGAAGACCCCAGTTTACATGTCAGTCGTAGCGAAGCGGAGGGGCAAACCATTTTGCAAGGCCAAGGAGATCTGCATTTGCAAATCGCGCTTGAAAAGGCCCATGACTGCTACAATTTAGAGCTTGAAGCCGATGTCCCCGCGGTGGCGTATCGTGAAACCATTTCAATGGCGGCGACGGCGCGCTATCGTCATAAGAAACAGTCCGGTGGTTCTGGGCAATTTGGTGAGGTAGAGCTGACCATTGAACCTTTGCCTAGAGGGACTGGGTTTGAGTTTGTCAATAAAGTGGTCGGTGGCTCTGTGCCGAGTCAATATATTCCCGCCGTTGAAAAGGGCGTCAAAGAAGCCATGTTAGATGGCGCGCTCGCGGGCTTTCCGATGCAAGATATTCGCGTTTCTTTACTCGATGGTAAGCATCATAGTGTCGACTCAAAAGAGATCGCTTTTGTGATGGCCGGTAAAAAGGCGTTTTTAGATGCAGTTGGGCAAGCAAGAGCCGTTATTTTGGAGCCCATAGTACAGATGCAGGTATCAGTGTCTCAACACCATGTGGGGGATATTACTGGCGACATTAGTGCTAATCGCGGCATTATCTGCGGTACGCAAGCCTTGGCTAATGGCAAAGTTGAAGTGTCGGCGGAGGCACCGCTAGCGACGGTGGATGATTACTCGACTCGCTTAAAATCGATGACAGGCGGAGATGGCCAATTCTCTATGGCCTTGAGTCGTTATGAGGTGGTGCCTGAGCACATTCAAAAGACCTTAATCTCGGCTGCCAACGTGTCTGCGTAGCAATATAAGGTAACAAAGAGCAAGGCCAAAGCCTTGCTCTTTTTTATGGCGCAATCCCCATATCATTGTGCTGTTGGCCGCCACCTCAATGCGCGTTAATTCCTCAGATTGTTGCTCGTGATCTCGAGATAGATGGTTGTTGTTACGTGGTATTGGTATCAGCGAACGTGATCTTCGATAGGCTTAGGTGGGCGTAATACTGCTAGCTCATCAGGCTGAGCGACAGTGCGCAGTCCAACGTCTAAATAGCTTGCTGCTTCGGCATTGAGCCCTTGCTGTCGAAGCAGAGGGATGAGTGCAAGATAAGCAGGGGTGTAGTCAGGCGCAATTTCAAGGGCTTTACGCATGTCCGCCAATGCTTGGGAGTATTGTTGACGTTTTTGCAGTACACGGCCTTTATACAGCCAAGCCATATGCATGTTGGGTCTTAGGCTTAGCGCTAACGAAAAATGGGCCTGTGCCTTATCATCTTCATCGAATGTCAATGCCGCTAAGC
>DATHYR010000040.1:0-6912 GCA_035458985.1 Pseudomonadales bacterium
TCGAGATGGACAATAGGACCGAGCGTCTTCAAGCGTTGCATTCCTGAGTCGCTATAGACAACACTCCCGCCCGTCGCAATGACACGATTTTCAAAATCTGTATCCATTAGCACGTCTTGTTCAAGTACGCGCAGCACTTGATAGCCTTCTGTATCAACAATATCCTGCAAAGAGCGGTTGTGACGTGCTTGAATAAGTAGATCGGTGTCGATAAAGTCACGCAGTGTCGCTTTGGCAAGTAATGGCCCAATGGTACTTTTACCCGCGCCGGGCATCCCAATTAGCACGATGACTTGGTGGGTTTTTATTTGAGGCATAAATCATTTTCCATTTGGCAGTTTGTCGCGGCACCACGTGTTGAGCAGATTTTACTGCCTTTGCCTGATGGGAGTACAGCAGAGACGAACCTGTTGCGCTTGGATGATGTACATCCTCACTTGTCTGGCAACAAATTCTTTAAGTTGCTACCCAATCTCCATGCGGCCCAAGCGTCGGGTTGTGGTGGGTTGTTAACCTTTGGTGGTGCGTATTCAAATCACATTCACGCCACGGCGGCGGCGGGCTATGAGATGGCCATCGCAACCGTGGGTATCATTAGAGCTGAGCCCTCCGCGATTAACAATCCTACTCTGACGGATGCCGAACGCTGGGGGATGGACCTGCACTTCGTAGATCGTACTACCTATCGACGTCGTCATGATGCCTCATACTTAGCGCATTTAGCCAAGCAATTTCCGGGCTTTTGGGTGATTCCTGAAGGAGGGAGTAATCCCTACGCGCTTGAGGGTTGCCGTCAACTGGGTAGCTTTATTTCGACGTTGGCTTTTCATCATATCGTTTTAGCCTGTGGTACGGGGTCGACGGCGCTAGGTATTTCTCAAGGGGTTGGTGTTGACCAGCGCGTTCACGCGGTGGCCGTTTTGACTGGACTAAAACGGGAGCAACAACGTCTGCAGGACGCGGGGGTCGTTTTTCATAATGCGTATGTCGGTGCGGGCTATGCCGTCATAACATCGGCGCTAGCTGACTTTATCCGACGTTTCGAGCGCTTGAATAAGGTGTCATTAGATCCCGTGTATACCGCTAAAATGGCGCTGGCCGCCAGTGAGTTGATCGCCAGCGGTGCACTTGCTGCCGAGCGAACGTTGCTCGTGCATACGGGGGGAATACAAGGGCGGCGAAGCATGCAAGAACAACTAGAGGCGTTTTGGCGTAATAATCCTGCTTGCACATGACGGTATGACTTGTACAATCTGTGCATAACATTTTGAGAGCCAAGTATGCCCTCCGAAAGATTTAGAACAATTGGTGTCCTCGGGCGCGTCGAGAAAAAAGCCGTGGTCGAGTCGGTGCATGTGCTGATTCCTTTTCTACGTCAGCGCAAAGCACGCATTATCCTGGAAAGCGATGTCGCTGCCGTCATGCAATGTAACGATTGCGAAGTCATGCCTCGTGAGGAAATTGGCGCCCATTGCGACCTGATTATCGTGGTAGGTGGCGATGGCAGCTTGCTTGCGGCCGCTAGAATTCTGTCAAAGTTTGATGTTCCTGTGCTGGGTATTAATCGTGGACGACTGGGTTTTCTTACAGACGTCAAGCCAGAGGAAATTGAGCAGCAAGTGGGCGAAGTTCTAAACGGTAAATACCTGAGTGATTCTCGTTTTATGCTGGAAGTAGAAGTCGAGCGAGATGGTAAGGTGGTGGCATCTGCCGATGCCCTCAACGACGTGGTATTTAAGTCGGGGCGTTCGGCGCGCATGATTGAGTTCGAATTGTGGATTGATGGCAAGTTTGTGTACAACCAGCACTCCGATGGTCTCATCGTATCAACACCCACTGGTTCGACGGCGTATGCCATGTCTGGGGGAGGGCCTATCATGTACCCCAATCTCGACGCCATGGTATTGGTGCCAATGTTTCCTCACACATTGAGTAGTCGTCCACTCGTCATTGATAATCGCAGTGAACTCAGATTAGTGGTGCTCGACTGTCATCCACAAATCAGCTGTGACGGCCAGGTGCACATGAATTTGCACCCGGGTGACGAAATTTACATTAACAAGAAGCCTCACCGCCTGAAGTTGATTCACCCCATGGATCATGACTTTTATGCGACTTGTCGTGACAAGTTAGGGTGGGGCGGTCGATTGGCCGAGGAGTAGCGTGGCGCAAGAATTATTTCGTTGCGCGACCTCTGTCGACCTCGCCGATCTGAGCCGGCAATTATGGCAGCAGGGATTTCCGCATCGCATTGAAACGATTGGCAGTTGGCAGTTCGTTTCGGTGGGCGATGAGGTTGATCTATTTGCGGCAAGAGCTCTTGTTGAGGCTTGGATGGCGGGTGAAGAGCTGCAAGTGCAAGTGGTTAAAAGCTCTGAGCGTGAGTCGATGGCCGCACTTATTGGGCGTTTTTCACAGGTGCCAATCACCACTGTGCTGTGTGTGTTCTCGTTTGTGGGTTTCGCGTCGACCCAGTGGTTACCCATGGACACCTTGCTGTCTTGGTTGACGTTTCAGAACTTTCAAATCCGCGGTGCGTATATAACCGTGGCGCCTACCTTTGAAGCCATCCTTCAAGGGGAGTGGTGGCGAGTGTTAACGCCAGCATTTATCCATTTCGGTTGGTTGCATATCGCCTTTAATACCCTTTGGACGATTGAATTTGGCCGCTGTATCGAGCGCCGACAAGGCAGCGTCACCTTGTTGGCCGTATTTGTGTGGTTAGCCCTAGTGAGCAATATCGCTCAGGCCATAATGGCGGATAATTTGTTTGGTGGTATGTCTGGCGCGATATACGGGTTTTTAGGATATTGCTGGTTGGGTAATCGCTTGCGCCCAGGCAGTTTGCCGTGTGTGTCGCCGGCCTTGTTTGGTTTTATGCTGGGTTGGTTAGTGCTTTGTATGAGCGGCGTTGTTACCATGTTAGGCTTTGGTCAAATAGCTAACACCGCCCACGTCGCTGGTTTGTTGGCAGGATTTTTGGCAGCGCTGGTTTGGCCGCGCCGTTTTGGAGTAGCGAAATGACACTGGAAGAATTAATAGCCAAGATGACCCCAGAAATGCACAACGTGGTGCGTCAAGCCGTCGAATTAGGACGTTGGCCTAATGGTCAAGTGCTCGACCCCGAACAACGCGAAATGTGCCTGCAGGCGATGATTGTGTACGAAACGAAGCGGCTCCCCGAGGAGCAGCGTACCGGCTATATCAATACTGAAAAACTCGAAAAAACCCTCTGCGATGACGATGTGCCTCAGAGCCTCACATGGGTTGATAAACATTAAGGAGTTCCCTTGAGCGAGATAATCGCCCGCGGTGCCATTGCTAAAATGCGTACCGAATTAACCACCCCTGTGCAGTACCGCTTGCCGATTGGCGATACCGACGTGGCGATGAATCCGCTGATAGGTCAACGACTACGTCTTGAGTTTCTACAGGAGATTAGTTGCTGCCACTGTGGCAGAAAAACCAATAAGTCATTCAATCAAGGCTACTGCTATCCTTGCTTCACAAAGTTGGCACAGTGTGACAATTGCATTGTAAGCCCAGAAAAATGCCATTATGACGCCGGTACCTGCCGCGAACCTGAATGGGGCGAGACTCATTGCATGATTGATCACTATGTCTATCTCGCTAATTCCTCTGGTCTCAAAGTAGGTATTACCCGTGGGACCCAGATCCCCACCCGTTGGATGGATCAAGGCGCGACCCAAGCCATTCCTTTGCTGCGTGTGTCAACACGCCGCCAATCGGGATTGGTCGAAGTCGCCTGCAAGGCCTTTGTCGCCGATAAAACCAATTGGCGTACTATGCTCAAAGGGGACGCCGAACACATCGACATGGCCGCGGCTGCGGCGGATATTTTGAGTAAAGCGAGCAATCAGATAGCCTCGCTTCAAGGTGAACATGGCCTCAATAATATTCAAGTGCTTGAGCAAGCAGCGCCGGTGAGTATCGACTATCCTGTGGAGGAATATCCCACCAAGGTCAGCTCATTTAATCTCGATAAAGAGCCTGTGATTGAAGCCGTATTAAAAGGGATTAAAGGCCAGTATTTGATCTTCGACAGCGGTGTGATCAATATGCGTAAATACACCGCTTACCATTTGCAACTTTCCGTGCTGTCTTAAGGATGACTATGTCTACACCGCAAACCATTTATTTAAGCGACTACCGCGTGCCAGACTTTTGCATCGATAAAACGCATTTATTGGTGCACATCGACGACGAGGTAACGACGGTCACATCGACACTGCACATGCGCCGCAATCCGGATAGTGATGCCCCAACAGCGCCTTTAACACTCCATGGCGTTGAATTGGACTTAGTGCATATTTTCCTCGATGAGCAAGAATTGCATCAACCCGCATTCAGTCTTAGCAAAGAAGCGTTGACGGTGCATTCAGTCCCCGACGCGTTTGTGCTGCGCAGCGTGGTTCACATCAAGCCGCAACATAATACCTCGTTGGAGGGTTTGTACAAATCTGCCACCATGTACTGCACCCAATGCGAGGCGGAGGGATTCCGTAAAATTACTTACTATCTCGATCGCCCTGACGTTATGTCGGTGTTTACCACCCGCATTGAGGCCCGCGCAGACAGCTTTCCCGTGTTGTTATCCAATGGCAATCCGGTAGCCAGTGGCAGCAATGATACCGGTTGGCACTGGGTGGAATGGCACGATCCTTTCCCCAAGCCCGCCTACTTATTTGCCATGGTGGCCGGCAATTTGTCGGTTCGTGAAGACAGTTTTACCACCTGCAGCGGTCGTGATGTCGCCATAAAATTGTATGTCGAGCCTAAAGATCTTGATAAGTGTGACCACGCGATTGATTCGTTGAAGCGCAGTATGCGTTGGGACGAAGACGTCTATGGGCGTGAATACGACCTTGATATATTCATGATTGTCGCGGTCGATGACTTCAATATGGGTGCCATGGAGAACAAGGGGCTCAATATTTTTAATACCTCGTGTGTCTTAGCGAATCCTCGCACTACCACGGATGCCGCCTTTCAGCGCGTTGAAGCGGTTGTGGCTCACGAGTATTTTCACAACTGGTCAGGTAACCGCGTCACATGTCGAGATTGGTTCCAGTTAAGTTTAAAAGAAGGCTTTACAGTATATCGCGATAGTGAGTTTTCAGCGGATATGGGGTCGCGCGCGGTGAAGCGTATCGACGATGTGTCTTTTTTACGCACTGCGCAATTTGCCGAAGATGCCGGCCCGTTGGCCCACCCCGTGAGACCCGCTTCTTACATTGAGATTTCTAACTTTTATACTTTAACCGTATACGAGAAAGGGGCTGAGGTTGTTCGCATGATCAACACCCTGATTGGTCCAGAAATGTTCCGTAAGGGCAGTGATCTATATTTTGACCGCCACGATGGCTGTGCTGTTACTTGTGATGATTTTGTGGCAGCTATGGAAGATGTCAGTGGCAGAGATCTGTCGCAATTTAAGCGATGGTACTCGCAGGCCGGAACGCCTCGCGTCAGCGCAAGCGGCCTGTATGACGAAGAAGCCAAAACCTACACTCTGATCCTCTCGCAGAGCTGTCTTCCATCGCCCGGCCAAGAGGTGAAAGAGCCGTTTCACATTCCGGTACGCACGGCGCTAATTGGCGAAGGGGGTGAGATACCCTGCCGCCTTGAGGGTGACAATGTCGACCGAACTGAATGGGTGCTTGAGCTGACGGCACCGAAACAGACCTTTGTGTTTCATGGTGTGCAAGTGGCTCCCGTGCCCTCGTTGCTTCGTGGCTTCTCAGCGCCCGTGAAATTGAGTTTTCCCTACACCTCGTCAAACCTCCGTTTTTTGATGACCCGCGATGGCGATGCGTTCAATCGTTGGGAGGCGGGTCAAAATTACGCCCTGCAAATCATCCACCGTCTGCTGGAAGACTTCGCAGCAGGGCGAGAATTACACCTCGATGAGGCATTTATTGCTGCTTTTGCAGATCTGTTGGATAACAAGGCGCTCGACGATGCCTTCTTGGCGCGCATGATTTTGCTGCCTAGCGAAGCGTATATCGCCGAGACTTGTGAGGTTGTCGATGTGCACGCTATCCATGCTGTGCGGCAATTTATTCGTCGCACACTGGCCAATAAGCTCAGAGCAAAGTGGTTGGCTATTTATCATGGTCGACGTGCCCAAAATGCCTACGAGCCGTCTGCACAAGCTATAGCTCAGCGAAGTCTGGTCAATACGGCATTAGCTTATTTAATGGCAGACGATCAGTACGCCGAGGTTGATCTGTGTTATCAGCAGTTTAATGATGCGAACAACATGACTGACCAGTTTGCAGCGCTGAGTTGCTTGGTCAACAGCGGCGCGGCACATGAGGATGGCGCCGCGGCTGAGGCGCTGGAACAGTTTTACCGTCAGTGGTCGCATGAACCGCTGGTGGTGAATATGTGGTTATCGGTCCAAGCCGGAGAGGCCACCCCTGGGGCATTAGCGCGTGTTAAAAAATTGCTTGATCATCCCGCGTATGATTCCAAAAATCCGAATAAGTTGCGTTCAGTGATTGCGGTTTTTGCTGGGCAAAATCCTACCAATTTCCACGCACTTGATGGTGAAGGCTATGCCTTTTTAGCGGACCGTGTCATCGCCTTGAATAAGGTGAATCCTCAGATTGCCGCGCGGTTAGTGGTGCCGCTAACAAAATGGCGGCGTTATCCTGAGGCTTCACAAGTATTAATGCGAGCGGAGTTAGAACGTATTTTATCCGTAGAAGAATTGTCGAAGGACATCTTTGAAATAGTCAGTAAAGGCCTTGCTTAGCAGGCACTGGCTGGCATAGATTAACCCCTCATGTGAGGGGTTTTTTCTATATAAAGTGCACATCACAATAAGAGGTTAACCATGAACAAACTAATGAGCATGTTGGCTATCGGTGCTGTGTCGTCGGCACT
>DATHYR010000041.1:0-84831 GCA_035458985.1 Pseudomonadales bacterium
TGTCCAGGGGTATCAAGTAGGTAAACCATACGATTTTTATAAGGAAACTGAATAACCGAAGACGTCACGGAGATGCCTCGCTCCTGCTCCATGGTCATCCAATCTGAGGTCGCGTGCGGCCCTTTTTTGCCCTTATCCGAACCCGCTAATTGAATAAGGTTGCCAAACAGCAGCAGTTTCTCCGTCATCGTGGTCTTACCCGCATCCGGGTGAGAAATAATAGCGAAGGTGCGGCGCTTGGTGACGGCGTCGATGAATTCTGCGTTGGCCATGGTAATTTTCCTGTGGAGTCCCTATTCGAACAAGCCGCGCATTATACACGAAGCGGTCTTGTGTGGGGCCGGTGCTAGCGCTTTTTCACTACCCATGCGATGTGCTTTTGTACGGCACCGTCTGCAAGCAACTGAGCTAACGTAGAAAAATGCTTGGCGAGTGTCATCTCATCATAAAGTCGATGAACGGCAAGGTGGCAATACCGGCACACCATGATGCCTTGATTTAACGCGGCCTTGTCGTAGTGGGTTCGAAAATGTTTGCGACGATGCATCTTGCGTGGGATAAGATGATGGAAAGTCAGCGGCCGTTGACAGCCGCACAACTGACACTCCGCTATATTGTTGTTCCGGCCAGATAACATCTCAAACCTTAAATGCCGACCAATCCACGAAGGCCATGAGACGCTCGAACTCTCTAACCGACCAAGGCCAATTGTTATTAATCGTCCCTTGGGTATTTTTATACCAACTTGGACAATCCTGCATCCAGACTGTGCCAACAAGACTATCCTGCAACCACTGTTGGTAGCGCTGTTCAACCTCCTCCTTCACTTCAATACGCGCCCTCGCTCCTCCCTCAACACCCAATAAACACTGCATCACGAACCCTACCTGAGCTTCAATCATCGCAATAATGGAATTGCTCCCAAGGTTGCTGTTCGGACCATAAAGCATGAAAAAGTTGGGAAACCCTGACACGCAGACGCTGCGATACGCCAACGCAACCTCAGACCATTTATCGTGTAGTCTAAGGCCGTCCCGGCCGACAACGTCAATGCCTTGAAGAAAATCGGCTGTTTTAAAACCGGTCGCATAAATAATCACATCACATGCAAACGCACTCGCCTCTGACACCACGCCCAGTTGATCGATCCCCGTAATTGGCGAGTCATCAAGGCTTACATTAGGCCTCATTAAGGCGGGGTAGTAATCGTCGCACAACAATACCCGCTTACAACCAATTTCGTATTGGGGAGTCAACGTTTCGCGCAATGACGGGTCACTGACTTGGCGATTAAGTTGCCATCTCGCCAACCATGCCATGACCTTCTGTGCCCAGCGTGCGCGACGCATGGCTGGAAAGAATAAACGTTCTCCCTGATTGAACACGACCCACCGGTAAAACGCTAGCACCCCCGGCATATGTGTCAACAACCAACGCTCAACCCCCCAATAAGTTCGATCCCATCGAGGTATGAGATAGTTAGGTGTGCGCTGAAATACCCTCAAATGAACCGCCTGTTTGGCCACTTCGGGTACCAGTTGCACCGCACTGGCGGCGCTGCCTATCACCGCCACGCGCTTTCCTTGCAAAGAAACGCCACTGTCCCAGCGAGCACTATGAAAGGCCTTACCCTCAAATTGTGCCGCGCCATCAATCTCAGGGACGCTGGGTTGATTCAATTGACCAACGGCACTGACAACGAACCTTGAAATGAACTGCTGCCCATCCTCTGTGACTACCGACCATTCATCCTCACACCACGTCACTGAAGAGACGCTTTGCCCTAAACGAAGATGTGACGCCAGTTGATATTTATCAACACAATGATGAATGTAGGCTTCAATTTCAGGTTGCGTGGCAAAATGACGCGACCACGAAGGATTGGGCTCAAAAGAAAATGAGTAGACACAGGAAGGGACATCGCAGGCGGCACCAGGGTAGCGATTAAAAAACCACGTTCCACCCACAGCTGGCGCTTTTTCGAGAATCACAAAATCGTCTAATCCTGCCTGCTTGAGCTTGATTGCCATGCAGATACCGGCGAAACCTGCGCCTATAATGACCGTTGTTACTCTCATAGTATCTCCTTTACACGATTTAGTCTGACATGCCGCCCCACATTGACAAAGATCCACCCAACACGCTGGCCCTAAATAACCTAAGCAAACGTGCTCGATTTTAAATTAAACAATCACGATGATTAGACTATATTTAGCTAAAACTGCCAGAGATCACCGTGAACGATTTTTTTACCTTCGATATGCAGCAACAACTCGATTACAGCTACTCTTGGCTGTTGGTTGTCGTATCGCTATTTCTTGCAATTTCTGGCGCCTGCTTGGCCGTTTGGCAATCGCTGCTGTTAAAAGACATCAAGAATACCGCCAGCCAAACCTACATCCGTGCGTCGGGCGCCATCGCCCTCGCCGGTGGTGTGTGGAGTATGCACTTTGTCGGTATGCTCGCGTTTTCCCTTGCTACACCCGTGTCTTACAACATCCCCATGACACTGCTGTCGATAATACCCGCTGTATTCGCTGGTTTTTGGGCTGAAAAGTGGCTGGCAAATCCCGAACAGGATAGCTTAATGCTCCTTATGCATGCGCTGATCTTGGGCAGTGGTATTGGCTTGATGCACTACATAGGCATGGAAGCGATGGTAATGCATGCCAGTCTGTCTTATGAACCCACCATGTTCACGGCCTCAATTCTCATGGCCGTTATCCTTTCCGCACTGACCTTGATCATGCTGAGGCACATGCACCGTCGTGTGGGGCTCAGCCAAAAGCACCATATTCTTATGGGTGGTGTGGGCCTAGGCATGGCCATTAGCACCATGCACTATTTGGGCATGGCCGCGAGTCGGTTCAGTGGCATGCCAGAATACGCGCAACCCTCGCCTGCAGATGATTATTTATTTCTAACGACGTTGGTCTTTTTAGTCACGACGCTCACCATAGTGATTTCCTACAGTGGCAGTTTAATCAGTCAAGTTAGACATCAAATGGATGAAATAGCGGTTCAAGAAAAAGAACTCTCCGCCATTCTTGCTCATGCCATGAGCCCTATTGTGACCACAGGCGCCAATGGACAGATACAAACATACAACGAGCAATTCAAACGCCTGCTCAACGAAAATGACGCCTTACTCAAGGGGAAATCACTGGCGCTATTCATCCCTGAAATAACAGGTCGCTTTAACAAGCACGGCCCTAGTCAGTGGGAAATTGAGTGTCATACGGAGGTATTGGAAGGGGTCGATAGCCTTCTAATAAAAGCCAATCGCTTTAGTCGCGGTGACGAAAGCGTGTGGGTCATATCCATTACCGATCTGAGTAGCTTTAAAGACAGTCAACAGCGTCGCACCATGAATGCCAATTATGACCCACTGACCGGTGTGTTCAATCGATTTTATTTTGACATACAGATTGAACGCGAACTGGAGTTGGCGGCGATTAAACAACACCCCATTTCCTTGCTTATGATTGAGATCGATCAATTCGAACACATTATGTCAAGTCAAGGTAAAGACGCCGGCGACAAGGTGCTCAAACACACCGCCAACCTGGTGCATAACGCGCTGCGCTCAACAGATACTATCTGCCGTTTTGGTGGCCAGAAATTTATTGTTATCCAACCTGAAACAACGCCCGATGAAGCATTTACCTGTGCTGAGCAACTTCGAGAAAGCGTCCTTTCCAACCCGCCTCCACTGGGGGATTTGACCGTTGTGAATAGTCTTTCCATCGGCATATACAGTGCGCTAGAACTTCAGCAGGAAACACCGCAACGCATGCTGAAACGCGCAGACCAAGCGCTCTTTATCGCCATTACCAATGGTAGAAATCGCTGCGTTACCTATGCCCATGGCAGCGAATCCTCGGCCAACCCCTAAATCAGTATCACAACTCGACCCTTCATCAGGCTGTGATAAACTCTGCCGCAACCATTGCAGAGAGCATTCATGATCAACGTTAATTCCAAAGCCCTGTTTCCGCTTGCCATCATCTCGACCCTACTCATGAGCAGCGATGATTTTTTGCAGCAGTGGTTTAGCCGTGCCACCAATCAGGCGCAGCTTGAATGGAACTTTGTGTTGGTGATGGTAATCTTTAATGCCTGCTTGTGGACAGTAAGTTCACGCTGGCTCAGCAATAGCATTCTCACGCTATTTGCTCTCTTTAGTTTTATTCAAATAGGCAATATCTCCTACTTTGGCCAACCGTTAAACCCTGCAGATCTCCCCAATTTCTTCAACGACTTGGGCGAAGTATGGCAGACGGGAACCGCCGGATTTGAAGACACTTGGCAGGTCCCTTTCTTCACCATTATTCCCTACGCCGCCCTGTTCTTTTTGCACAACCGCTACCGCTGTTCTGCGGCCACGGGCTGGCGTATGGTGTGCTTGTTGTTAATCATCGCGATCCTTGCCTCCAAGCCCTACCGTGCAACCTACCGTTCTATGGCATTTTTCATGCCCGGACCGACGCGCTCTTCGCTTCACAATAGTCTCAACGCCTGGTCCTACTATGTCACTCATATCCGTTCGATGGATCAGGTCATCGATGCCGGACGCCTCCCACTCGAGCACATCACCTATCGGGAGACCCCCACAACCCATGTGTGGTTAATTGTCGCAGACTCTTTGCGTGCCGATCGATTGAGCGCATATGGTTACCAGCGCGACACCACACCCAATTTGAAACGGCGAGTTGAGGCAGGGCAAGTGCTCGCTAAACATGGTATCGCGGCGGGTGTCTCCACCATCGTCAGCCTATCCCATATGGTAAATCAAATTCATCAACCTGCACGCCAAAAACTCTTGTCTTCCCACCATACCAATATTTATCGACACGCGAAGGCCCAGGGCTATCAAACCTTATGGCTATCTAGCCAAGAGTCGAAACTATTGAGCTTTTTGAATGCCAATGACATCGACATAAGCATTACGAACGAAGATAAACCATTGCTCTTTGCGCAAAAGGGCGATCTGGGCTTGCTGGATGTTATTGCCGAACAACCATGGCAAGCTCCCAGTTTTGCCATCATCAATTTGCGCACCGTGCACAGCCCATATGCCAGTAACTATGAAGGACTATTAGCTACCCCTCCTTGGCCCACAGACCCATCGTTGGACCGAACACACCGTGAAAACAATGCCTACGACAACGCCTTAGTTTTTCTTGACCAAGCCGTGGAGTCGATTATCAATGCCTTTGAATCGCTACCAGGAGAAGGCTACCTTGTTGTCACCGGTGACCACGGACAGTTTCTAGGACAAGACAATCGCTGGGGGCACAATAAACTCGAGCCAGACGTTATTGAAGTCCCAGTGATGATCATGGCAAAGCATGCGCCGGCCAACGCGTTAACGCAGATAAAAGAAGATCCCTGGATAAGTCATATAGAAATGATGCGTTGGCTATCTCAAAAAATGGGGATCGACATCCAGGGCCAACCTCAACGCCCTACCGTTCACTATGTCAAAGGCTCCAAACTTCTGGGTGATAACCACATAAGAACCGTTACAGAACACCATGACACACTGGAATATGGCCCCATCATGCTGATCAGCGAATGGTTAGCAGCACCGCAAGAGTAAGACGTAAACATGACCACCACGATAACAGCCGCGTCGCTCGACGACCCACTGTATTATCTAAAGAACATAGATACTGTGTTGTTGTGGGTTGTCCAGCACCACAGCGATCTTTTCAACCACGCTGAACAGGTACAATTAGCCACTATTCAAGCCCTCGATACAGCCAGCCGGGCCTGCCTTTACCGTTTGATGACACGTCGCGGCGAGTGGTTTAGAGACGACAAAGTCGTTTACGCTGAAATTAACAATGTCACTGCCGCTCTCAACTGTCTAGCCACACACAATCTTATTGAATACCCAGCAGCTTGTCAGTTCACTACCCTTGTTAGTGTTTGTCGGTTACCAGAATTAACGATGCTGTGGCATGAGTATGGCCGAGGTGACAGACCCTCTGGCAAAGATGCCTTGGTATTATCTTTATGCCGTGACTCGGATGATAAAGCCCAACTAGCGACCGACTGGCTGCCTTCGATGCCTTTCGAGTTGATTAAACTGGAGTGCCAAGCACTTTTTGAGACGGTGAAAATCCTATTTTTTGGCAATGCCCAGCAAGACTGGTCTGAGTTTGTCGTCACCGAACTCGGACACCAACGCTACGAGCGGGTTGTGCTAGATCGACAACAACGGGCCTTTGACAATCGCGAAGTGCTAGATACCTTTCAGCATTTAAGCGTGCTGAGTGACGCACAGTACATGGCTCGCCTAACGGCTGAAGACATTATTGAGCAACTTCCTGACACCTTAAATACCCCGTGGCTTGAGTATCGACGCCAGAAGATTCTCTTTCGTGCAGCACATGCCATCGAACGAGAGGGAAAACTCGAATACGCCTTATCGCTCTATCGCCGCTGCCTTTATCGAGAAGCCAAAATTCGCCAATTGAGAGTCATGGAAAAACTCTGCTCACCTCACTTAGTGTGCCGTTATGCCGGTTGGCTGACAAAAGTAGCACGTCGGGATGATTGGCGGGAAGCAGCGTACAAAGTGTGGCGACGTAGTGCGGCGAAATGCGGCGTAGCCATCGAACGACCGACGCGTTTTTCACCCTCGCAGGTTCACACGGTACTTGAGAAATCTCATTACAGCGTGGAACGTGCCTTAGCGAGGCATCTAGGTCGCGAAAACGCCCCGTGCTATTACGTCGAAAATGGGTTATTTCCGGGGCTTTTTGCGCTCACGTTTTGGGACGTGTGGTTCGCCCCCCTCCCTGGCGCATTCTTTAATCCGTTCCAGCGACGCCCAGCAGACCTGTACCAAGAAGATTTTGCCGAGAGACGCCAGCCACTCATTACGCAAGCATGGCAAACGCTGGACGGCAGCGATTACGCGTCGCACATTCTCGCTCGATACCACGACAAGGCTGGCACTGCTAATCCTTTTGCCATATGGGGCTTACTAGATGACACGCTCCTTCAACATGCTCTCACGTGCATTCCTCGCGCGCACCTAAGAGCGATTTTCGAACGCATCTGGGATAACCTAAGACAACACAGCAGTGGCTTTCCGGACTTAATTCACTTTGACCTGACCAAACAAACCTACCAATTAATTGAGGTCAAGGCGCCTGGCGATAAGCTTCAAGATCATCAACTTCGTTGGCTAACGTTTTTCGCTCAGCAAGGCATCGACGCTCATGTATGCCATGTGCAATGGCAGGCCAGTTGATGCCGGTTTCGGTAAGAAGTTTGTGCGATTTTGCTGCCCGCCAAGGCAGTCTTGATCACCGCTACACGCCCTCGCCCAGCGCTGAAGATGGACGGATCGCCCACGCGACGGTACAACAGCGTCGAGGTGGCAATTATCAGGCTGAATATCGGCTTGAAGGGACGATTGCGGGTGTAGCCCTGCGCGGCCGCGCCGATGGTTATCGAGAACATCACCACGAAGGGCATCCTCTGCTTGAAGAAATCAAGTCACACCGTGGCAGCTTAACGCAATTAAATCCTCATCGACGCGCCCTGCATTGGGCACAACTCAACGTCTATGGTGCCCTATTGTGTCAGCGAGACGGCCATAGCCATGTGCACTTGAGCCTGTGCTATATCGATATTGATAGCGACCATGAACAATGCATGACCGCCATCCTCGCCGCCGAGGATCTGCTTCGTTTCACAGAAACATTATGTCTTCGCTATGCTCAATGGCATCAAAAAGAACACAGCCACCGCCTACAACGCGATGAGGTACTGCTAAGCCTTGGGTTCTGCTATACCGATTTTCGCAGAGGTCAACGCGCACTGGCTGAAGATGCCTATAAAACTGTTGCCCTTGGAAAAATCGCATTCATTGAGGCGCCGACAGGATTGGGTAAAACCTTGGGGGTACTCTATCCCCATCTGAATGCGATGGCCCGACACCGTGTGGATCGCCTGTACTTGTTGAGCAATCGAAATACCGGCAAAACACTATGGCGAGAGGCGCTTGAACAGCTGACACAGCGAGATCATATTAGGGTCGTTCAACTCGATGCCAAACAACACGCCTGCGACCATCCGTCGCTGGCCTGTCACGGAGAAAGCTGTCCGCTGGCGATGGGTTTTTTTGACAAACTTCCGGCGGCGCGAGACGAGGCTGCCAATACACCGTGGCTCGACAACGAGACGCTAGCCCGCATCGCCACTCGTCATCAATTGTGTCGCTATTACTTAGCGCAAGAAATGGCCCGCTGGAGCGACGTGATTATCGCCGATGTGAATCATTTTTTGGATCAACAGGCGCTGCTGTTTGCATTGCAACAACAAAATGAATGGCGGGTTTCTGTTTGCATCGACGAAGCACACAACACCATAGAGCGCGCTAGAAGCATGTATAGCGCTGATCTCGACGAGGCAGCGCTCATTGAATTCTCAAAACGCGCCCCCTCTGCTCTCAATTCAGCATGCAAGACGTTGAAAAAGGCCTGGCGCCAACAACTTATTAAAGTGGACGAAGAGCGCGAAGAATACTTGCCGCAACCCCCTCCTGCGTTACTTCAAGCGTGCCGTAAATTTGCCAGCCAAGCGGCAGATTACATGGTTGATCACCCAGGGGATGGTGATTTGCAAGAACTGATGTTTGCCTGCCTCAGTTTTGCCAAGTTAGCAGACAGTTTTGCGGACCACAGTTTAGTCATGCTGCAAACCCACAAACCCAAAGGCAGTCAATACTGGCGCGGTAAACTCGCCATACAAAATATCGACCCAAGTGATCACATTAGACGTCGCTGGGAAGCCTGCCACAGCGCGCTGCTATTTTCCGCAACACTGCAGCCTTTCGATTATTATCTTGAATTGCTTGGTCTTCAGCAGGCTGTCACTCGAGCCATAACCAGCCCATTCAAGCGCGAGCAACTCGAACTACGCATCGTGACAAACATCGATACACGTTACCAATATCGAGCGCAATCGATCAGTGCCATTGCTTCGCGCGTGGCGTGGCAGTTTGTTCGCCAGCCGGGTAATTACCTCATTTACACCCCTAGCTTCGCCTACCAATCGCTTCTCTATAACGCGCTGCAAGGACAGCCTGTTGACCTTCCTATCATTAAACAGACACATAATATGAACGAGGACGCCAGACAAGCGTTTCTGGCTCAATTTAAGGTGCAGCGCGGTGTTGTGGGCTTGGCCATTCTTGGCGGCATTTTTGGCGAAGGCATTGATTTACCCGGCGAACAACTATCGGGGGTGTATATCATTAGCCTCGGGCTACCCCCGTTTGATGCGTATCATCGCCGTGTTGCCGAGCATTTAGCTTCACGCTACGGTGCTGAGAATGGCTATCGATATACCTACCTTTACCCCGCCATGCGCAAAGTCATCCAAGCCGCTGGAAGACTGTTAAGAAGCCCAGAAGATCAAGGACTTATCGAGCTTATTGATCCTCGATTCGAACAGACCGAGATTAAATCCCTATTACCTGTGTGGTGGTTCTAAAATTTAGGATATTCGCCAGAAACCGGTTTCAAATATTCGCCGTATAATTTCACAAACCAACGTGGAGTAGGTGTATGAATAGCACAATAGGCTACACTGAGAGTATTCGATCAGTGGAGCAAGCGAACGTGCAGAATAATACCAGTCCTAAAAAGCGTGACGACGAATGGACCGAACGCCTTGAACGTATTGCTGTACACCGCGATCGTAAAGCGTTTGCCGAAATTTTTAGTCATTTTGGACCTTTAATAAAAGGCTTCGCTCGCTTCGAAACTGCCGACAATGACAGCCAACAATTGGCTGAGGAGTTGGTTCAAGAAGTCATGATAAAAGTCTGGAACAAGGCCAGTTCGTTTGATTCCACAAAGTCGGCGGCAACGACATGGATTTATACGATGGCGCGCAATACTAAGATTGATATGTTGCGAAGGATTAATCGCCAGGCCACACAGACACTCGATGCCGATGACTACTGGCATCCTGTAGATGAGGAAACACCCGTATCACAGCTTATCCGCCGTCGCACCAAAGATGTGATACATGAAAGCTTGGCACAACTCCCGCCTGAACAGGGCGATGTGTTGAGGAAGATTTACCTCGAGGGGAAAAGTCAGTCTGAAGTGTCTGAAGACATGAATCTGCCCCTCGGTACCGTCAAGTCGCGTGTGCGTCGCGCGCTGGACAAACTACAACTAATGGTTACACGATGAATACCCCAGTAAGTCACCACCCAAAAGAAGAGTTGTTGCTTGAGTTTTCAGCAGGCTCCCTCGATGCCGTTCCATCTATGTGTGTTTCAGTACATCTACATTTCTGTGAACGCTGCCGCGCCAAGGTCGCACAGCTCAACGAGCTGGGGGCTGAAATCTTTTCAGATCCTTCCAATGATCCCCTAGAATTGGAATCCGATGCATTAGATAAGATTTTTGCGCGCATCGATAATGGCATTACCAGCAGCAATTCACCCCAAGCGGACGACGGCTCTGGTTTTCCGCAATTGGTTCAAAAATTAGTGTCTGCCACTAACGGGCCAAAGTGGAAAAAGCTCACGTCTTCGCTCGACGTTGCACGTCTTGTTACTGGCCAAGACAAATTTGAAGTGGCACTTCACCGCATTTGTGCCGGAGGAAAAACGCACAATCACAACCACAGCGGCAAAGAATACACCGTAGTGTTGTCAGGAAGTTTTTCTGATGAAGACGGCATATACAAGCCCGGCGATTTCTTGGTGCGTCGCCCCGGTGAGTCACACCAACCTATGGGCGCTAAAAATGGCGAATGCATTTGTTTTTCAGCGCTAGAAGCCCCTATTCGCTTACCTGGCGTGATGGGCTGGTTCATGAGACCTTTTTTAAGACTGCAACCCATTTAAAACAAACCGCCTTCGGGCGGTTTTTTGTTATCTAAATTCGAATCCACACACCCTCCTGCAGCGTAAAATCTTCTAAAAATTCGCATATTGCGAGGAAGATTTATGCATCGAGCCCTTACCAACTTTATTGAGCTTTACCGCCGCAACTTGGCTGGCGTAGATATGTCGATCATCCGCGACATATACAGTGATGACATTGAGTTCATCGATCCTGCTCACAACATCCATGGTATTGCGGCCCTCGTTAACTATTTCAACAATATGATGTGCGAACTGACCTTCTGCCAGTTCGACATTCGCGACGTTCATGAACTCGAGGGCAGCGCTACACTGTGCTGGACCATGACCATTGCTCACCCCAAACTCAAAGGTGGAAAGCAGATCGCCGTTGACGGTATGACGCTTGTCCGTTTCAGTGACAAGGTGGATTTTCATCGCGATTATTTTGATCTTGGCGCCATGCTTTATGAAAACATCCCCTTGCTGGGAAGTATCATTCGTTATTTAAAACGAGGTCTGGCGGCGTGAGAACAGTACTTATTACCGGAGCATCTTCTGGTATTGGCTTACAGCTGGCACGAGATTATGCCAAAGATCACCATGTCATTGCTTGCGGAAGAGACCCTGAAAAGTTACAGCGTGAATTGTCGGACACGCCATGTCAGTTGGTGTCTTTTGATATCTCTGACCGCGACAGCGTACTGAGTGCCTGCCTCGACCTCCCGTCTCTGGATCTCGTTATTCTCAATGCAGGTACCTGCGAATACATCGATGATGTTGTGCATTTTGACAGCACACTGTTCGAGCGTGTCGTTCGCGCCAATCTGATTGGCACAGGCTATTGCCTGGAGGCATTACTCGGCAAGATTCGTCATGGCGGACGTTTGGCCTTGATGAGTTCAACAGCAACCTACTTGCCCTTCTCGAGGGCCCAAGCCTATGGAGCAAGTAAAGCTGGCATTGACTATCTTGCAGCAAGCCTGGCTATCGATTGCTTGCCGCATGGCATTAGCGTCAGTAATATCAAACCTTGTTTTGTCGATACGCCCCTGACACAGCGCAACAACTTTGCGATGCCAGGCAGAATCAATGCACAACAAGCCAGTGAGTACATTCGTCGTGGTCTGCTGAAAGGTAAAAGAACCATCGCCTTTACCCCAATGTTTGTCTTGGGTCTTTCACTACTGAAACTTTTGCCCTTCACATGGTGGGCAACATTGCAGCAACAACAAGAGGAAAACGCATGAAGCGTATTGCCATTATTGGCAGCGGTATCTCTGGGATGAGTGCCGCCTATTTGCTCAGTCAGCACCACCACGTCACGTTGTTTGAAGCTGATAGCACCGTGGGCGGACATACCGCGACAAAACGCGTCCGGGTTCCAAGCGGCGAATACGATGTCGACACCGGGTTTATTGTGTTTAACGATCGGACGTATCCGAATTTTTTGAAACTGCTCGATCAAATTGGATTAGCTAAAAAACCTACTGAGATGAGTTTTAGTGTGTGCCACAGTCCCAGTGGTCTGGAATACAATGGCAACAATCTACTTAGCCTGTTTGCACAGCGACGCAATTGGTTCAATCCGCGTTTCTACCATTTTTTGTACAGTATTGTCCGCTTTAATACGCTTGCGAAAAAAGCCCATGCGGCCAATGACGATACAGGCACACTGGGTGATTTTCTCACCAAACATGGTTTTGGTGACTACTTTTGCTTGCACTACATTCTACCCATGGTAGCCGCCATCTGGTCATCGTCAGTCAATGATGCGCGCGTCATGCCACTTAGGTTTTTCTTGAAATTTTTCATTAATCATGGGCTGCTAGAAATTGAAGATCGTCCACAATGGTATGTGATTCCTGGTGGGAGCCACAGCTACATTCCCCACCTGCTTGAGAACGTTCAAGCGATCCATACCAACACCCCAGTGAGTGCTGTCAGACGTGGAGATGAAGGCGTTGACATTACCTCGCCTCGAGGCACTGAGCGTTTCGATGAGGTCATCTTAGCTTGTCACTCTGATCAAGCACTGGCCATGTTGGTGGATGCCAGCACCGAAGAAACGTCCGTGCTTGGTCAGATGAAATATCGCTTGAACGACGTTGCACTCCACACCGATATTGCTATGCTGCCGCTTCGCCGTGCGGCTTGGGCAAGCTGGAATTATTCATTAGCCGGCGGTGTCAATGCACCGCCCTCTGTTACCTATGACATGAATATTCTTCAAGGTATCGAGGCGCCTGAAACGTTTTGTGTGACGCTGAATAAAACGGAAGCCATTGATCCAAATAAAATTCTTGGGCGTTACCGCTATGCCCATCCCGTAATGGATGAAGCCATGATTAACGCACAAGCCGAACGCCACAAGATATGCGGTCGCAACCGCACGCATTTTTGTGGTGCCTACTGGTACAACGGATTCCATGAAGATGGCTTGCGCAGTGCCTTAGACGTCTGCCAGCGGTTCGGAGCCAGTCTGTGAAAAGTGCCATATATACTGGGGTGGTTCGTCACCGACGTTTCAGTCCGGTAAGTCACGCGTTTGACTATCCCGTTTATATGCTTGCCATTGACCTAGACGAGATCGATGCACTCACATCCCTTTCCCCATGGTTCAACACCAAGAGAATGAGCGTACTACGTTTTAAGCGTGACGATTATCTGTTCGATAAAACATCACCGATAAAACAGGCTGTAATCAATCAAGCGAAGGATTTAGGCTGTACCCATGACATTTTCCGGGTGCTCATGCTTTGCCAAGTTCGCTGCTTAGGCCTTTATTTTAGCCCTGTAAATTTCTATTACTTATATGACAAACAAGGCCTGCATAGCATGCTGGCGGAAGTCAACAACACCCCATGGGGAGAAAAACATTGCTACCTCATCCCCGCCCATGTGCCCGATTTTGAACACCCCAAGGCGTTTCATGTATCACCGTTCATGAATCTAGATATGAACTACCGCTGGGCAATAGAACCACCGGAAAAAAAGTTGCGTATTCACATAGAGAATTGGCGTGAAAATAAATTATTTGATGCCACCTTGACGCTGCAACGACACGAGTTTTGTGCCACACAATTGCGCCGTACTCTCAGGCAGTGGCCTGCGATGACATTGAGCATTGTCAAAGGCATCTATTGGCAAGCCTTGAGGCTCTTCCTCAAAGCTGTACCCTTTCAACCCCATCCAGGAAGATAACTATGGAAATTGTCGCTTCAAGTCAGCCCTCTGGTTGGTTACAACGCATGGCCAAACGCAAAGTTTTCGATGTCCTCCATCACATCGAACACGGCTGCGTGACTCTTCATGAGGATGGCCAAAGCCAAGTGTTTGGCCAACGCGATGCCGAACTTCAAGCGCACATTTACATCGACAACCAAGCGTTTTACTGGGCGGTTTTGTCAGGTGGTAGTATTGGAGCGGCCGAAGCCTATGTAGAGGGGCTCTGGCGCTGTGACAACCTCACCGCTGTGATTCAAATTTTTGCCCGCGCAATGAACGTGGTAGACAAATTAGAAGCGGGTTTTGCATGGTTGCGCATGCCGATTGAAAAACTTCGCCATATGGCCAATCGGAATAGCAAGTCTGGTAGCCGAACCAATATCGCCGCCCATTATGATTTGGGTAATGATATGTATCAGACCTTCCTTGACCCCCACATGCAGTACTCATCTGCCATTTTCCCCCACGGCGACGCTACCTTGGACCAAGCACAAGAGCATAAACTCAAAGTCATCTGCGAGCAGCTTGAATTGCAACCTAGCGATCACTTAGTAGAGATAGGTACCGGCTGGGGTGGCCTAGCTTGCTACGCAGCAAAACACTACGGATGTCGCGTTACCACCACAACACTGTCGAAAGAACAACTTGTCATTGCCAAGCAGCGCGCGGTGGATGAAGGGATCGAGCAGCAGATTGAGTTTCTTTTGACCGACTATCGCGACATGCAAGGACGCTACGACAAGTTAGTTTCCATCGAGATGATTGAAGCTGTAGGCCACGAGTATCTCGGCAGCTATTTTGCAAAGCTCAATGACCTTCTCAAACCGGGCGGCAAAATGCTCATCCAAGCCATTACCATTGCAGATCAGCGCTATGATACCTATCGCAAGGGTGTCGACTTTATCCAGCGCTATATATTCCCTGGTGGTTGCCTTCCTTCTTTGAGTGAAATGCTCAAACATATCAAGCAGCGTACCCATTTAAATGTTATGCAACTTAATAGCTATGCAAAAGATTACGCTGACACCTTGCTGCTCTGGGAAAAAGCGTTTACTAACGCGAGCAAACAGCTGACTGAGATGGGCTATAACCGAGACTTCCAAAGATTGTGGCAATTTTACTTTGCCTACTGCGAAGCAGGATTCCGTGAGGAGACCATCAACCTCATTCATCTTCAAGCCTCAAAACCACGGCATATATGATATTTTTTTGGGCACAAGCGGTAGGTTTTCAAGCGCTCTGGTTCAGCGCCGTATTGGGACAAAACCAATGGCTTTGGTTAGGTATTTGTTTGCTGCTTGCCAGCCTGGCATGGAGTCCTAAACGACACGATGATTTGAGGCTTTGGCCGCTCGCACTGCTAGGCTTTGCCGGCGACCTTGCCCTTAGCTATGCTGGCGTATTTGCCTTTGAACAAACGCCTTTTTGGTTGGCGACTATTTGGCTGGGCTTTGTTTTTACCTTGAACCACTCGATGCAGTGGCTCAACAAGGTTTCATTGCTCGCGCAAGCAGGCGTCGGTGCGCTAGCCGGTTCGCTTAGCTACATGGCGGGTTACCGACTCGGCGCCGTTGATCTGCCCTACGGGCAATGGCTTAGTGCGATCATGTTGGCCGTGTACTGGGCGGCACTGTTACCTACGCTTTTACTATTTAGTCATCGATTACACGTGGTGAGATCATCGTCATGAGGAAAATTTGTTACTTACTTTTATTGCTTTTAAGCACTCCTTCATGGGCCATTGTTGACGACCTCAAACCGAGCGGGAGTGGTCAGTTACGTTGGCTTTTGCTCGATATCTATGAAGCGACGCTATACACAGCGACGGGGAATTACATTGATGGTGTCTACCCGAAAGCCCTCGAAATCCATTACATGCGCAATATCAGTGCCGCCGATTTGATCAAAACCACAGAAGATGAATGGCGCCGTCTCAATGTCCCTTTCACTGAAGATTGGCTGATTCTGCTGGCGCAAATTTGGCCAGACGTTAACAAAGGCGATCGCTTGACGATGAGAGCGGAATCCCTTGATAAGGCGTCCTTCTATTTTAACGACATGTTGCTTGGTCAAATTGAAGAAACCGGTTTTGCCAAAGCATTTTTAGCCATCTGGCTCTCCCCCAATTCCCGCGACAAGCAATTACGCGCGCAACTCATTGGAGATAATAATGCGTAAATTTTTACTCGTGTCAGTGCTAGCATTACTGACCAGTTGCAGTACAGCCATTGATGATTACCGCGATCAAACCCCAGCCTTTGCATTGGAAACGTTTTTTACTGGTAAGTTGCGAGCTTACGGCATGGTGCAGGATTACAGCGATAAGGTGACACGTCGCTTTAGTGTCGAACTGGTAGGCCGCTGGGAAGGTCATGAGGGCGTACTCGAAGAGGATTTTTATTACGCCGATGGCGAAACACAACGTCGAGTATGGTACCTCACTAAACTGGGCGATGGCCGTTACAGTGGTCGTGCGGATGATGTGGTCGGAACAGCTCTGGGTCGCGTGGAAGGCTTTGCGCTAAATTGGCACTATACCCTGCAAGTGCCGATCGATGGTGACATTATGGAATTTCAACTGGATGACTGGATGTATCTCGTCACTGAAAATCATCTGCTCAACCGTGCCACAATGAAAAAATTTGGTCTCCCCGTCGCAGAGATCACCCTCTACATCGAACGACTGGACGACTAATGCATACTGCACTTTATTGGCTTACCAACGATCTACGTCTCGATGATAATCCTGCGCTGCTCAGAGCGGCCTCCAGTGATCGACTCATTATTGCCTATTGCCTGGATACTCGAGAGCTGCATCCTCATCGCTACCATCTTGCTCAGTTGGGCAATGGACGGCGTCAGTTCCTTTATGAGGGTCTACGCGACGTTGAATCTTCACTGCGCGATCTTAATCAGTCCCTCACCTTCTGCTACGGTAAAACCACTGAAGAACTGGCGAGATTGATTCATCAACACGATGTCGGAAGACTGGTGTGTGCGCGACAATTTGGTAGTGATGAACGCCAAGTGCTGAAGCAATTATCCAAGCGCTTTCCCGATTTGGCTATCGAAGAAATCGACAACACCACCCTGTTTTCTCATCAGACGCTGCCTTATGCAGTAGGTGATCTGCCCAATAGTTTTACACCGTTCAGAAAAGTGGCAGAACGCGAGGCCATCGCCCACCCACTCCCAGCACCAGAAACGCTCCCTCTTTCGCCTTGCAACCATGATAATCAACTTGCTTGGTCCATGCTAAAACCTACCACGTCACTCAAGGCGCCAATGTTTATTGGGGGAGCAAAAGCAGCACAGCAGCACCTAGAGGCCTATTTCAGTGGCACATTGCCCCAACACTACAAAGAGGTTCGCAACGCCCTAGACGGGTTCGACAATAGCTCTAAGTTTTCTGCTTGGTTGAACCAAGGCAGTTTGTCTTCGCGCCGTTTATATCATCGGATTCGGCAGTATGAACGCGATGTGGTCAGCAATGATTCCACGTATTGGCTGTTTTTTGAGCTCCTCTGGCGCGAGTATTTTCAATGGCTAGCACATCAACTTGGCAACCATATATTTCGCTATGGCGGTGTACGTCAACCACAACGCAATCCGGGCTGCTTCTATCCGGAGCGCTACCGTCGTTGGTGCGCGGGCAATACCCCCTACCCCCTTGTTAATGCGTGCATGAAACAATTGCTACAAACGGGTTATATGTCTAATCGCGGTCGACAAATCGTTGCCAGCTGCTTGATCAATGAGCTCGGTATGGATTGGCGTTACGGTGCCGCATGGTTCGAGCATCATTTATTGGACTTCAATATTGGCTCCAACTGGGGCAACTGGCAGTACATTGCCGGGGTTGGCGCTGATCCGCGTGGTGGACGTCACTTTAATATCAGTAAACAAGCCGCCACCTATGACCCTGAGGGTGTTTTCGTGAACCAATGGTCACCCGAGGCGGTGCAGAGTCAACTCGACTCGATTGGCATCGATGATTGGCCCCTTGAGCAATGAACCTCGCGGTCGTCTGGTTTAAGCGTGATCTGCGTCTCCGCGATCACGCCCCTTTGCACGCGGTATCTCAGCGTCGCCAATCAGCCTTGCTAATCTATATCGTAGAACCCAGTCAGCTTAAGGACCCACACAACGACCTCAGACACTGGCGATTTATCACCCAGTCGCTGCACGATCTTAATCAACAACTTCACCCCGTTGGCCAACATGTTCATCTCCTATTTGGCGAGGTTCCTGAGGTTCTTTCGCGCTTGTTGAATCACTATGGCAATTTTACCCTCCACAGTTACCAAGAAGTGGGGGTGGGTAGTACCTTCGCGCGCGATAGAGCGGTGCTTTCCTGGTGCCGCCAGCACCAAATTGTGTGGCAAGAGTACCCCTACGCGGGCGTCATTCGCGGTTTGCGCCGTCGAGACCATTGGGATACCCATTGGCTAACGGTGATGCGAGCCCCCGTGCAGCACCCAGACATCAGTCAGTTGATAGCGCCCTCTGCTCCGCCAGAAGGGTTGCTTTTTTCTCCTCCAACATCATGGCTAGCGCCTAGTGCACAAATGCAGGCGGGGGGTGAACAATGGGCATGGAAGACCCTCTCCTCGTTTCGTAAGGGCCGAGGTAAACGCTTTCACCTTGATATCAGTAAACCACTCGCGGCGCGTAAATCCTGCTCTCGCCTATCCCCGTATTTAGCGTGGGGAAATATTTCAATGCGGGAGACTTATCAATATTTGAGTGCTCTAGCCAATGAAAAAGGCTGGCAACGGGCGATGAACGCCGCCGTATCTCGCTTGCATTGGCATTGCCACTTCATACAAAAGTTTGAGAGCGAAGTCCGCATGGAGTTTGAACCGGTTAATCGGGCTTACCGCCATTTCCCGCATCGTACTGATGACAAGATCAGTACAGATTTGGCGGCTTGGTGCAGCGGCAACACGGGTGTGCCATTGGTCGATGCCTGTATGCGATGTGTTATCGCCACGGGATATCTCAACTTTCGGATGCGCGCCATGCTGGTTAGCTTTCTGTGCCATCACCTCAATATCGATTGGCGCTTGGGTGTTCACCATCTTGCGAGGCAATTTCTCGATTTTGAACCCGGCATTCACTACCCGCAATTTCAAATGCAGGCGGGCGTCACCGGCATCAATACTATCCGTATCTACAACCCCGTTAAACAGGCACAAGAACACGACCCCGACGGTAGCTTTATCAAGCAATGGTGCCCGGAGCTGGCACACATTCCGGTTCCGTTACTCTTTGAGCCCTGGCAACTTAGCCCCATGGAACGCACCATGTATGGCTTGAGGCTTGGATTCGATTACCCTCATCCCATTATTGATCTAGACCAAGCAGCCGCGGCTGCTAGAGACCGATTGTGGGGCTTTAGAGCGCAACTCGAGGTAAAGCTTGAGGGACGACGAATCCTTGACCGCCATGTGCGAAAAGCGAGTGCCTAGTGGCTCACAAAAAACCTCACCTTCCCAGCAAAGTGTGCCTCCATTGTCAGCGCCCGTTTACTTGGCGTAAAAAGTGGGAACGCGATTGGGACAACGTCAAATACTGCTCTGAACGCTGCCGCCGCAGTAAAAAGGACCCCAGCCATCATGAACAATGACTACCATACGCTGCGCTTAATCCTGGGGGATCAACTCAATGCCCACCACAGCTGGTTTCGCCACACCGATGACGGGGTGCTGTATGTGATTGCCGAGTTGCGTCAAGAAACAGACTATACCCGTCATCACGTGCAGAAAATTACCGCCTTTTTTGCGGCCATGACGCAATTTGCGCACGCTTTACAACACGCCGGTCATCACGTCCTGCATATGACTTTGGACGATACCGCCCACTATAAAGACCTCCCCGCCTTGCTGCGGGCACTGATTGATACTTACCACTGCCAGCAGTTTGCTTACCAACGTCCCGATGAATTTCGTTTGTGCGAACAAATGGCTGCCTTTTGTGCGGATCTGAGGATGACAACAGAATGTGTCGACAGTGAACATTTCCTGTTGCCATATGAAGACATCAAACGCGAGTTTAAAGCCGATAAACACGTCCGTATGGAGTCATTTTATCGCCGCATGCGAAAACGCACTCAGTACTTAATGCAAGACGACGAACCTTTGGGAGGGCAATGGAATTACGATGCCGACAATCGCGAGTCCTTCAAGGCCAGCGACCTCAGTGACATCCCCGCGCCGCTCGTTTTTGCCACGGATGTCAGCGATATTCTGGCGCGTTTATCACGACACGGTGTCGACCATTTTGGTAGGGCTGACGCTCACCTGTTGTGGCCCACTACGCGCCGTCAGTCGTTGCAGTTACTTGAACATTTTTGCCGCCACTGCTTACCACTGTTTGGTAAATACCAGGACGCCATGACCCACAAAAGCGAACATGCGTGGAGCTTGTATCACTCAAGGTTGAGCTTTGCTATGAATAGCAAAATGCTCTCCCCAGCCCAAGTGGTTGAAACCGCGATCGCTGAATACCATGCACGACCACACGCCATAAATCTGGCACAAATCGAGGGATTCGTGCGGCAAATTATTGGTTGGCGGGAGTATGTGCGAGGGATGTATTGGATCAACATGCCCCATTATGCCAGCCTAAATGCACTTCAGGCCAAGCGACCACTGCCGTCGTGGTACTGGAATGGGGATACCAAGATGGCTTGTTGCCAGGCGGCTATTCAACAATCTCTCAACACCAGCTATGCGCACCACATTCAGCGCCTGATGGTCACCGGTAACTTTGCGCTTTTAGCCGGTATCGATCCCGATCAAGTCGACCAATGGTATTTGGGCATTTACATCGACGCCCATGAATGGGTGGAAATGCCTAATACTCGCGGTATGTCATTGTCAGCGGACGGCGGCCTCATTGCCACGAAACCCTATGCCTCAAGCGGTAACTACATTAATAAAATGAGTGACTACTGCAAGGACTGTTACTACAACGTCAAACAGCGTACTGGAGAGCGTGCTTGCCCATTCAATGCGCTCTATTGGGATTTTCTTGACCGCCACGCCGAGCGATTTGGGGCCAACCCTCGGATGGCTTTCCCGTATAAAAGCCTGGCCCGTTTCAGCGATGAAGAACGTCAGGCCATTCGCCAACAAGCCACACAAATACTGCACGACTTAGATAACCTTTGAATACGAATGTAGCGCTTTAGCCCATGGCGCGGGCTATGGTAACGTAGCGCGATCTTTGACAAGGGACACACCACCATGAACTACGCTGATCAATATGACATTCAACTGAGAGATTGCATGGCGTCACGGCGTCAAGATTGGCGTATGGGGGCGGTGGTTTATCAAGTGTTGGTCGATCGTTTTGCACCAAGCGCTAATCTAGACGCAAAGCGTGATCTTTACCCAGCCCCGAAAACGCTGCACTCCTGGGATGAGCAGCCCCGCATGGGACACTATCTAGACAATGAACAGCTGTGGAGCCATGAAATTCAATTCTGGGGTGGTGACCTCGCTAGCCTTCGTAGCAAACTACACCACCTACAAACGCTCAATGTCGATGTGCTCTACCTTAATCCGATTCACGTGGGATACACCAACCACAAGTACGACTCGCTGGATTTTGCAGAGGTGTCACCAGAATTTGGCCGTCGTGATGATGTTCTCCAGTTAGCCGATGCATGCCATCAGTTAGGCATGAAGCTGGTGTTAGACGGTGTGTTTAACCACATGGGACAAAACGCGCGCATATTCAAAGCCGCGCAGTCCGACATGAATAGCCCCTATCGCGATTGGTTCTATTTTGGTGATCAATACCAAGGCGGTTATTTGGCCTGGGAAGATGCCCGCAATCTACCCGAGTTAAATTTAGAATCTGAAGAGGTACAGCAGTATATCTATGCCTCACAGGAATCGGTGGTACAGAAATATTTGCGCGAGGGTGTCGATGGTTGGCGCCTCGATGTCGCCCACGATATTGGCTATCGTTTTTTGAAAGACATCACCGAGGCGGCTCATCATGCCAAGGCGGATTCGCTTGTGGTCGGGGAAGCATGGTGCTACCCCAGTCAATGGGTTAGCGCGATGGATGGCCTTATGAACTTTAGCCTGCGTCAAATTGTCCTCACGCTCAGCCGCGGCGAACTCGACCCCAGGGTGGCTCGGGAGATGCTGGACGACATGCTGAATGACAGCGATTATGAGGGATTACTCAAGTCTTGGCTGATTCTCGACAACCATGATACGCCGCGGCTCGCCAACATTTTACCTCGCGAGGCTGATCGAAAACTCGCGCAAGTGCTGCACTTTACACTGCCTGGCAGCCCAAACATTTACTATGGTTCCGAAGTGGGCATGCGTGGTGGCGATGACCCTGAGATGCGCGGCCCTATGCGTTGGGACTGGGTCGAAGCGGGTAACGAGGAGCTGACCTGGACTAAACAGCTCATTGCACTTCGCCAGGCCCACGCTGCTCTCAAGATTGGTAATATGCGCACCATGGCTGCCAAGCAATTGTTTGCTTTTGAACGCTACACCGAACAGGTCGCCGAATCGATGTTCATTGTTATCAACCCGACGGATGACACAGTGCAAGAGATGTTGATGTTACGCAATGCAAAATTGATGACTAATCGCGCCATGCAATATGTGTTGACGAATGTTCGTGATAAGACTGAACTTAAGGTGGTCGCTGGCAGTTTACAAGTCACACTGCCAGCTAAGGGCTTCATGGTATTACGGGCAAATACCTCGGCGACGAATGGTTACACCACCTTTAAACGCGTGGTTTAAAACCACTGTTCCCAAGGTAGACTGACAACCCCCATAAACAGTACCCAGCAGGAGAAGAACACTTTCAACTGTACCGGTGGCATCCATACTGCTAGGCGTTTAGCAATGGTGCCACCAATGACCGCGGCAGGCCCAGCAAATAAAATGACATCCCAAACAACGTTGCCTGCCATAGCATGGTAGCTAATACTCGACCATACACTGATAGCTGATACACACACAGCGGCGGCCACTGACATGGTGGCACTAAACCCACGCAACAAAAGATAGAGTGCCAATATTTCTCCCACACCCACGGACAACCATGCCGTAATCACACCGCCCAATAAACCAATCAACACGATCATGGCTATATCGAGTCGAGTAAGTTGTAGACGAATATCCAATGCCCCATATCGCATCACACTAAATAATAGAGAACTTCCTAATACTAGGGAGAAAACAGCAAAGATGTGTTTGAGTGATCCAGGCGACGCCACACCAAACCCGTTAATAGCGGCCAAGCCCAATACTGACCCTATGGCGCAAATGAGCGTAATTTGAGAAAAACATGCCCACTCTTCCGGCGGTGTTTGGCTAGAACGCGCATACCGCAGCCAGGCAAATGAGCCCGCGGTCATACCAAAGCATTGAATAGCAAACGAGGTACCCACCGATTGAGCATCGCTGAATCCCAGCCATTGAAAGGCAGGAATGAAAACAACCCCGCCACCGGCCCCGGTAGAGTTGGCAAAAATGGCGCCTATTAATCCCATGCCCGTGAACGGCAGGTATTGTTGTAACCAATGCCAATCGCCAGCCATAAACTGATGAACCAAGATCACCCATAAGAATAAGGGAAGAAGAAAAACAAGGTAATGCGGTCGCATAGTCGCCCCGAAAAGTTATCGCGGCTATTGTAGGCAGCTAGTCGTTATTGTCTAGCCTTTTGCTGGCCGATTTGCGACGGCACATCAAAACGTGCCAGCTTATTATGACGGATCATGGACGAGAGTTCGTCGACATAATCTTGACCACGGCTGGAGTATTTAAGCAAGGCGTTTACAAGTTCCATACCGGTTGGAGGTTGTTTAGAGGACCGTTGTTTACTACGCATTAATCGCAGTGACGCATAAGCACGGTTGGTATTGAGGTTGTGCATATAGCTTCGGACAGAATCTACTGGGGTATTGAATTTGCGCACCTCATGTGACGCCTCCTCGATACGTGCATTTGGAACTAGTCCACAACCCTCTCTGAAGCACCATTGGCCAAACAAGTTATTCGCATCCACCGCGAAACGTGAGGTGCCGTAGGCGGATTCATTCGCGGCTTGCGCTAGTGCAAGCGACGCCGGTATGGTGTCAACACGACGCCACAAGATAGCCAACTGATCTTCAACACTCTCTTCTTCGACACCATATTTCTCGCTCATAGCCATTAGCTCCTGTAATTGAGCATTGCTCAAGCCTTGGCTGGAAAGCGCAGCCTTGCGCAGCTGATCTAAGGCAAACCGCTCAGCACGCAATTGACTGTTGATGTGTCGGATAATAGGAAGCAGATACTGAAAGAAAGCTTCTTTGCGTGCTTTGCCCGCGGGAAATTCAGAAAAATCAGGGAGTGTATCTGCACCCGGAGGTAAAGCAATAATGGGAGGAGCAACAGGCGCTTCAGGGGTAGACTGAGCAAACAGGCTGTAGGCGCCGCCCCATGTGACAACACCTACTATAACAAGCACGCCTATAGGGGCTTTCATCAACCAATGCATCCCATCTCCTGTGGTGCTTTACGCCTTCTTCACAAATTCGGATTTTAACTTCATGGCACCAATGCCATCGATTTTACAATCGATATCGTGGTCACCCTCGATCAAACGAATATTCTTTACTTTAGTACCTACTTTGACAACAAGCGAAGATCCTTTCACTTTTAAGTCTTTAATCACTGTTACCGTATCACCCTCTTGAAGAATGTTGCCATTCGCATCCTTATAAATAGGTGCACCATCGCCGTTGGTCTGTTCAGCTTCAAGCCATTCATGCGCACACTCAGGACACACTAGCAACGCACCATCGTGGTAGGTAAATTCGGACTGGCATTTGGGACAAGGAGGTAACGCGTTCATAAAAAATCCATATTAAAAAACGGCGACGGAGACGCCAATGAGCCATGTATGTAGGTATTGAGCAAAGCCAAACCATAGAACGCTGGCGAATATTAGCGCCAACACATCGCGACGATACGACACCGGCAAAGGCGCAGGTAAAGGCCAATCACGCCACAACACAGATAGTACCCAGCCTAAAATAGCGACACACAATATCCACTGATGTAGATAGGCACTCACACTTAAATGCAAGATAGCCCACAATACAATCGCAAGTAACAGCGGCTGTTTTAGGTAAGAACGTATATGTGTCCCAGGAATCCAACTCGCGGCCACACCGAGCGCCACCCACCACATGCCATAAGACATCACTGTTCGCCAATAAGGCTCTGGCTGCCACAGCAATACAGGGGCTTGGCGTGCGGCAATGAGTCCCCAACCGATCAAAGATAGCGCCATTAGCGTTATCAATGAGTAAACAATGCGAAAAGATAGGACGCCAAATCGGTCTATCAGGCGTGCTCGCACATTGGGAAAATGACTACGAAGCGAATGCAACGCAATAAATATGACAAGCCCGATTAAAATGAGCCAATCCATGACGCTACAAGGTTGAAGGACAATAAATACTTTGCAGCACGCCGATGACACGCACTGTCGCATCACCATTGAGGCGGTAGTAGATCGTTTGCGCCACCTTACGTGTGGCCACGAGGTCAGCTTTCCGCAGCGCCGCAAGATGTTGGGATAACGCAGATTGACTAATGGGTACGGCTTTATTGATATCGCTGACGGTCATTTCACCCCCAGCCAACAAACACAAAATCATCAATCGACTTTGATTAGCCATAGACTTAAGAAGCTCAACCGCTTGGGTCGCATGTTCTTGCATTACTTCGGGTGCTAAATCAGCCATTGTCTGGATACCACTATTTAGAGCTCTGAATAGTAGCGAATGCTAATAGACTTTGCAATCTAGGCCTATTAGGCCTTGGTCGCAGTTGTGTGACGGGGACAATAATTGTAAAGTGGTTGGCTTTGTAACATGACTCAATAAGGATCTCCATGCCACACATTACGGATGATGTGCGCATCAGTGCCATCAAAGAATTGCTGCCACCTGTCGCACTCCTAGAGCGTTTCCCCCTCGGCGAGGCCACCGCCGAAATGATCTATCAAACGCGGCAAAATATTCACAACATTTTGCATGGTGAAGATCATCGCTTACTAGTGATTATTGGCCCCTGCTCTATTCATGATACCGACGCGGCCATCGACTATGCGCGACGGCTTTTACCCCTGCGTCAAAAATACCGTGATCAGCTGGAAATTGTGATGCGAGTTTACTTCGAGAAACCGCGAACCACCGTTGGCTGGAAAGGCCTCATCAACGATCCTAATTTAGATGGTTCGTTCCATATTAACGATGGCTTGCGCAAAGCGCGTAAATTGTTGCTCGACTTAAATAACCTTGGTATGCCTGCCTCGTCGGAAATGCTCGACATGATTACCCCTCAGTACATCGCTGATCTGCTGAGCTGGGGAGCGATTGGTGCACGAACAACAGAGTCTCAGGTTCACCGCGAAATGGCTTCCGGCCTGTCTTTCCCAGTGGGCTTCAAGAACGGCACCGACGGTACTGTCAAAATCGCCATCGATGCCATTGGTGCTGCCATCGCCCCACACCACTTTTTATCGGTTAACAAATACGGCCATTCAGCTATTGTCTCCACCAGTGGTAATCAGGATTGCCACCTTATTTTACGCGGAGGCAAAAAGCCCAATTACAGTGCAGATGATGTGGCCGAATGCAAAGCAGCGCTTCGTGAGGCGAAGCTTCCAGAAAAGCTCATGATCGACTTTAGTCACGCCAACAGCAGCAAGCAATTTAAAAAGCAAATGGACGTTTGCGCTGATGTGTCAGCACAAATAATCGCGGGCGAAAAAGCCATTTGCGGCGTGATGGTAGAAAGCCATATCAATGAGGGTCGTCAGGACTTAGTCGACGGTGTGGCGGCAAATTATGGCCAAAGTATCACCGATGCCTGTATCGGATGGGCAGATACTGAAACCCTTCTGGCACAACTCGCCGACGCCGTCGCCCAACGCGTTTAGTCAGCCTACCGCCTATTTATAAAATGGGATCTTTAGATCCCATTTTTTTGCGATATCCCCTCGTCACAAGAACTGCAGACGTCATCACTAGCAGCGTAAGTAAAGCGGGTATTATGAAACATGACGAGATTCAGTGAATGGATTTAATGAAGTGAATAATTGATCAATGTGGGGGCATGATGACGCTAGTGCAACATGGCATGCTTTGACAAAAAAGGAGGCTTTCGCCTCCCTTTTTGTTTAGATATCGTAGCCACGCTCATCGTGGAGTACCAGATCAAGACCAATGGTCTCTTCTTCATCATCCACACGTAAGCCCACCAGCGCATCCACCAGCTTCAACAGCACAAAAGAAACCACCGCCGTGTAAACAAAGGTTGACACCACGCCGATCAACTGAACGCTAAACTGCCCAGCAATAGAATCAATGCCGTCGCTGAAACCGTTACCACTGAAAATACCTAGGCTCTGCGCACAGAAAATACCCGCTAACAAGGTCCCTAGGATTCCCCCTACACCGTGAACGGGAAACACATCCAACGAATCATCAATCTTAAGGGTGTTCTTAATCCAGTTAGTCGCAAAGTAACAAATCACACCCGCTGACAAACCAATCACCAAGGCGGCGGCAGGGCCAACCGAACCCGACGCAGGAGTGATCGTTCCTAGACCCGCGACCATACCGGTCACGATACCAAGCACAGATGGCTTACCGTGTCGTATCCACTCCATCGCCATCCACGCCAACGCACCGGCCGCCGCAGAAATGTGCGTGACTAACATAGCCATAGTGGCACTCTCATTCGCGGCCAGCGCTGAACCCGCATTGAAACCAAACCAACCTACCCACAACATACCCGCGCCAGTGACCGTCATCGTGAGGTTGTGTGGCAACATCGCCGCTGTACCAAAGCCTCTTCGAGGCCCCATGACCAGAGCAGCGACAATCGCCGCTACAGCAGCCGTGATGTGAACCACTGTCCCGCCTGCGAAATCTTGCAGCCCCATCTGGCCCAACCAGCCGCCACCCCAAACCCAATGGCAGACAGGGGCATACACCACCAACAGCCAAATACTGCAGAAAAGCAGCATAGCTGAAAACCGCATACGCTCGGCAAATCCACCCACGATCAGTGCTGGAGTAATTACCGCAAAGGTCATTTGGAAAATCGCAAATAAGGTGGTAGGAATATCGCCTGTGACACTATTCATCGTGATTGAGGCGAAGAAAATATTACCGAAATCACCGACCCACGCACCTTGTTCGACCCCCTCACTGCCAAAAGCAATGGTATAACCTACGGCGAACCAAAGAATCGACATAAGGCACGTTAAAGTAAAACATTGCATCAATACTGACAGAACGTTTTTAGAACGAACCAAACCCGCATAAAACAAGGACAATCCAGGAATGGTCATGAATAACACTAACGCTGTCGCGGTGATCATCCATGCCGTATTACCGGAGTCAATCTGAGCAAACGATGGCGATGCCACTGCCAGAAGTGGCAAGGCAAAAATTATTTTTTGGTACATATGTTTATCCCCTAGAGTGCTTCAGGGCCAGACTCACCCGTACGAATGCGGATAGCCTGTTCCAAGGGGGTCACAAAAATTTTGCCATCACCAATCTTGCCCGAATTCGCCGCCTGGCTGATAGCCTCAATTACCTGATCCAACAAGGCAGCGTCGATCGCGATTTCAATTTTAACTTTTGGAATAAAATCAACAACATACTCCGCACCACGGTAGAGCTCGGTGTGGCCTTTTTGGCGACCAAAGCCTTTGACTTCTTGTACGGTCATTCCATGCACACCAATATCTGACAAGGCTTGGCGAACATCATCCAATTTGAAGGGTTTGATAATAGCGGTAACCAGTTTCATACGGAGTTCCTTAGCAAGGTTTTTTTCGAGAACCAGAAAAACAAAAGGTTTTCAAACTGTGGCCGACGACTATACTTGTTCGGCAGGGGTCGAATTCTGTCACAGTGACAAAATCGATACAAGCCAGATGTTCCGCATACGAATAAATGGGTGAAATCATGAGGCTTAAACAGCGCTTTCTTATCGCTCTTGGATGGTTGTGTGTTGCTCTAGGCATCGCAGGAATTCCTCTCCCTGTCTTACCTACAACCCCATTTTTATTATTAGCTGCCTGGTGTTTTGCCCAATCATCACCACGCTTTCATCGCTGGTTAATCGAGCATCCCAAACTGGGGCCCATCGTTAACCCTTGGCGCGAGGGGAAAGGCATTCCTCTTCATGTGAAACGCAGGATTTTATTGGCCATGTGGTTCAGCATGGGGTTGAGCGCCGCTATTGTCGGCAATCCACGCGTCGCCTTGATGATGCTGATCAGCGGTTTATGTGTCAGTGTTTATATTCTTAGACAACCTGAATTTCAGGCACCCTCCTCGTCGCGATGACTTTGTTGAACACGCCACATCGCCGCGTAGAGCCCATTGAGACTCAGCAATTGTTTGTGTGTGCCCTGTTCAACGACCCTGCCAGCCTCTAACACCACGATACAGTCCGCCTCTATCACTGTCGACAGCCGATGGGCGATCACCACACTGGTGTGATCCATCGCGAGACGTTTGATCTCTTGTAATACCGCACGTTCTGAATGGCTATCGAGTGACGATGTCGCCTCATCAAACAATAAAATCGACGGTTTCTTGAGTACTGTACGCGCAATCGCTACCCGCTGTTTTTCCCCCCCCGACAACTTTAACCCGCGTTCCCCTACGCGTGTTTGCAACCCCTCTGGCAACGACATAACGAACTGACTGAGATTCGCTGTAGCAATCGCCGCCTCAACTTCGGTATCGCTAGCATCAGGACGGCCGTAACGCACGTTCTCCAACAGGCTGTCGTTAAACAATACCGTATCTTGAGGCACCACACCCAATGCTGCGCGAAGAGAAGATTGTGTGACCTGGCTAATGTCTTGGCCGTCGATGCTCACTACGCCGCGCTGTGCGCGGTAAAAACCACACAATAATTTCACCAGTGTGGACTTACCCGCACCGCTTGGGCCAACCACTGCCAAGGTTTGGCCTCGTCCAATGCTAAACGTGACATCGTGCAAAATTTGTCGATTAGCTTGGTAGCCAAAACACACCTGATCGAATCGAATGTCGCTATCTCTCAAGACCAGTGGCTGTGCACCTTCCACATCTTCTATGGCGGGTTTTCTGTCTAATAAAGCAAACATGTGCTCAATATTGGCCATGGCGCCTTTGATTTCTCTATAGACAAATCCGAGAAAGTTTAAAGGGACAAATAATTGCACCATAAAGGCATTGATGAGAACAAAATCCCCTAGACTCATGTGTTCTTGCTGCACCTGTGATGCCGCCAAAAGCAACATAATGGTCATAGCGACAGAGACGATGAGGGCCTGACCAATATTTAGTGCAAATAATGAAAGACGATTTTTCCGTCGTGCCTGCTCCCAATCGGCCAAGGCTTGGTCGTAGAGACGGGCCTCAAAAGCTTCATTACCGAAATATTTAACGGTTTCATAGTTGAGCAGACTGTCGATGGCACGGGTATTTGAGGTAGAGTCAGCCCGATTCATCTCCCTCACATACTGGGTGCGCCACTCCGTGGTTTTGAAAGAGAACCACACATAAGCCACAATGGCCAAGACCGTCACCATTGCAAACGAAACCCCATAATTTAGCAACAGGATGGCACTTACCATGGTAATTTCGATCAGCGTCGGGGCAATATTGAAAACAAAGAAGCGCAGTAAAAATCCTACCCCTGTTGTGCCACGCTCGATATCACGAGACAAACCGCCGGTGCGCCGGTCGAGATGAAAATCCAGTTCTAGGGTGTGTAGGTGACGAAACACCGCCAGACTTACTCTGCGCATGGCACGTTCGGTGACGCGACCAAAGACAGTGTCGCGAAGTTCGCCAAATAAAATAGTGCTAAATCGAGCCATCCCATAGGCGATGACTAAAGTTGCAGGTAACAACCAAAAACCTACAGAAGCTTGCACACCCGCATCGAGTCCATCGACGATATATTTCAATAAAAACGGCCCGGTCAGCGTGGCTACCTTGGCCGCCACTAAGAAAGCCATCGCTAGCGCCACCCGCCCTTTGTATTCCTGTAAAAATGGCCACAGGTGTCTGAGTACCGACCAATCTATAGGGCTATTAAGATCGCCACCAAAACTTGAACCACGCAAAGCCTTCTCCTTAATAAACCGCGCTTGTTTCGCGCGGATTTGCTATATTGTCCCGTCAAGTCCATAAATGCGAGCACAGCTTGAAAAAATTACCCACCAAGGCAGATATGCGCGCCGAAATGGCGAAGCAAATCGACGACTTCATTGCACAGGGCGGTGAAGTCGCACATATTCCTAATGGGATTAGTGGGCGAATCTCCAACGACGGTCCACTCCGACATAACAGCACAGTATTCGAACCCAAGGCGGCTGAACGGACGTTTATTCCTGACGTTGTCGCGGCCTTGGAAGAACGCAGCAAACAACTCAAAGCGCCCATGGCCGCCAAAAAGCGACCCTCCAAACCCAAAAAAGTCCCCATTTACGACGACTTTGGTGAAATTCTTCGCTGGGAGTGGCGCGACTAGCGATTGTCTCGGTCCATCTTGGCTTTGGTGGTCGTGGTGGCCTGAGCTTGTCGTGGATCATCTGGCCAATAATGCTTTGGATAGCGACCTTTCATATCTTTTTTGACCTCTGCATACGCATTTTGCCAAAAACTTGTTAAATCGGCCGTCACGGCAAGTGGCCGCTGCGCCGGTGACAAGAGATGCAAAAGAACTTTTACCCTCCCCTCTGCCAAGCTCGGTGATTCGGGGCAACCAAACATTTCCTGCATTTTGACAGCGAGAACCGGTTGATCGGCGCAATAATTGATAGCCACATGTCGACCGGAAGGCACGAGAACATGGCTCGGTGCAAGACGCTGAATGGTCTGTTGCTGCTCCCACGTAAAGCGTGACATTAAGATCGCCGCGACATCAAGTTTTTGTAGCACTGCCAGCGACTTCACCCCTACCAGGTAAGGCGTGAGCCAATCGTCTAATTGTGAAAGCAGACGTTCATCAGCGATATCGGGCCAATGCGGGTCATCGATAAAGCGGCGCGTAAATTGTGCTCTTGCTTGCCATTGTCGCGCACCCTCGCTCCAAGGCAACACTTGGAGTCCCTTGTCACGAATATGCTGCAATAACGCCTCTTGAATGATGGCGTCATCGATGTCGTGAATAGCTCGAGAACCAATCACAAGCTCACCCCAGCGCCGCTGTAAACTCGCTTCAAACCGGCCAACATTGTCATTCCATCTCGCCGAAAGATGCTCGACAACCCCCTCCGCCAGATCGTGATCAAAGGCCTCAGGTGGCAAGGCCGCTGCCAGAAAAATATTATCGTCGCTGCGCCCTGCACTCCCCCCGACATCCGCGACCACCAAATAAGGTTGACCATATAAACTGTCGTCTGGACTCAAGACAGCCCCTCGGCCCGACGCCAATTTATATTCCCCTCCGCCAGGCTTACGACATTGTGCCACACGATCGGGGTAAGCTTGGGCGAGAAGCACCGCAGGGCTGATCTCACGCCTTGCCGCAGTTAAGGTCAGGGCTTTGCATAGCTGAAAAGCCCTAGCTTGAATACGAGCCGCTTGTCCCTTGCCAGTACTCAGCCAAGCCAGTCGCTGCTCAATATCGGCACCCGCATGACGTAAAGGGTCACGTTCCTCCAGCAATGCGGCAAGTTGTGCGGCTTGCTGTCCAGCACCCCATGCATTGGCACGCAACAACATATGACCTAACCGAGGATGACAGGGGATAGCCGCCAATTGCTCACCGTGTGGGGTCAGTTGATTATCATTCAGGGCCCCCAGTTCATGTAATAACTGCAGGGCACGTTGATAGGCGTGCTGAGGCGGCGTATCAAGCCATTGTAATTCATCCAGATCGCGACAACCCCATGCGACAAGCTGCAGAGCCATCGCTGTCAGATCAGCCTGCAGAATATCCGGCGTATCGTGCAGGGATAATTGTTGATGCTGCTGTTCTGTCCAGAGTCGATAGCAAACCCCCGGGGCCGTTCTGCCGGCTCTACCCGCACGTTGCTTGGCCGACGCCTGAGAAATACGCTGATGGTGAAGTCTGCTCATACCGTTGCGGGCATCAAACCGAGAGACCCTAGCCCAGCCTGTGTCGATAACGATATCAACACCTTCAATCGTAATACTCGATTCAGCAATATTCGTGGCTAATACAATCTTACGATGCCCGGGTATGGCAGGTGTTACTGCCCGCCGTTGCTCATCCATTGAGAGCTGTCCATATAACGGGGCAATATGGAGCGTGGCATCGTCTGCATAGCGGGCCTGCAAAAGGGCATGTACTTGCTGAATCTCTCTCTGACCCGGCAGGAAAACCAGCATCGAGCCTGCGTGATGTTGTAACGCCAGGCGAACCTGTGCCACCACTGCATCGACCAAATCCCGTCGCTCAACATGGTGTGAACTAAATACAATGTCGACGGGGAAGCTGCGACCTTCACTCCTTATAACTGGGCAATTCAGCCACTGCTGCAATGGACCTACGTCCAGTGTCGCCGACATTACCAGCAGACGAAGGGACTGCTGCTCGCGAAATAACTCCGCACTCTGCAAACACAATGCGAGGGCAATATCACTATCAATATTGCGCTCATGGAACTCATCAAATATCACCATACCTATGCCATCAAGACTGGGATCATCTTGCAGCATTCGCAAAAAGACGCCCTCTGTGACGACTTCCAGCCGCGTTTTTTCGGACACCGCCGTCTCATGGCGCATACGATAGCCCACCGTCGCCCCACAACGTTCACCCAGCTGTGCGGCCATAAATTCTGCCGCCCCACGCGCCGCGATTCGCCGAGGCTCAAGCAGGATAATTTTCTGCCCATCGAGGTAAGATTGCTGCAATAAGGCCAGCGGAACACGCGTGGTTTTGCCCGCGCCGGGCTCCGCTTGCAACACACAGATAGCGTCGCTGCCAAGCGTGTCCAATAAAGAAGGTAAGACATCATCAATAGGGAGTAAACGCATGATAACTCGATCAAATGAAAAGGGAGGCAGTGTAGCTTAGCGGCGCGCTGAAAGGGAATTGTGAATAAAGACAGGCGCTTCAAACGACACGGTTACAAACACCTCAATACCCGAATTTATGTCTATACTGCTATGGATACGGAGGCACTATGACAGATACAGTTAATGTGAAATTCAAAGGCGAGATTGCCCCAGATAAAACCCCGGAGCAAGTGCTAGTCGCACTAGCACATTTGTTTAAAACAGAGCCTAATAAATTACAGCATTGGCTAAGTGGACAAGACGTCATCATTAAACGTGATATCAGCCACGATCAGGCCCAAAAATATCTCCATGCAATGGCGAAGGTTGGCGCAATAGCCGTGCTAGAGTCAACAGCAATGGAGCCCGCGCTAAACCAAGCAACGACGGCATCTCCAGATTGGAGTATCGCGGCGCTAGGCAGCGATGTGCTTCGCCCCGACGAAATAACTACCGCCACACCCGTCAAGGTCGATATTTCCCAATATCGCGCCCTCGATAACAACGAATTGGTCATAGAAACCTTCCAACCACCCAGTGTAGAAACACCGGATATCAGTCGATTTGGTTTGAAACCCGCCGGACGTTTGGTGGAAGAAGAGGAGCTGAGCCCTCCTACTCCACTCACACCTGATATTTCGGGTTTGGATATTCTTCCCCCGGGAAATATCGACAACTTACCTGACAAACGGTCTGTACAGGCACCCGACGTGAGCCACCTAACAATAGATCATTAACGCCCGACCACAATGTAACAAAGTTGTTGCAATAAAATACCGGATCCTCTACTGTAGGTACGACAACTCGCTACTGGTAGACGTTATGAAGACCCAAGCCACTATCCTCCTTGTTGAGGATGATCATGCGAGTACCGTTGTCGCTTCAACCATGCTCACGCGTGAAGGTTACAACGTTATTTGCGTTGAAAACGGCAGGGATGGCCTCGATATTGCTCAAACGGACAGGGCAGATTTAATCGTGTTGGACCTAAACCTCCCTTTGTTTAGCGGCCAACAGTTTCTTGATGCGCGCATGCAATGCCCTATCATGAAGCACATTCCATGTATTGTGACTTCCGCCCATGCCCAGTCGCACTACATCGACGAAGCTAAAAAATTAGGGGCTGACCTCTACTTCACTAAACCCCTCGACTGGCCATGCATCGTCAATGCAATCAACGCAATTTTGTCATCAAGCGTCCGTATCGACTTGGCGAAAACAGCAGGCTAACGTAGACTTGCGCCTCTCAATGGAGGCGCACCATGAACAACAAAACGACCCTATCAACACACGTTGGCCTTATCCGCCGACTCATGACAATCCTCTACGATAGTTTCCTTATTTTCCCGTGTTGCCTTATCACGGGTGGTGTAGTGGTCGCCGTTAAAGTGGCTATAACCGACAAGGCCGCCATTGAAACCATGCGAGCCAACGGTGAGCGTGCTATTTCAGGACCTTGGGAAAGCAGTATTTTATTTAGCGTTTTTTTACTGACGGTGTTTTTCTTTTACGGCTACTTTTGGCGCAAAAAAGGACAAACACTGGCTATGCAGGCATGGCGTAGTAAAATTGTGCGCTCCGCAGACGGAGAACTGCCCACCTGGGGTCAATGTATCACGCGGTTTATTGTCGCCTTCTTCTCTCTAGCCCTAGGTGGTCTGGGTTTCCTGTGGATGGTGATCGATCGCGACAAAAAAACGTGGCATGACCACCTCTCAGGTACGGAATTGCAGCTTCAACCAAAACGAAAAAAATAAATTACCTGACACGGCTCAATAGAATGCTTCCGATAGCGATACACAGCACCGCGGGTAACAACGCGGCGTAAATCGGGGGCACGCCAAACACCAGACTGGCAGGGCCTAACATATCTTGGCTAGTTTGAAAGGCAATGCCAAAAATCGCACCAATGAAGATCCTAAAGCCCATGGTCACCGAACGCAGTGGCCCGAACACAAAAGAAATGGCCACTAATACCAGACCAAAGGTACTCAGCGGTTGCAGCATTTTTTTCCAAAATGCCATCACATACTCCCCATTATTCTGTCCCTGTTCGGCCAGATAGTTGGAATACTGCCACAGCCCTGTCATCGATAAACTTTCTGGACTCATCGCTACCACCGACAGTAATTCCGGGGTAATCTCCGTATCCCAACGCAGCACTTCATAGTTTTCAACCGAACTGCGCTGATTTTCCAATTGCGTTTCAAGGATCCCCTCTAACATCCAGTGCGATCCTTGGTAGGTCGCTCTGTCGCTGTAGCGAGCAGAGATCATTTCGTTATTATCATTAAATCGGAAATGAGATACGCCATAGAGCACCCCGTTTGGCTGGACAACTGAAAAGTGCATAAACGTATTGCCTTCCCTTGTCCAGACACCACCTGTAGTCACAAATCCCCGGTCACCATAGCGCGCCAAGGCTTTTCGACTCTCGGCGACTTGATCGGTCACTGGCGCAATATATTGACCCAATACCATCCCAAAAAGCATGATCATAGCCACGGGTTTCAGAACGGACGCCACAATTTTAAAAATAGATACCCCCGCTGCACGAATCACCACCAACTCACTGTTCGAGGCCAAACTCCCCAGACCAAATAAGCAGCCCAGTAGACAGGCAAACGGAATATTGTTGTAGATCATGCCGGGTATGAGTGTCACCACGTACTGCAGGGCCTGCAATAACTGATATTGCGCTTCAAGTCGACTGAGCTGATCTATGATCGCAGAGACAAGATTTAGACCGACAATGACCACCAAGGTCACGATCACAGCCCCAAAGATATGTTGTGCTATGTAGCGATTTAAGAGGTTCAAAACAGCCCTCAATTCCTTATTTTGATTACCGTTTATGCAGACGGCAAAACGAGACATTGTCAATTGCGATAACGCTAGATAAGCTGACGTTATTATTACTCAAACCACCGCCAATGTCTTTGGAGAAAATATGGATTTTGCAATCAAGTTTACCGACAAGTTAGCGACACATCGCAGCGACTGTATCGTCGTTGGCGCCTTCCAAGGCGGTAAACTGGGTGAACGCGGCCAGCGCTTGGACGACGCGTGCCACGGCGTTATTAGTGCTGTGCTCAAACAAGGGGATATCAAGGGCAAACTGGCTGATACCCTCATGCTTCATGCCCCCAATGGTCTAAAAGCCAAGCGATTATTGATTTTAGGGCTCGGTGACAGCGATAAAGCCATGTCGCCCGCAGACTGCCAAAAGCTTTTCAGTACACTTTACCAAGTGGTTAGCAAGACGCCGGCTAAAGATGTCACCCTCTGCCTAGACGGTCTTCATGTGGAGGGCAAGGATGAGGCTTGGCAATTGGAAATGCTGAGCCGCCAAGGGGAGTACAGCCAATACCAATACACCCATACCAAGAGTGACAAAGAGCGTAAATCAAGTCTAGAAAGCACCCAAGTACTCTGGCACAGCAAGGTGAGCAATGCGCATAAAATCGCCCTCGATTTAGGGGCAGCCATCGCACGTGGTGCCAATGTGGCACGAGAGCTTGGCAATTTACCCGGCAATATTTGTACACCCAGTTATCTAGCTGAACACGCCGAAGCACTGAGTAAATCGTTTGATAACCTGAGTTGCAGTGTACTCGGGGAAAAGAAAATGGCCTCGCTTGGCATGGGCTCCCTACTCTCAGTAGGCAATGGAAGTGCGCAAGAGTCAAAACTGATTGTATTGGAGTACAAAGGCGCTGCCAAAAACAAGAAGCCGCTGGTACTGGTGGGCAAAGGCATCACATTTGACACCGGTGGTATTAGCTTGAAACCTGGCGCCGGCATGGATGAAATGAAATTTGATATGTGTGGCGCGGCATCCGTGCTGGGAACAATGCGAGCTATTGCGGAGATTGCACCCAAAATTAATGTCGTGGCCGTGGTAGCTGCTGCCGAAAATATGCCCAGTGACCGTGCCACCAAACCTGGCGACATCGTCACCTCAATGTCGGGCAAAACCATCGAAATTCTTAATACCGATGCCGAGGGACGCCTAGTACTTTGTGATGCGTTGACCTATGTGGAGCGTTTCAAACCCGCCGCCGTTGTGGATGTCGCGACACTGACGGGCGCGTGTATTGTCGCACTGGGTAAAGTCGCCACAGGCCTCTATGCCAACCAACAAGCCTTGGCTGATGAATTGATTGCTGCGGGTGAAGACAGTCTTGACCGCGCGTGGCAAATGCCACTATGGAGTGACTATCAGTCCTTACTCGACTCCAATTTTGCCGATATCGCGAACATTGGCGGACCACACGGAGGCAGTATTACCGCGGCTTGCTTCCTGTCGCGTTTCGCAGAGAACTACGATTGGGCCCACTTAGATATTGCTGGAACCGCTTGGCACTCAGGTGCTAATAAAGGCGCGACTGGCCGACCAGTACCCATGCTTACCCGTTTTATTTTGCAACGAGCCGGCGCATGACACGAATAGATTTCTATTTGTTGAAGAGTGGTGACCCGCAGGTACGCCTGCAGGTCGCCTGCAGGCTTGTCGAAAAAGCCTATCAACAACAACACCAGATCTTTATTTACTGCCCTGATTCTGAATTGGCTACGCAGTTCGATGACTTGTTATGGAATATACGCGAGACGGCCTTCATTCCACACGGTAATTTGCATACGGATTCAGCGGATATCACATCACCGATTCTCATCGGCGAACACCCTCCTGAACACAGTCACGATTTACTCATAAATTTAGACCGTACCATTCCGCCACATTTTGGGCGATACACACGTGTGTTAGAGCTTGTGTGTCAGGGTGACGACGCCTGGGTGGAGGTTGGACGAGCCAATTACCGCGCCTATCGGGATATTGGCTACCCCATCCATACGCATCACCTCTAACCTAACGTGCTCCTCGCTAGCCTGCCGCCCATACTTCTTGGCATGGCATTACCTTTGTTGGTAGCCAACATCAGGCCACGCCAACGATCAGGCTAATTTACGCTTGACGTAGATATCGTAACGAATGGATTTACCCACGATTTGATGCGACGGTGTTGCCCCACCAAGCGTGGGAGCCTTAACCGGCCGCTTAACGACGACCCTTGCACAGTCTAACGCCAGGGCGGCCGAAAACAAGGCATCGGCGTCGGGGTCTTCACCAACCACAGCGTGAAAAAAACGCATATCTTTTTTTACCAAGGCTGACTTTTGTCGTTCAGGAAACATGGGGTCGAGATAGATAACATCTATCGATGAGGCGGGTAAGAACCCGGTCAATAGACTGCCGAACGTTGCCGACATGGCACCAGCGATTTTCATCACCTCGTTATCGCCGCACACCTTTGCTCGGTTCAGGCCATCTTCAAGCAGCGCAAATACAACCGGCGAGCGCTCCAACATATCGACATGACACCCCAAGCTAGCCAACGCAAAGGCGTCCCGACCCAATCCAGCCGTCGCGTCTAAAACCCTGGGCATTACACCTTTATTGAGGCCTACCGCCTTGGCGATATCTTGGCCCTTTCCCCCACCAAATTTACGCCGATGATCAACCGCGCCAGCCGCAAAATCGACGCGTAATGGATTCTCACGCCCAAATCGATGCATTAATTGCACACACTGCGGCGTGAACTGCAGCACATACGCCGCTTGCTGATCGAGACGGTTGGCGTCTAACAGGCGATGACGAGAAATATCTGCGCTGCACATGTCAGCGCCGGGCAATATGTCCAGTGCGACAACACTATCTGACAAAGGCGAGACCAACCCCATCGCGTTGCTCGTGAACAACACGCATTTTAACGGGCTCCTGATTAATCGCACCGGTATAGCGTTTGATCCTTACCAATAGTTCAGTGCCCACGGGCGGCTTGGGGTAAATACCCGTCAACACAAACACCCCACCTTCGGATAAATCCCGCGCTTTGACTTCATACACGCCTAAACTGGGGTGGTGAATTTCCACCAACGCCTCAGATGGCGTCCTGGGGTATATTCGATGCTCTAACATAGCGTACGTCCTAAATCAGTCACGACTGGCAATCTCCTCGCGAACACGCGCGTACCAGGTCGAGGGATCATCTATCTCACCGTCCTCGCGAAGCGCGGGGTAGTCCACATTGTTTACCGTACAAAAATGGGTAACCTTTGGGTGCGCCCACTCAAAAAACAGCCTCTCCTGCGCCTCTTGTGGCATACGCGACGTTTCGTACAAACCAGCACACTGTCGCTGATAGGATGCTTCACTCAAAATAATGCCAGCGGCTACCGACACGTTGAATGACTCAACCATCCCGAGCATAGGTACGATCACTTCATAATCGGCTAGCGCAATGCCGTGGTCGCTAACACCTTCTCTTTCCGCGCCCATCAAGATCGCCGTAGGCACAGTGTAGTCGATCTCACGAAAGTCGACGGCACGAGGCGAGAAGTTGGCAGCCACAACCTGAAAACCGCTTGCCTTAAGACCGATCAACGCCTGACGGACGCTATCGTGGCGGACAACGTTCACCCACTGGTGGCTACCTTTGGCTGTGCCTCTAAACGCACGGTACTCTTCAGCGGGCACCACAGCATGCATAGTACCGATACCCACCGCATCACAATTACGCACAATGGCCGACAAGTTTCGCCCCTTGTGGACATAGTCTGTCACAACCGTTAGATCTGGTTGGCGCCGTGCTAATACCTCACGCAATCGCGCAATTCTCTCTGGGGTCATGCCAATCTCCTTGAGGCGGCATTATAGGCGAAAGCGGCGCCGACAAAAAACCCCTTAGCTACCGGCGATGCAGATGGCTATAATGCCCTCTTTTTAGGAGAGTTTCATGGCAGGGATTGAGCTTAACTACGAAGGCGATATAGCCGTCCTCACCCTCAACAATGCGGCGCGTCACAATGCCCTTGGCAAGAGTGATATCGACGCCATTGTTGACGCCGTTCGGGAAGCACAAAAACGCGCCCGCGTATTGCTAGTGACTGGCGCAGGAGATCAGACCTTTTGCGCGGGTGCACTGTTAAGTGACATGCAATCAGGTAGCCTAAATCCGGATGCTTTTGAACGCGTCACCGATGCCTTGTTTGCCTGCCCTATTCCAACCATTGCAGCACTCAATGGCAATGCCTTCGGGGGCGGCGTGGAGTTAGCCCTGTGCTGCGATTTCCGCTTCGCCAGAGAAGGTATTCGGCTTCAGATTCCTGCGGCCCATATTGGTATTTGTTATCCTGCCAATGGTATCCGCCGCTTAGTCGCCACCCTCGGCCTTGATACGGCAAAACACTTATTACTTACCGGCCAGCCCATTGAAGGCGATGCCTTGCAGTATACCGGTGCCATCGAGCGTGTATTACCCCAGGATGAATTGTTACCAACGGCGTGGCAGCGCGCCCAACAGCTTGCCCTGCACGCCCCTTTATCGATGAAAGGCATGAAAGAACTTCTCAATCGTGCCGCTGTTGACGAATGGGACGATAATCGCTACCGCGACATTAGTAAGCGTTGCTTATTATCGGAAGACCTTATAGAAGGGCTAGCCGCCAAAAAAGAAAAACGCTCACCACAATTTAAAGGAAAATAGCGCCAAGGTGGCAAGATCAGCAATATGTCGCACAACAGAGTCCCCCTATACTCGCATAGCTGTTTAACAATAAGGATGAGTCATGAATAAAACTACCAGCTTTCTGATCATTGTCGCGTTAGCGCTGATGGTCGGTTTTTACCGTGTATCTAATACTTCAACACCCGTGCCGCAAACAGAATCCGTCAGCCTACGTTCCGGAATTTATACCGACAACATCGACGACAGTGTGCGCGCGCAAGATGATTTTTATCGCTACACCAACGGCAAATGGCTAGCCACTACTGAGATTCCCGCCGACAAATCGAACTATGGTATTTTCACTGTGCTGGCGGATAAAGCCCGTGAAGATGTACAAAAGATCATTGAAAATGCCGGCACCTCAGACAAACCCGAAGCCAAAAAACTGGCTGATTTATACGCCAGCGTGATGGATACCGCAACTATTGAAACCCTTGGTATCAGTGTACTTGACGGATTGTTAGCCGATATTGAGGCGATTGCCGACGCCGATACCTTGGCGAGTTATTTTGGCGGCGCGTTACGCAATGGCGTTAGCGGCCCCTTCTCCTTCTATATCAATAATGATTCAAAGCAACCTGACCGCTATGTGCCCTATTTCTACCAAGCGGGCATTGGTTTACCCGATCGCGATTACTATTTCCGTGACGACGAGAAATCCGTGCAAACACGTCAGGCCTACCTTGAACACATTGCAAAGATGTACGACCTGGCTGGCTGGGACAATGGCAACGCCGCGGCACAGACAATTATGACCCTTGAAACCGCGATTGCCGAGGGTCACTGGACACGTGTTGAGCGTCGCGACCGCGACAAAACCTACAACCTACATACCCCAACCAGCCTTGCGACACTCGCACCCGGTGTGAATTGGATGGCCGCATTGACGGCCGCAGGTATGGTTGACCAAGCGGAATTCGTCGTGCGCAACCCAAGCTACTTCACCCACCTGGGTGAATTGATGGGTAAGTTCAATCTTGCGGATTGGAAGACCTATGCGCGTTGGCAAGTGCTGAATACCTATGCCAATGTGTTACCTGAGGCCATTGATGCGCAAAATTTTGCCTTTTATGGCACTGTGTTAAAAGGTACTGAAGCCCAAGAAGATCGCTGGAAACGCGCCGTTAGCACGGTCAATGGCATTCTGGGCGAGCAAGTAGGTCAGATTTATGTGGCGGAGCACTTCCCCCCTGCCGCTAAAGCCCGCATGAACGAATTGGTTGAAAACCTGCGTGAAGCCTATCGCCAAAGTATTCTCGATCTAGCGTGGATGGGCGACGAAACCAAACAAAAAGCGATAGAAAAGCTGCAAAAATTCCGCCCCAAAATTGGCTATCCTGATAAGTGGAAAGATTACAGCGGTCTTGAAATCGCCGCTGATGACCTGTTTGGCAACACGCTTCGCGCCAACCGTTTTGAGTATGATGAACAAATGGCCAAATTAGGGTCACCCGTCAATCGCGATGAATGGTTCATGACACCGCAAACCGTGAATGCCTACTACAACCCCAGCATGAACGAAATCGTTTTCCCGGCGGCGATTCTGCAACCCCCCTTCTTTGATCTGAAGGCAGACGACGCGGTGAATTACGGCGGCATTGGTGGCGTCATCGGTCACGAAATGGGACACGGTTTCGATGACCAAGGTGCAAAATCTGACGGCGATGGCGTGCTTCAAAACTGGTGGACCGAGCAGGATTTAGCCGAATTCAAAGCACGCACGCAGCAACTGGTGCAACAGTACAATGAATTTACGGTATTAGATGGCGAGCACGTTAATGGTGAACTGACGTTGGGCGAAAATATTGGCGACTTAGGTGGTCTTAGCATTGCCTACAAAGCCTATCAACTCTCGCTAGGTGACCAAGCAGCTGCCGAGATGGATGGATTCAGTGGCGACCAGCGCTTTTTCTTGGGTTGGGCACAGGTCTGGGCGCGCAAGTACCGCGACGAAGAATTGTTGCAACGCTTAATCACCGACCCACACTCACCCAGTATCTTTAGAACCAATGGTGTAGTGCGTAACATGCCAGAGTTCTACCAGGCGTTTGATGTCAAAGAGGGCGATCAACTCTACCTGCCGGCTGAGCAGCGGGTAAAAATCTGGTAAAACACAATCAATAAACGCCCCTTAGGGGCGTTTTTTTTATGTCTGTTATTTAGCCTATCGTCACGAGCGCTTTGGCTTAGCCTTAGGATGGGGTTTCTTGTTGTCGCGCATCTGCTTTAAACGCCGCTCTTTGGCGGCTTTTTGCGAATTGGCGGGCGCACTCTTACTCGCGAAGGGGTTTTCAGAACCTTTAAATTCAATACGCATCGGCGTACCCGACAATTTTAATTCGCGCCGAAACACTTTTTCCAAAAAGCGCTTATACGCTTCAGGCACCTTATCTACCTGATTACCGTGAATCACAATAATTGGAGGATTGTGACCACCGGCGTGGGCATAACGCAACTTGATACGGCGGCCATTGACGCTGGGGGGTTGGTGCTCAAAAATGGCCCCCTCCAAAATCTGAGTGAGCTTATGTGTGCCAAAACGCGCCGTCGCCGAACGGAACGCCTCGTCAATCGACTTATACAACACCCCGACGCCAGAGCCGTGAAGCGCCGAGATAAAATGAATATCAGCATAGTTGGCAAAACCTAGGCGGCGCTCGATATCTGCTTTGATACGACCACGCTGATACTCATCTAAACCATCCCACTTATTGATGGCGATCACTAACCCGCGGCCATTTTCGATGGCAAAACCCAACATATGTAGATCTTGATCGACCAAGCCTTCACGGGCATCCATCACTACTACCACGACATTAGCATCTTGAACAGCTTGCAGCGTTTTAATGATGGAAAACTTTTCAACCGTTTCTTTGACGTTTTTACGACGCCGTACACCGGCCGTATCGATAATCGTATACGGCTGTTCATTGCGCTCGTAGTCAATGTAGATACTATCGCGAGTGGTACCCGGCATATCAAATACGACCACGCGCTCTTCGCCCAGCATACGATTAACCAGGGTTGACTTACCCACGTTAGGACGGCCGATAATAGCCATTTTAATGCGATCGTCGCGACTCGCCTCTTCCTCAGGGTCAATCTCTGGGAAATCTTTGAGGGCATCCCTCATGAGCGGGCGTATGCCACTGCCCTGAGATGCGGCTATAGGGTACACCGACTCAATACCCATGGCGTAAAAGTCCGCCAGCGCCGCATTGGGATCAACCCCATCGGTCTTATTGACGACTAAGAAAAAAGGTTTCTCTTGGCGCCGCAAACGCTGAGCAATGTCTTGATCGACCCCCGTCATTCCTTCGCGTCCATCGACTAAAAAGAAGACCACATCGGCTTCGTCGATGGCCTGATAGCTTTGCTTAGCCATCATCTCGTCGATACCGGTTTCTCCTCCGAGAATACCGCCAGTATCCACCAGCAGAAAACGTTTATTATCGTACTCTGCCTCACCGTATTTACGATCACGGGTGAGACCTGAATAGTCTGCCACCAGTGCATCGCGCGTCCGCGTTAAGCGATTAAAAAGGGTTGATTTACCCACATTAGGGCGACCAACCAAGGCGATGACAGGCAACATAACGATACAATCCAGTCGATTACTTAACTTTAAGGGCAGCTAAACGGCCACTATTTCCATACACGTACAAGGTATCCCCATCGACAAGCATCGGGGCCCGTACACCATCGCTATCGATGCGGATACGTCCCGCCATATGGCCGTCTACCTGCGATAAAAAGTGAACATAGCCTTCAAAATCACCTACCGCCACATAGGAGCTAATCGCCGCCGGATCCGACAAGCGACGACGCGCAAGTTCAGTGCGCTGCCAACGAATATCGCCATTGGCCTCGGCCAAGGCAATAATCGAGCCCTCAGCATCGCTGATGTACATATTGCCAAAGCCATTCGCCATACCGTTATAACTCGAGGCGGGCTCTGACCAAATGACACGACCGTTGCTGGGCTCAATCGCCATGGCGTTGCCTTGGTAACTGGTGACATACACAAGATCATTGCGATACAGCAAGGCACCGTCGATATCAACAATACGATCTAGCTCAGAACGGCCCTTCGGAATGGCCACACGACGCTCCCAGCGAATTTTGCCGTTATTGGCATCAATCGCTACCGCTTTACCACTGGCAAAGCCAGCAACGACCGTGTCGGCAATCAGCAAAGGGGTACTCACGGATCGCATCGTCAACACAGGTACCGTCGATATGTATTCCCATTTTTCCTCGCCACTAGCCGCCTCAAGCCCCAGTAAACGGCCGTCAAGGGTTTGCACTACAGCAATGGAATCATTGGCGGCCACCGGTGATAATACTTCGGCGCCGACATTGTGGCGCCATAATTCACGGCCGCTATCGCTGCTCAACGCAATGACATCGCCTGAAACAGCTGCGACATAAAGCTGACCATTAGCAACGCTTACTCCACCGGACAACGCGGTTTGCAGATCGCGAGCCCAAACCTTACGACCATTTGTCTTATTCAAGGCCACAACATCGCCGTTGTTGGCTGCAGCAAAAATCAAACCGCCCGATACGGCCGGTTGAAGGCGGTTATATATATCACCTTGGCCGTTGCCAACATTTTCACTCCAAACGGTTTTGAGCGTGACTTCCGCTTTAAAATCAATCAGCTCCGCCGGTGGCAAGACTTTCTCATCATTGCTACTACACGCGATCAACGCGCTGGCAAAAGCGATTAACACAAGGCGTTTAATAGCCATTAGGCATTGTCTCCCGAGGTCGCCGAAGCCACCGATTCAATTTTGATTCTCAACAGAGGACTTGGGCGCAGCATGTCATCACCTGATGACAAATTTTGGGCGTCCTCGTAGGCAGCGGCAGCTTGGCTGTTGTTACCTTGCGCCGCTAAAATATCACCACGTAATTCAGCCGCTTGAGCGGCGTATTTTTGCATATCACCGTCAAGTGCAGTTAGGGCTTCGCCGAATTTTTGCTGCGAAAAGAATACCTTCGCTAAGCGAAAATTAACCAGCGCCGCCAATTCAATGGATAACGTTTGACCTTTCAACTGCTGTAGAGTGGACGCGGCCTGTTCGTATTCTTTCGCATCCATCGCCAAACGAACGCTGGCAAGTGCCGCTAACTGATCGTAACCTGTTCCCGCGTATTGCTCTCTGAGTTGGCCGATTAAGGTACCGGCAGTAGCGCGTTGGCTATCAGACAAGTCAGGGGCTGACATCAGTGCCAATAAGTCTTGATACACCGCAGAAGCCGCCTCTTTCTCGGCTTGTTGATGATCTTGCCAATAGCGCCAGCCAAACGAAACGGCAACGGCAAGAGCGATAGCGATGAGGGTGTTCGTGCCATTTTCTTGCCACCAACGCTTGAGGGCTTCTACCTGTTCTTCTTCAGTGCGATAGGTTTCCAAAATATTCTCCGTTATTGCTGTGCCAGCAAGGCTTTTAGGGCATTTGCCATTTCATTTCGTGGCACACGCTGTTGCTCTAGCGTGACGTCACGTAAGGGTTTAATTAACACGGTGTTATCTTCACGTTCACGCTCACCCATAATCAGGGCGAAGCGAGCACCACTTTTATCTGCTTTCTTCATCTGACTCTTGAAAGAGCCACCACCGCAATTGGCGACACATTGTACGCCAGGCAGGTCGCGGCGCAAGCTTTCCACCAAAGACATTAGCTGCACGCCGACATTATCGTCAGGTACCATCGCAAAAACATCTGGATTAGCGTCCACGGAGGGCGGATAAGCGTTTAATGTTTCAAGCAACAGTGTGCAGCGTTCAATACCCATGGCAAAACCTACAGCCGGTGTATCACGACCGCCCAGTTGCTTCACCAGACCATCATAGCGACCACCCGCACACACCGTACCCTGGGCACCCAGCTGATCAGTCACCCATTCAAATACGGTATTGCAGTAGTAATCTAAACCGCGCACCAGCCGCTGGTTAATCTCATAGTGCACACCGCACGCGTCAAGAATGTCACATACGCCTTTAAAGTGCGCCAGACTCTCGGCATCCAAGTAATCGTGCAGCTTGGGCGCTCCTGCTAACAAGGCCTGAGTATTGGGGTCTTTACTATCAAGAATTCGCAGTGGGTTACTGCCCAAACGACGCCTACTATCTTCATCGAGATCGTCTTTTCTGGCTGATAAATACGCCACTAATGCTGCACCGTAATCACGGCGATTCTCTGAACTGCCAATGGTATTAAGCTGTAATGTTAGGTGCTCGCCGATGCCTAATTCGCGCCAGATCCGCGCGGAAATGAGTATCACCTCTGCATCAATGTCCGGGCCCTGCATACCAAACGTTTCAACACCCAGCTGATGGAACTGACGAAGGCGGCCTTTCTGGGGGCGCTCATAGCGAAACATCGGCCCCATGTACCATAGGCGTTGTGTTTGGTTATACAACAACCCGTGTTCTTCACAGGCACGTACACAGCATGCCGTCCCCTCGGGACGCAAGGTAAGACTATCTCCGTTGCGGTCATCAAAGGTATACATTTCTTTTTCAACGATATCGGTCACTTCACCTATCGAGCGTTTAAAGAGCTCCGTACGCTCCAAGACGGGAAAGCGAATTTCGTCGTAATTGTAGCTGGTTAAGAGGCGGGCCAGTGTTTGCTCTAAATATTGCCAACGCACCGTTTGACCAGGCAGATTGTCGTTCATGCCACGAATGGCGGTAATTTTTGCCACGATAATATTCCGAGTTATTGCTTAGCGATGAGGTCTTTTTCAGCGGCTTCTTTAACCGCTACGCGCTCGCGGATCATGCTTTCTAAACGATCCACTAAGCCTTCATTGACCTGTTTGGTATTGGGCTTACCATCGACATAAATCAAATTATTGGGGGTTCCACCGGTCAGTCCAATGTCCGCCTCACGCGCTTCACCAGGACCATTCACGATACAACCAATCACCGCCACATCGAGGGTGGTATTGACGTCTTCAAGTCGCTGCTCTAGCTCATTCATGGTTTTGACGACATCAAAGTTTTGTCGTGAACAGCTTGGACAAGCGATAAAGTTAATTCCTTTCGTGCGCAACTTTAAGCTTCGCAAAATGTCAAAACCGACTTTGATTTCTTGCACAGGATCTGCCGCCAAAGAGACGCGTAAGGTATCACCAATGCCGTCCATTAATAGCATGCCAAGACCGATCGATGATTTTACCGTCCCAGAGCGAAACCCCCCGGCTTCCGTAATCCCCAGATGGAGAGGTTGTTCGATCTGGCTAGCGATCTGACGGTAAGCCGCCACGGTCATAAAGACATCAGAGGCCTTCAAACTCAATTTAAAATCGGGAAAATTCATGCGGTCGAGGATGTCGATATGACGCATCGCTGACTCCACCAGGGCCTCGGGAGTAGGTTCACCGTATTTTTTTTGCAGATCTTTTTCAAGCGACCCCGCATTCACTCCTATACGAATGGGAATGCCGCGATGACGAGCCGCCTCAACAACCTCACGAACGCGATCTTCTCTGCCAATATTACCGGGATTAATGCGCAAGCAATCAACGCCATACTCGGCTACCTTGAGAGCAATTTTGTAATCAAAGTGGATATCGGCCACCAGTGGTACGGGCGATTGCTGCTTGATCAATTTAAACGCTTCAGCCGCTTCCATTGACGGGACAGAAACACGCACAATATCGGCACCGACATCAGCAAGCGCTTGGATTTGGGCAACGGTAGCCGACACATCGCAGGTCTCAGTATTGGTCATACTTTGCACGGAGATGGGTGCATCACCACCGACGGGAACATTCCCAACCATAATTTGACGTGATTTTCGACGCTTAATCGGCGAAGTAAAATTCATAAAACACTCATTTAAGGTACTGTAAATTCCGCATAACCATTGCGGGCATAACTGTAATTTAATAAACGGCCATTGTAACTGATGGATACACCGCGTCCGTCGCCAACAATGATGCTAAAGGGGGCGTTCCCCTCAAGATCAACCTGACCGCCGGCCCTCACAAGATCAGCATACAATCTGTTACCTGAGGCATCGCGTACTTCGATCCAGCTGTCACCGGTAAGTTCAAAACGCAAACTATCTAGCAATGACTCAGAGGCCATGTCCGTTGTCAGACTTGCCTCATCTTTTACCACTTCATCGGCATTTCCCGGGGCTCGAGTGATGTCTTGATCGCTGACCATTTCAGCCGTACCTTCATCACGCGTTGCCTCGCTATCAGGATCTACCAACTCGGGCACAGGCTGCTCGGCCGGCAACGTCAACATGGCGGGGCCCGTCGATGTCGACGGCGCTGACGATGTCGCGCCCCGATCGTCAAACCAACCTAACTGCAACACCATGCCTGCTGCCGCGGCCACAAATACAACTAAGACCAAACCACGCCACACGGCGCTTATCGCACGGCGTGGCCGCGAGGTCGTCATGCCGCCAAGTGGTCGTGCTCGCCAGGAACGCGCGGCGCGTTTTACACCCGATTTAGCCGTTTTTGTTTCTGGCGCAGCAAAATGTTCGTTGTACTGTGCTACTAAAGATTCACCCTCAAGGCCCAAGTGTTCGCCGTAACGACGCAAATAACCGCGGACAAAGGTGGCCCCTTTTAGCACTTGATCAAACCTATTGTCCTCAATGGCACGAAGGTTTGACGGTAAAATATGTAATGTCTCGCTGACCTCTTCTAAGGTCAGCCCCTTCGCCTTGCGGGCTGCTTTAAGCCTGTCTCCCGGTGTTTCTTCGGCGGAGGATTTGGTGATGTTTTCATCACTCATGTTATTGTCCTTTTTGTTATTTTTAGAAAGGTTTAATGACTATTTTGATACTCTCTATACTCAGGCGATTGGCCAAACAAACTGGATAACCTCATGGCCATTGAGGCCGCGTCGTTATCGCGACCTTGTGCCTCGGCAATTTTAATACCCAACAACAAACTGGCTGCGCTTTCACTGCTACTCATCGTTAGACGCTGCCAATAATTGTACGCCATACTAATACTCCCCGCTTGATAGTGCATCAAGCTGGTGTAATAGAGCGCCACGGGGTGCAAGCGGTTAAATCGTAGCACCTTGCTAAACAAATCAGCTGCCGCACTCTCTTCATGCATTTCAAGTTTACATACGGCGAGGGAGACCATGGCGTCGGTACGATTTTCGTAGAGAACATCGTCAACCACGCGCTGAAATTGCTGTGCCGCATCGCTGTATCGCTGTTGCGACATTAAAAACGAGGCATAGTTATTGCGGTATCGCGAATTATTTGGCTCGCGACTCAAGGATTTTTGAAAATAGTCATCGGCCAGGGCCATTTCATCCGTGGCCATAAACATGAGAGCCAAAGCATCATGCACCTCTGCAGACTCAGGCGCTAATTTCAACGCATCGCGCAAATGGAAACGGGCACGTTCAAAATTACCATTTTGGATGTAGCTTTTACCAAGCTGGACTTTCTTGTGAAGAACGTCGGGATTCGTTACTGACTCAGTCTTAACATTGCTTGCACCACTGCAGGCCACGATACTCGCAGCCACGGCGATCAATAATGCTCTACGACATGCAATAACGACAGAATTAGTCATTGATAATGCGTACCGCCTGTTCATCATTATTGAGCCCCATTTGTTGCTTGTAGCGTTCACTCCGACGGGTTTTGTCTTGGAAGTTACCCACCAACTGACCACAGGCGCCATCAATATCATCACCGCGCGTTTTACGCACGGTGACAACGAAACCGGCCTTCGTCAACAGCTCCCAAAAGCGTTGCACGGCGTTTTTACTCGGCCGCGTGTAGTCTGACCCAGGAAATGGGTTAAAGGGTATCAGATTGATCTTACAAGGGAAATCGGCCAATAGCACCGCTAACTGACGAGCGTGCTCGGGCTGGTCGTTTATGCCGGCGATGAGCGTATATTCGACCGTTACCACCCGGCGAGTATCGCTCTGTCCGCCAATGTACTCGTAGGCCGAACGCAGCAACTCAGCGATAGGGTATTTTTTATTGATGGGGACTAATTGATTGCGTAACTCATCCGTCGGCGCATGCAGCGAAATAGCCAGTGAGGCTTCTGACACGGCGGCCAACTTATCTAAAGCGGGGACCACACCTGACGTTGACAAGGTCACGCGGCGTTTTGAAATACCATAGGCGTTATCGTCCATCATCAACGTCATGGCATCGACCACGTTGTCGAAATTGAGCAACGGCTCACCCATGCCCATCATCACCACATTTGTGACGGCCCGCCCTTTGGTGGTACCGAAACTATTAAACGAATTATTTGCCAACCAGACTTGGCCAATGATTTCAGCCGCGGTCAAATCGCGCTGAAAACCCTGCTTACCGGTTGAACAGAAACTGCAATCCAAGCTGCATCCCACTTGAGAAGACACACACAATGTGCCGCGATCACCTTCAGGGATATACACGGTTTCAACCATACTGTTCTCACCCACACGCACAATCCACTTGCGGGTACCGTCTTTCGAGTCAGCTTGAGATAAAATTTCAGGAGGGCGAATTTCAGCGACAACAGCGAGTTTTTCGCGCAGGACTTTTGACATGTCCGTCATGGCGTCAAAGGTAATCACACCGCGTTGATGGATCCACTTTAACACCTGACGAGCACGGAAAGGTTTTTCGCCGAGCTCCGCGAAGAAGGCTTCCATTTTAGCTGGGCTTAATCCCAGCAAGTTGACCTTAGGAGTACTCACCGAAAAACCTCACGTGAGATTAGCCGCGGGGGCAAATCTCGTTATCAGCAAAGAAATAGGCGACTTCACGGGCTGCAGAAGTGGTTGAATCTGAACCGTGTACCGCGTTGGCATCGATTGATTCAGCAAAGTCTGCACGAATAGTGCCTGGCGCAGCTTCTTTAGGGTTAGTCGCCCCCATTAATTCACGGTTTTTCAATACCGCGTTTTCACCTTCCAATACTTGAACAGTCACAGGACCTGAGGTCATGAACTCCACCAATGCACCGAAGAAAGGACGCTCTTTGTGCTCAGCGTAGAAGCCTTCAGCTTGCTCGCGTGACAAATGCAGCATCTTTGAAGCGACGATTTGAAGACCCGCTTTTTCAAAGCGGCTGTAAATTTCACCGATGGCATTTTTGGCAACAGCGTCAGGTTTAATAATAGAAAGCGTACGTTCGAGGGCCATTAGTTTTCTCCTAGCCTAGAAGTTTAAATCAGCCCCGCTTTTGGCAAGGCATAAAAGCCAAGAATTTTACGCGACTCAAGGCGTATTAGCAAAGCCTAACCTAGCAAAAAGACATTTAATTTCAGCCTATGGCCTGCCTCTCAACAGCGCTGATTTTGGCGTGCTACAATCGGCGCCACAAGATGAAGCGCGGAGATCACTTTGAGAATTTTACTGGCCCCCATGGAGGGCGTCGTTGACCATACCATGCGCGATATGCTCACCACCTTTGGTGGTATCGATCGCTGCGTCACCGAATTCGTCAGAGTGACCAATACACTCCTCCCTAACAAGACCTATCTTCGACTGTGCCCAGAGTTGGCCACTGGCTGCAAAACACCTGCTGGCACACCCGTTTATGTACAGCTACTCGGCAGTGATCCCGACGCTATGGCGGCCAATGCTTATCGTGCAGCAGATCTCGGTGCCCTCGGTGTAGATCTTAACTTTGGCTGCCCCGCCAAAACAGTTAATAACAATGATGGTGGCGCAGCACTGCTTAAAACACCAGAGCGTATTTTTAAGGTCGTGCAGGCTGTCCGTCATGCTGTCCCGCCCAGTATTCCAGTCACCGCCAAAATGCGTCTTGGCTATACCGACAAGTCACTAGCACTGGATAATGCCCTCGCCTGCTGCAGCGGCGGCGCGGCTGAATTAGTGGTACACGCGCGAACGAAAACCGACGGATACAAACCCCCGGCCTATTGGGAAGACTTAGCGGCAATACGTGAAGCGATTGATATACCACTGATTGCCAATGGCGAAGTGTGGACCAGCGAGCAGTTTCATCGCTGTCGTGCTGTGAGTGGCTGTAGCGACGTGATGATAGGCCGCGGCATGGTAGCCAACCCTGGACTGGCGAATCAAATCGTTCACGGCGCACCTCCCCTTACGTGGGCCGACATCATTCCCTTGCTGATTCGCTTTCAACACTATACGGTAAAGACTTACGAGCCCAAATATACCGCCAATCGCATCAAACAATGGTTGAATTATCTTTCAAGCAACTACACTGAATCTGTGAGTTTGTTCGAAAAAATAAGAAAAATGCGAGATGGCCAAGAGGTATTGGTAGCGCTGCAAAACGAACGAGCGATAGCTTCTAATAAATCGAATACTTAGCGGTATATTTCTTCGCTATTAGCGAAAGTTTTTACTGGCAATGCCCTAATGAGAGACTTATTATTTAAGGTAATTCTAATATGACACAGCAACAGGATGGTGCGATGAATATACTAGCGAGCGATCTTCCGGCAAAAAACTCACATTGCCACCACGATCACCGAGTCAGCTGTAGCAATTGTCGCCTAGGCAGTCTGTGCTTACCCATCGCTGTCAGTACGGAAGATATCGAACAAATAGACAACATTGTTTTACGCTCACGCCCCATCGACAAAGGTCATCATCTGTTCAATCAAGGTGACACCTTTAAATCTATTTTTGCCGTACGCTCGGGCGCCATAAAAACGTACAGTTTATCGCCAAGCGGCAAGGAACAAATCAACGGATTTTATCTGCCGGGAGAAATCTTTGGCATGGACGGTATTTCAGACTTTTCACACGCCAGTTCGGCGGTTGCCCTTGAACGCAGTGCGGTTTGCGAAATCCCCTATGATTCATTAGGCAAACTTAGCAATGAGTTACCATCACTGCAGCGCCACTTTATGCAGTTGATGAGCCGCGAAATTGCCAACGATCAAAAGTTGATCAGCCTCTTGGGTAAAAATTCAGCCGACGAGCGCATCGCGGCATTAATTTTAAGTTTGTCTGCCCGCAATGTTCGCCGTAAATATTCAGCCACGGAATTCCATTTACCCATGTCGCGCACTGACATCGCTAACTTCCTCGGCTTGACCATTGAGACCGTGAGCAGAATCTTATCCAAATTTTCCAAACAAGGAGTGATTGATTTGCGCAATAAGGAACTAAAAATTCTAAACATTGAACAAGTCCGACAGATCGCCGGTATCGAATAATACATAACTTGTTTTGATGTGCGTCAATACTCGCTGAAGACCTTCCGAATAGAATTACTTTACCGCTGCCAATTCATCATCTGTCTGAGGAAAGACAATGTTCAAGTACCTTTTCAGTATTTTACTGAGCCCTAAATCGACGTGGGAAAACGTCGCCAAACTTCCGAAAGACGCCGCTGATTACGGCATGACCTATAGCTTGCTACTGGCGCTCATTCCGACATTGTCTTTCTATTATGGCACCACGCAAGTCGGCTGGGTGGTTGGTGATGGTTTAACGACCAAGTTAACACTCGAAAGCGCCAATCGAATGATACCGCTGTTTTATTTCGCACAAGTTGGTGCCATTTTTGGTATAGGGTGGTTTATCCATTGGATGTCCGCAACCTACGGGGCTAATTCATCGCTCACCAAAGGCATTCGGATTTCTGGCTTGACCGCGACACCACTTTTTTTAGCCGGTATCGTCGGCGTAACACCACAACTTATTGTGGATTTTACTGTGGGGATTGTTACCGCTTCCTGGTCTACTTATTTACTCTACATAGGTATCCCTAGGGTCATGAATATTCCTGAAGAACGCGGCTTTTTATTCTCTAGTGCCATCATTGCCATATGCCTCATGGCCATCGTCGTTATTCTTGGCGCCTCGGTTATCCTCTGGGATATGGGTGCTGCGCCAGCGTTTACAGATTAATTTTAGCTTAGGAAGTCACACATGAGTCATACGCCGCTGGAACATCCTGAATACAGCATGGATGTGGTGAAGAAATTCGCCATCATGACTGTTGTTTGGGGCATCGTAGGCATGCTACTCGGCGTTTACATCGCCGCGGCGCTTGTCTGGCCCGATATCAACATGCAACTACAATGGTTTCACTTTGGCCGCTTGCGTCCGCTGCATACTAACGCGGTTATTTTCGCCTTTGGTGGCTGTGCCCTAATGGCAACATCACTCTACGTGGTGCAACGTACCTGTTATGCACGCCTCATTTCTGAAAAACTCGCCAGTTTTGTTTTCTGGGGCTGGCAAACCGTCATTGTACTCGCCGCCATAACCTTACCGCTGGGTTACACTTCCTCAAAAGAATACGCGGAGTTGGAGTGGCCTATCGATATTTTGATTACCGTGGTGTGGGTGGCGTATGCCGTACTGTTTTTTGGTACCGTTGCCAAACGCAGAACCAGTCATATATATGTGGCCAATTGGTTTTTTGGAGCATTTATCGTCACAGTTGCGATTTTGCATGTGGTCAATAGTGCCGCCCTGCCCGCTAGCATGTGGAAATCCTATTCCATGTATGCCGGTGCCACCGACGCTATGATTCAATGGTGGTACGGCCACAATGCCGTTGGCTTTTTCCTGACAGCAGGCTTCTTGGGCATGATGTATTATTTTGTTCCCAAACAAGCGGAACGTCCTGTCTATAGCTATCGTTTGTCAATTGTACATTTTTGGGCATTGGTCGGGGTGTATATCTGGGCGGGACCACACCACCTTCACTACACGTCTCTACCTGACTGGACACAAAGCCTTGGCATGGTCATGTCACTCATCTTGTTAGCGCCAAGCTGGGGCGGCATGATCAATGGCATGATGACATTATCTGGCGCATGGCATAAGTTGCGCACAGATCCTGTACTGCGCTTCTTGGTGGTATCTCTTTCATTCTATGGCATGGCGACCTTCGAAGGCCCAATGATGGCCATCAAAACAGTTAATGCAATGTCGCACTACACCGACTGGACCATTGGTCACGTGCATTCTGGTGCACTCGGCTGGGTAGCTATGATCAGCATAGGGTCTACTTACCACCTTATTCCCGTACTTTTTAATAAGGAAGGTATGTACAGCGTGCGTTTGATCAACATTCACTTCTGGATGTCGACCATTGGCACGGTATTGTACATTGCATCGATGTGGGTCAATGGCATCTTACAAGGGCTAATGTGGCGCGCCTACAACGCTGACGGCACCCTCACGTATAGCTTTGTGGAGTCGTTAGAAGCCAGTTATCCAGGTTACGTCGTTCGTTTCATTGGCGGGGCTATTTTCACGTTAGGCATGATCTTAATGGCGTACAACGTGTGGATGACTATCCGAAGCGAAGAAACCGTCGATGAGACTGTTGCGTTGAAAGGAGCAATGTAATGAATCATGAAATTGTAGAAAAAAATCTACCATTAATGGTATTGCTGACGGTCTTCGCAATAAGCTTTGGTTTTCTAGTCGAAATCGTCCCCTTATTTTTTAGCAAAGAGACCAACGAACCCGTTCAAGGATTGAAGCCACTCACGGCACTGCAACTGGAAGGACGAGACATCTACATTCGTGAGGGTTGTGCGGTTTGTCACTCCCAAATGATTCGACCTTTTAGAGCAGAGACAGAGCGTTACGGTCACTATTCTGTGGCCGGTGAGTTCGTCTATGACCGACCCTTCTTGTGGGGATCAAAACGTACAGGGCCAGACCTCGCGCGCGTAGGTGGACGTTATTCCGACGAATGGCATAAAGCGCATTTATACAACCCTAGAGATGTCATACCAGAGTCAAACATGCCCGCGTTCCCTTGGTTATTTGAACAAACGGTTGACCCCTCGCTAACACCGAAAAAGCTTGCCACATTACAAGCCCTTGGCGTGCCCTATAGCGACGAAGATATTCAAGGGGCAAGTGACGCGGTCATGATTAACGGCAATCCTGCCACTGAGGTAGATGCATTAGTGGCCTACCTACAAAATCTAGGTTTGCTAATCAAAGCAAAACGGTAACCATATGGACATGAATTTTTTTCGCTCAATCGCGACGGTCCTGGCGTTTATCGCCTTTATTGCCATTTTTTGGTGGACCTACAGTAGTAAGCGCAAGCAATCATTTGAGGAGGCGGCCAATATTCCTTTTCGAGAGGTCATGAAAGGCGACCCAGAAGCGAGAGCGGCAAGCCAACAACGAGGTGATAAACATGACTAGTTTTTGGAGTGGTTGGATTATTGTACTGACCACCATCAGTATTATACTTTTACTTTGGGTGTTATTTGCCAATCGTAAAACATCAGTTCAAGACGAGAATAACAGAACCACTGGGCACGTGTATGACGGTATTGAAGAGTATGACAACCCGCTCCCGGCTTGGTGGTTCAAACTCTTTCTCGGGACCGTTATATTTAGCGTGGGGTATTTAATAGCCTACCCTGGTATGGGCAACTTCCAAGGGTTACTTAACTGGAGCTCTGAAGGCCAATGGCAACAAGAAATGGCCGTTGCTGATTCGAGACTTCAGCCCATCTTAGATCAATATGCCACCACCGATATGGATGCTCTAGCAGCCATTCCAGCGGCCATGAAAATGGGGGCGCGTATTTATGCCAATAATTGTGCTCAGTGCCATGGTTCTGATGCTCGTGGGAGCTATGGCTTTCCGAACCTTACTGATAACGATTGGCTATACGGCAATAAACCACAAGAATTAATGACGACGATTGTTCACGGTAGGCAAGCGGTCATGCCTGCTTGGCAAGCTATCTTAGGTGAAGAAGGCATTAGGAATATGGCGGCCTTCGTGGTAAACATGTCTGGCCGCCCAGCTGATGCAGAAAGAGTGGCTAAGGCTGAGCCGCAATATATGGCAATGTGTATGGCATGTCACGGCGCTGATGGCAAAGGCAATCAGATGCTTGGCGCACCCAACTTAACCGATGATATCTGGCTTTATGGTGGCTCACCCGCCATGATTGAACATACATTGCGCGTGGGTCGAAATGGGCGAATGCCAGCCTTCAAGGACGTGTTACAGGAAGAAAAAATCCATATTGTAGCCGCTTATGTAAAAAGTCTCAGTCAACCCTAATCACTAATGCGCGGGCATTCTGCCCCGCGCATATTATCTCTTTTAAGGATTGACAGGTGAGCGATAAAATTCCCTTACAAGATATCTCAGACATGGCGCCTGCTGAAGTCTGCGAGGTCGACCTTTACCAAAAGCGTGAAAAAATATATACCCGTAAGATCGAAGGTTTTTTTCAACGTATTCGCCTCCTCACCGGCTGGCCGTTATTAGCAGGTTACTTCTTACTTCCTTGGTTAAACTGGGGAGATCGACAGTCCGTACTGTTTGATTTACCTGCCCGTCAGTTTCATATTTTGGGCTTAACCTTTTGGCCGCAAGATATGAGTTTATTGGCCTGGGTATTAATCATCGCCGCCTGGTCACTCTTTTTTATCACGGTATGGGCCGGGCGTGTATGGTGTGGCTATACCTGTCCACAAACGGTGTGGACCAGTATGTTTATGTGGGCAGAACAATTTGCCGAGGGGACCCGCAACCAACGTATTAAATTGGACAATGCGCCGATCTCATTCAATAAAATTTGGCGAAAAAGTTTCAAACAGGCGATGTGGCTTGGCATTGCGTTTGTCACAGGCGTGACATTTATAGGTTACTTTTACCCCATCCGCTCACTCATACCCGACTTGATGAGCCTTGAGGTCAATCATTGGGCGGCGGCTTTTATATTGTTTTTTACTGTGGCGACCTACATCAATGCCGGCTATTTACGTGAACAAGTCTGTATTTACATGTGCCCTTATGCCCGCTTTCAGTCAGTTATGTTTGATGCCGATACACTGATCGTTAGCTACAACCCCGAACGAGGAGAACCACGCGGTGCTCGGAAACGCCATGAGACAAAGCCTGATACCCTTGGCGACTGTATCGATTGTGATTTATGTGTTCAGGTATGCCCGACGGGCATAGACATTCGCAATGGCCTTCAAATTGAGTGCATTACTTGTGCACTATGCATCGATGCTTGCAACTCTGTCATGGACAAGATGGGCTACGACAAAGGGCTTATTAGTTACACCAGCGAAAATGCACTTAAAGGTAAAAAAACACATTGGTTTAGGCCCCGCTTGGTTGGTTATGGTGTGGCTATCTTGGTGATGATAATTGCCTTTGGTATACGTATATACACTAGGATTCCCTTAGAAGTGGATGTGACAAGAGACAGAAATACCCTCTTTAGCACGAACAGCATGGGACTGATCGAAAATACCTACACGCTTAAGATTATTAATATGGATAATCAAACACATCTATTCGAGGTCAAGGCGACGGGTATAGAGGCGCTCTCCATGATCGGTCGCGAGACGATCAATGCTGCACCTGGTGAAATTGTAGAGCTGCCCCTTCGTTTAGTCGCAGACCCCGCGTTTCTGAAAAAAACATCCACCACGATTGAATTTATTGTTAGCTCGACAGATGGCCAACTCTCTCACACAACAGAAAGTCGATTTTTGGGCCCTAGGACAATGTAATGCGCGACGACTCAAGTAAATGGTATTCAAATTTTTGGCCATGGTTCATCATCGGCCTTATGGGAACGGCCATTACGGCAAGCCTTATTACGGTATACATTGCCATAGAGGGTAGCGACGATATCGTTAGCGACACTTACTACAAAGATGGTTTGGCAATTAATCAAGTTCTTGAACAAGACGAGCTAGCCAAGACATTGGAGCTGAAAGCGCAACTTTATTTGTCAACCGACAAGGTCATTGCAAACGTGATGAGCGTCGCCCCGCTGCCCGATCAAATCATCTTGAAGTTAATTCATCCTGCGGATGACATGCTTGATCAAACCATTTTTCTTTTTCACGAGGGCAATGGCCAATACCAAGGCGCCGGTAAAAAAGCGACACAGCGCTATTACCTGCAGCTTATCGGCTCTCACGAAGGCCAAATGTGGCGCTTGAATGGGGAGTTTCACCCTGGCATTGACGTTGTTGCCATGTAAACATGTCTATGGATCGCTGTTACCACTGCCATGAGCCGCTGCCGAGCAAACTCACGATCGTTGCTAACATCGATGGGCAAAATCAACCTATGTGCTGTTATGGCTGCAAAGCTGTGGCCGAATCTATCGCGGGGGCAGGTCTTAAACAGTATTACCAATACCGCACGTCACCTGCCATTAAAGCCGAGCAACATTCTGGCGAGGATTACCAACTCTTTGATCAAACTGCATTCAATCGTGAATTTGTGCACCAAGATCAACACGGCCATCAATGTGCCGACATACTCATCGAGGGTGTGAGCTGTGCCGCGTGTAGTTGGCTCATTGAAAACTCAATTGCCCCCATGCCAGGCGTTCAAAATATACATTTTAACCTGCAAGATAAACGACTAAGGCTGACATGGGATCAGCAACAATCAAAGCTGTCTGACGTTATTCAGCGGCTGGCAAATTTAGGTTATCGTCCCAAACCCTACCTCCCTGACGCGCTAAAAGACAGCCACAGAAAAGAGCATTACTTATTCCTAAAACGTTTGGGTGTCGCGTTTATTGGCATGATGCAAGTGGGTATGTTTGCTATTGGCCTCCACGCGGGAGAAGCCAGTGATATCACCGAAGAACACCGCGATTTATTGCGTTGGGTTAGCGCGTTGGTCACTACGCCGGTCGTGTTTTATTCAGCCGGTGTATTTTTTAGCAATGCATGGCGCGGTCTTAAAGCAAAAAGTACAAGTATGGACTTACCCGTTAGCATCGCTATCGGCATTGCCTATGTGCTAAGTCTCGTTGCCACGGTACAAGGCAATGGAGAAGTCTATTACGACTCCATTATTATGTTTACGTTTTTATTACTGTTGGGCCGTTACGTAGAAATGCGGGCTCGACATCAGCTTGGGGACCCAGCAACAGCGCTACGCGCCATTTTACCACGCAGTGCTACGGTGCTGAGGCAAGCAGACAAGCAATGGATACCATTGGCAACAGCGCTAAACGAAATACAGGTGGGGGACAGACTCCTCATTAAACCCGGTGAAGTCATTCCGGTGGACGGCCTCGTTGTGGAAGGACTGTCGAGTGTTGATGAATCCACCTTCACCGGAGAGTCGATACCGCAAAATAAGTCCATTGGAGATCATCTTCTTGGCGGTACGATCAATATTGAGTCTCCGCTACAGGTTGAAGTGTCTCACGATCTCAATCATTCGAGATTGCATGCGGTGTATGACATGCTAGTCAACGCACAAGCACACAAACCGAAAATTGCCGCGATGGTAGATGCGCTGGCGGTCAAATTTATCTCCATAGTACTTTTCTTATCATTTATCACGGCGGCGTACTGGTATTACACAGCGCCACAGGACGCCGTATGGATTGGCCTCTCTGTGCTTGTTGTCAGCTGCCCCTGCGCACTGTCACTGGCCACGCCAACCGCACTCACAGCGGCGGTTACCCGACTTAAAGCCATGGGCTTACTGGTCGTCTCGGGTGATGTTATCGATAAATTTAGGCACATTGACACCGTGGTGTTTGATAAGACCGGCACGCTAACCACGGGGCACATTCAGCTTGCCGCCTGTTTGAACGTGGCCGAGCTAGATCAAGCCACCTGTTTGGCGATAGCTTGTGCTATGGAACGCGACAGCGAACATCCCATCGCCCGGGCATTTCGTCATTCAACCGAACAGCACATTGTCCTCGAACAGCGACGAAACATACCCGGCAGCGGCGTCGAAGCGTGGTTAGATGGCCACCTCTACCGCTTAGGAAAACCTGACTTTAGCTGCGATAAAAGTGTCACACCGCCCTACTCCGGCCAATGGATTTGTCTGTCTCGAGACGGTGAACTCGTGGCTTGGTTTGAACTCTCAGACAGCCTGCGCAAGGAAGCCGCGGAGACGATCCAAATGCTCCAGCGACATGGCATGAGGGTCGATATTTTGAGTGGGGATAGCCCGTATGCCGTGGCCAAGGTAGCTCATGAGCTGGGCGTTGAGCACTGGCAAGCGGGTGTAAGTCCTGAACAAAAACTGACCTACTTAAGAACGCTTCAATCCCAGGGCCATCGTGTCTTAATGGTGGGTGATGGCATTAATGATGTTGGTGTACTCGCTGGCGCAGACCTGTCGGTGGCGATGAGCATGGCAAGCGAACTCGCGAAAACCAACGCCGATTTAATTTTACTCAATCCTGATCTACGTGCCCTGCAACAAGGGATGAGCATTGCTTCACGATGCGATGTCGTCATTAAACAAAATATCGCGTGGTCCTTGCTATATAACGCATCCGCCATTCCCTTGGCGATGATGGGTTGGGTACAGCCTTATCAAGCGGCCATAGGCATGTCATTGAGCTCGCTTGTGGTGGTCATTAATGCGCTCAGGTTTAAAGGAATGCGTCAATGAATAGCTTATATCTACTCATACCCATTGCGCTTTTCTTTGCTATTGTGGTGATCATCTTACTGTTCTGGTCTATCAACAGCGGCCAATACGACGATTTAGATAACGAAGCCAGCCGCATCCTATTTGATGACGACACACCTAAAGACAAGGACTCAAAGCAATGATCGAGGGGTTTGTCGCCGCTGTGTTGATGGGTTTGGCAGGCAGTGGCCATTGCATGGGTATGTGTGGCGGTATCGCCGCTGCCCTGGGACAACAACAATCCAACGCGCTTCGCATCACGCTATTTAACTTAAGCCGAATATCTAGCTATGCCATCATCGCGGCGTTGGTGGGCTCAAGTATTGCTATTCTTGGTCCCGATTTCAAAATGTTGATGCCTATCTTACGCTTAATGGCGGGCTTGCTGCTCATAGCCATGGGGCTGTATCTGTTAGATTGGTGGCGTGGCATTCAATTCCTTGAGCGTGGTGGTGCCGTTTTATGGCGTAGCTTACAACCCATAAGCCGACGCTTGATGGGGCGTAGAACACTTCCTAGCACGGTCGCTCTTGGCTTGCTTTGGGGATTTTTACCCTGTGGTCTTGTCTATTCCGCCCTCAGCTGGTCAATCGCTTACAGTGGAGATACAAACGCCGCTTGGCTCATGCTGGGCTTTGGGGTCGGCACTCTTCCTTCGATGTTAGCCACCAGTTTCACTGGCGCGTGGCTACAAAAGCTATTTCGTCAACGTACGACACGATCCATTGTGGCGGTCAGTATGATGATATTTGGTCTTTGGACGGCCGCCATGCCGATCATGAAAATGCTCACTGCGTTGCACTAATGTCAATGATTCTATCTGCTGCGGCTAGACAATCTGGTCGATGTGCCACCATCAGTATCGTTAACCCAAGCGCTGGCTCGCGCAGCGCTTGCATGAGTCTTTTCTCCGCCAACACATCCAAATGACTGGTCGCCTCATCGAGCAATAACACGGCGGGTTGTCGATAGAGTGCTCGTGCAATTTGCACACGCTGTGCTTGTCCTGCACTCAAGCCATGACCGTATTCGCCGACCGGGGTATCAAGCCCCATCGGTAAATCTGCCAACACGCGATCAACACCGGACACAATGCACACGTGACGTAATCGTTGCCCATCGGGAGAGGGATCGAAGTGACAAATATTGTCTTGTATACTGCCGCTCAACAAGCCATCGCCCTGCAGTACCGCGGCTACTTGCTCGCGCTGACACCCCCAACGGATAGATGCTGTATGTGTTTCCAACCCCAGTAGGGCTCGCATTAAGGTCGATTTTCCACATCCACTGCGTCCCGCAATGGCGACACACTCTCCCGGTTCTAAGGTAAGACGAAGGTGACGGCCTTCCACCCTCAATATCTCCGGTTGGATATAGGCAAAAAGATGATTGTCCGGCTGCCGCTCGGTCATGGCGATATCTGCTAAACGATCTCGATGAACAGGTAACAAACGAAGTGTTAGTAAGGCCGATACAAGGCCTTGGCTAGCACTGGCAAATCGCCCTTTGTAAGCTAGAAAAGCGAATAACATGCCGATGGTCATGTGCTGTTGCATCACCATATGGGCCGCCCAGTACACCAAGACAATGTGCTCAAGACCTTGTAAGGCACGTAAGGTCGTGTCTAATCTCACTTGCCAAAACTTAGCGTTGACATCAGCGCCATTGAAGTCGTGTAATTTGTCACACCACTGATCGCTTCGATCCTGACGAGCACCCATTTGCGCGATGGTTTGAACCATGGCAATACTCTCTATGAAATGGCCATCAAGGGTCGCCCGCGATTGAACTGCCTGCTGCTGAGCACGCTTAATCCATCCACTACTCAACCACACGACAAGGACATACATCACCGTACTTGCCAACACGATACCACTCAACAATGGGCTATATAGCCACATGGCAAACAAGGCGGCTAGGGCCAAGATTCCATCCACAATACTCACCGCGAGTTGCTGACTGAATAGCTCTCGAAAATAATCAATGGCATTAAAACGAGACTGGATGTCACCGATGTGTCGCGCCGCAAAGAATCTTAGGGGTAGTGTCATTAAATGGCGAAATAATCGCTCACCAAGCTGTCGTTGCAACGCGGCAGAGAAACGCAATACCACGGCATCCCGAAGGTATTGTAGGGTTGTTTGAAACACCAATAACCAGGTAAACCCAAACGCCAAACTCCCCAGTAAAGCACCATCCAAGCGAAGCACGACATCGTCGACGACGGTTTGAACATACAGCGGCGAAAGCAACAAACAGGCCTGTAAAACGACAGATAGCAGCGCAACGGTCACCACCTGGCTGGCTACCGAAGCACTGTATAGCAATGGTCGCAAGGCAAATATCGGGAGGGGCTGACATGGCGCTGTGGCCTTGCCTCGTTGTAATAGCATCGCCACACCGGTGAAATGCCGGGCCATTTCGTTACTCGATAACCACCGTTCACCTCGTGCGGGATCGTGGATGAGATGCCTACCAAAACGGCGCCTCACATAGACCACGAAATGATTGAAATCCCAGTGCAACACCATTGGTGAGGTTTGCACCGCCAAATCAGTCAACGATAGGCTATACACTTGCCCTTCTAGCCCATAACTATGGGCAATTGCTCGCAACTGTTTCACTGTATTACCACGTCCTGCATTACCAAAACGTTCACGCAATTGTTTTAAACTAACGCCGACCCCGTGGTAATCAAAGCACATAGCTAAACACGCCAAACCACACTCGGCGGCTTCGGCTTGCCAAATCATGGGGATTTTTCGTCCGACGTTAAGCCGCCACCAGGGGCGTGTGTAAACTAGGGTTCCTTCCATGGAACACCTCTCATTGTGTTAGAGGGTTTTCAAGAGCAAACCTGTGACAAAAAGCACACCGGCAATACCATGCAGCGAATTCACTAGCGTGGACTTGACCTGGACCTTGCCAAGCTTGGCACTGATAAATCGAACATTGTCAGGCAAGGGGAACAGAATCATAATAATCCCTAACGCCCACAAGACGTCTCCCCATGCCTGTTGCTGAATGTGTAACATAGCATTGGCCATGGCTAAACAAAGCAAGATTATCAGCATGGCCATTAGGCCATTTTTCTTCATATCCATAACTGTCATCCTTTCACTGTGGTCATCCCTGAAGATTAAATGTGGCCCGCTGGGCGAGCCACACGCGGCGACTTAATACTCGTTAAATAAGTCGTAGACCTCGCTTCCCAGCCAATTTCCTAATGTGTTAGCACCGTAAAAATTGGCCGTTTCATAAGACTGCTTATAGGTCACACCAATAGTCGCAATGAGGCCAAGCGCTTGCACCCAGCCTCCGGCTACGTGATCTAGCATGTCATCTTCAAGTGTTAGTAAGTCAGTATTGTAATCATCCATGATTAACATCCTCTGTTGTGATGCCGCTACAGGATTGCAGCGACACTCTTAGTATTAGCCAGATGATTGACAGTCACCACTGCACCGACAGCCAGAATTAGCTGAAAAATGTCAGTAAGCCCTGCCGATTATTGATGTTTAATTTGCGATATATATTGGAGCAATGAAATTTCACCGTTCGCTCCTCGATATGCAGATTTCTGGCAATCACTTTATTTGGTCGCCCCAATAGGAGTTCGCCAAATACCTGTGACTCACGTGGTGATAACAAACGACTTAGTTCTGATATTACATCTCTCATAGCTGATCTCCTTATCTAGCTATTAACGCGTGAAACCTCCACGCAACGAATAGAGCGGCTCAAATAGCCACTCCGCAAAAGACCGACGACTCAACACAACGTCGGCCTCAAAACTCATCCCTGTTTTGAGTTGATAGCGTTTACCATGCGCCAATACCGAGGTTTCCTCCAAGGCGACTTTGGCGGTATAGACAAATTCTCCATGCGTATCGGCATTTGGTGTATCGTTGAGTTGCTCGATGATGCCATGATGCACCCCGTACTTTTGGTAGGGGTAAGCACTATATCTTAGCTCGACGGGTTGACCTTCACTGACAAAACCCGCCGCCTGCACTGGGATATGCATTACGCCAATAAGACGCGCATTATGCGGAAGAATGTTAAGCAAGGCTTGACCTGGACGCACTTCATCGCCAACGTGAATGGCAATGCTGTCAACGACTCCGGACTGCGCTGCCACAATGGCATGATACCCCTTCCCTTGAAGATCAATCATTTGCTGGGAAAAACCATGAGATGCCGCCTCATGTCGGCTCTTGTTGAGCGCTTGTTCGGTCGCCAAACTCGCCAGTTGTTGTTCTAGGGAGACATGTAGGCTTTGCTGATCGGCGAATTCGCCCTCCAGACTGAGCATTTGCAATCGCAGATGATGAATTTTTTCCTGCATATCAAGCAGTGAGGCGGCGGCCACATGTCCCTGCTCAAAAAGAATCTTAGCCCTATCATATTGCTGATTGGCCATCTGCAAAATTAATTCACGATCATGCTTAGCTGTTTCAAATAACGCTAACTTTCGGGAAGAACCCGCCAACTGTGAAACGAGCCTCTGTTGTTTTTGGTCATCAAGCTCTGCTTGGCGAACTTGCTGTTCTAATAATGTCTGCTGCTGCTGATCCAGTACGCCTCGCTGAGCATCGAACACTGACAGCCCATTAGACATAAAATGAAGCGGACTCACGAGCATTAATACATCACCGGCCTCGACCGTCTGACCGATATTAACAAGCTGCTCAACGATTCGACCTTGCACTGGCGAACGATGTGTTTGTACACCGGCGGCGGGTTCTACCCAGCCAATGACCGTTTGATAGCGCACGAAGTGCTGAGTTATCAACCAGCCTGTCGCCACCATAGATAACACCATCATGACGACCATCACCCACAGATAGTTGGTTTGTAATGGCGTATAGAATGGCCTTACACGGCCCTGGGCGGCATACAATACGGCATCCTGCCGAAAAATAGGTAACGCTTTCATAGCATCCTTGCTGTCGTTAACGGATATAACTCGGTTTAGAAATTGTAGTTAACATTAGGAAAGTTTTTATACGTTTCTGTTACAAGCGACCCTGGCCATATAACCATGAATCAAAGAAGCCCTGTCCAAAAGTCCATCGATCTTTCATCGCATCGTATCAACGTGCACGAATGGGGACAGGCTTTGCAAGATCAACCCACGGTGGTTTTAGTCCATGCGACAGGTTTTCATGGCCGCACTTGGGACAAGGTGGTTAGTCACCTGCCCCATCATCACGTTATTGCGTTAGACCTTCGTGGTCACGGCATGAGTGACGCGCTCACCTTTAATAGCTGGTATGAGCTCGGTGAAGATGTGGCAAGTACACTGAGAAAATTGCAGCTACACAATGTCATCTTGGTCGGACATTCCCTCGGCGGAGTCGCTAGTGTTGTCGCCGCGCATCTTGAACCCAATATTGTCGAAAAAGTGATGCTGATCGATCCGGTCATTTTACCGCCACCGGTTTATCAGGGTATGGACCTTCCGATGCACCATGCCGAGAAAACAACTAAGGCACGACAGGCTGAATTTCCCAGTATTGACTCAATGATTAGCCGCTACCAAGACAGGCAACCCTTCGCGGTATTTGACCCGGAGGTATTTCGTGATTACGTACAACACGGTCTGCATTGGAACGAGGACAAGCAAGCCTACACACTTGCCTGTAAACCGGACTTTGAAGCGAGGGTCTACACCCACATGAGCAGTTTCAAAGACATATACAAAACCCTAGAAAGTCTTGAACAAACCGTGCACGTGTTGCGGGCCATGGCTCCCCCAAGCTTTGATAAATTCTATGGATTCTCCTATTCACCCACCTATCCCGGCCTCGTTCAGCACATAAAAAAGGGCAAAGATATTCATTTAGATAGCCTGACGCATTTCATCCCCCAACAGGATCCTGTGTTAACGGCGGAACATATTAAGCACCTTATCGAAGAAACCTAAAAAACATCACTTTTTTACCTCGCAGAGGTTGACGCTCCCTGCCCCAACCTCTATTATTCGCACCACTTTCGAGGCACACTCGAATCCCAAATTTGGGGCCTTAGCTCAGCTGGGAGAGCGCAACACTGGCAGTGTTGAGGTCAGCGGTTCGATCCCGCTAGGCTCCACCAAAAATAAAAGATCACCTTCGGGTGGTCTTTTTTTTTGCGTGGCAAAGCCGGCGTGGAGAGAACCGCTGAAAGCGAGTTCAATGAAGACCACCTCCTGGTGGTCTTTTTTTTGCGTGGCAAAGCCGGCGTGTAAAGTTATGGGAGTCGTCTGCTGGCAGACGGCGATAGCGCTTGTCTATTTCACATGCGAGATGCTACAAAGACATCCTTCCAATATGTGCGATCTCATCATGATAAAAAACACCCTAACACTCTACCCCGCTGCGCAAGCCCTTGGCGCCTCAGCGGCGCCCATCGTGATCTCTCTGGCGGGACTGGTGAGTATTTCGCTCGGAGCGCACAAGGACATCGCCACACTGCCCATCTTTTTACTGAACGCAGGGATGGCCGTTTCCACCTTGATCGCGGCCTATTCCATCAAAACCTTAGGGCGAAAAACCGCCTACATCATCGCCGCCACGGTGGCGCTTCTCGGTGCAGGCTTACAAACAGCGGCGCTTCTACACACCTCATTTTTATTGTTTTGCATTGGCACTACTATGCTAGGTTTTAACGCGGCGCATATTCAGACCTACCGCTTTGCTGTCATGGAGGGACAACCCACGCACGATCATGGCAAAGCTATTTCTAGGGTCATGCTCGGTGGTCTAGTAGCCGCCATTATCGGGCCACAGATTGTCGTATGGGGAGGAACGTTAGCAAGCGGACAATTCATCGCTAGCTTTGGTGGTATTGGTGTTTTGCTGGTCTTGCAAATCCTCATCCTCAGTGGACTGCCTCGTTCGCCAGCACAGTCTCGGCAACAGCATCAGCAACCCAAGGTATCCATCTGGACCCTGTTATCTCGACCGACCTACGTTACGGCCATGCTCGCGGGCGTGGTGTCCTATGCGTTAATGGCCTTTGTGATGACCGCTGCCCCCATTGCCATGGTGTCGCATGGGCATCCTGTGAGCGATGCTGCGCTTGGCATTCAATGGCACGTGCTGGCGATGTATGCGCCCAGTTTTTTCACAGGCAAACTGATTGAGCGCTTTGGCAAAGCCACCATTACCGCGATCGGCTTACTTTTCATTGCACTTTCCGGGGGTCTAGCCCTCATGGGGTTAGACTTAATGCATTTCTGGGGTACGTTGATACTCTTAGGTCTTGGTTGGAATTTTGGCTTTACCGGCGCCACGGCCTTAATCGCCACCTCAGTCAGCGACGAAGAGAAAAGTGTCGCACAGGGCCTGAATGACTTTATGATCTTCACGACCATGGCCATTGGGTCACTCATGGCTGGCTTCATGTTTAATTCCATTGGCTGGCAAATGCTGAATCTAGTGGTCTTTCCCGGCGTAGCCATAGCCCTGGCTATGATGCTCCTCCACCGCGCGAAATAACCCCCAACGAGGAAACCCATCATGACAACACATATTGAGCAACACTGCCGCGACTGGGTAAATGCCATGGTGGTCGGCCAGAATCTATGCCCTTTTGCCAAGCGGAGTCTCGACGCAAACGGTGTGCGTTTCAAAATATTGGAAGGATCTCTCGACACACTAGCGGATGTCTTTTTGGGGGAATTACAACTGCTGGACATGGATGAACGCGTCGAAACTACCCTACTAATTATTCCACAAGGGCTCGAGGACTTTATGGATTATCTCGACATCCTCGAGGGCGCGAATCAAATGCTTGATGAACTCGGTTATGAAGGCGTTTATCAGATTGCTAGTTTCCACCCAAGGTACCAGTTTGAAAACACGGCGGAGGACGCCCCAAGTAACTACACCAACCGCGCCCCTTTCCCCATATTGCACTTGTTACGCGAGGCGAGTATCGAAAAAGCCATCGAGGCCTATGGCAGAGAAAACGCCGAGCGCATCCCCCATAACAACATCGACAATTTGGAACGAATGGGATTAGAGAACATCCTTGCGTTGCTGCGTAAATCCTCTTAAACGGAGGATTTCCCACGGACAGACTTATCGGCGGATACATCGGACAAATCGACACCCAAGGCCGTAATTCGCTCTTTCCAGAGCGTCTTCGCCAAGGCACGAAGGTCTTCGACCTTGTCCATTTCATCCATGATATCCATCCCGATCAACGTTTCGAAGATATCCTCTAGCGATAACAACCCTTGTACTGTGCCATATTCATCCACAACAAGGGCAATGTGTGATTTCTCGCGCATCAACTGTTTGTAGCCTTCCATGGCTGTCAGCCGATCAGAAATCACCAAAAATTCGCGTTCAAATTCATGAAGCTGGCGATCAAATTGATCATTAGCTTGAGCGATGAGCAGATCGGTTTTTAACACATAACCTGAGATATCATCATGACCTGCCCCGTAGATGGGAATGCGTGAAAACGACGACTCAGCATGGAGTGAAAAAAACATCGCTACCGTTTCTTGTCTCGACGCAGTGACCAATACGGTTCTTGGTGTCATCAAATCACGCACGGAGAGTTGTCGCAGCATCAACAAGTTGGACACAATCTTATGCTCGTTATGATCAATAACACCCTCTCGCTTGCCAATATCAATCATGGCCGTCACTTCTTCGCGCGAAAAGGTGTGCAGCCCCTCATTGGACGAGGAAATTAATTGCGTCACCTTGCCCGACGCCCATACGAGTGGATACAACAACCGCGTCATCCAATGAATAATCACGCACATGATTCCTGCCAATTGTTTCCAATAATTGGCACCGATGGTTTTGGGAATAATTTCAGAAAAAATGAGGATCAGCAGCGTGAGTACCGCCGAAATCAAGCCAAAGTATTCATCACCGAAAACATAACTGGCCTGTGCTCCTACCCCGGCAGCACCGACAGTGTGCGCAATAGTATTGGCGGTTAATATCGCCGCCAAATGCTTATCCATATTGTGTTGTTGATCACTCAGTAAGCGCGCTTTGCGACTATTGGGGTCCAAGGAGGCTATAAATGAGGGGCGAGTAGACAACAACACCGCCTCCGACACAGAGCACAAAAACGACACACCAATGGCTAAGAAGAGGTATAACAGTAGTAATTCCATGAACAAGACTCAGGTAAATGATACGCCACTCACTATAGTTGATATACGGATTGGCGGCACACCTAGTCGCCGTATACTGCACGAAAATGCGCGCGCAAAACGTTAACGTTTATATAAAGGAAATGGCGTTTCCCCCCGTTCAAGCCGAGCAATATTTTCTGCCAGTACTTTGGCGGCTGAACGCGCATGGGTGGCACCCGACATGTGCGGTGTCACCACCACATTAGGATGAGACCACAGGGGTGAAGAGACGGGTAGCGGCTCTTGCTCAAAAACATCGAGAACCGCGAGAGATAAATGCCCCGCATCGAGCTGCGCCAATAAGGCCGAGTGATCAATAATGCCACCCCGGCTCACATTAATCACCACGCCACCTTTTTTGATGCATTTCATGCGGGATGCATTGATTAAGTGCCGCGTATTGGGCTTTAAGGGTAAGCAATTCACTACGACATCAACACCTTGCATGGCCTCTTCAAGGGCGTGGTCGCCAATAAAACAGGTCATATCGATGGCTTCTACCGGGCGTAGATTCCAACCGCGAACATCAAAACCGTTGATGTGAAGACGCCTGGCCACCTCTGCACCTACTGGCCCAAGACCGAGTACCAAAACGGTGTAATCTCTCACACGAGGTGACATGTAGCGCTGCCAGTACTTATCGTTTTGCTGCTGACGGTACACATCAAAACCGCGCTGAGCATGCAATACCCAATGCAAAACATAAAACGCCATATCGTCCAATATTTCGGGGTCAATCAAACGCACAATTGGCACATCGGGTACGCGTTCAGCCGCGTCAATGTCTTCCGTACCCGCACCCAGGATAAAAATGGCTTCAAGATGGGGGTAGCGGAATAAGTCTTCCATCGGGTGATGCCATACCGCCGCATAACGAATACGCGCAACCCACTCAGGTTGCTGCTGCACCGTTGAAAACTCAACCACGGGCAGATCGGGACGCCATTGCGTCAGATTTTCAACCCAAGGAGTATTATCGTAACCATGATTATTGAGGAGAATTGCCAAAATATTCCCTAACAGCTTAGTGATCTGAAGATTTAAGTATCACGCTTCCATGAATGTTCCGAGATGACTCTTTCAATTTCATTAGTCAACACGTCGATTTCTATCGGTTTACTAACAAATCCGTCCATACCCGCTTCTATAAATTGTTGCTGCTGCTCTACCATAGCATCAGCACTAATCGCTAAGACAGGAATCGTACTACAAACAGTGCCGCTGCTACGCAAAATTCGCACAGCCTCGCAACCACTCATGACTGGCATATTGTTATCCATGAGCACGACATCAAAATCGCATGGGTTTGCATAGAGTTCGTCCAAGGCTTGCTGACCATTTTCAACACATACTACCGTATGCCCCAGCTTTTCCAATGCAGCTTGTATCAACATTTGATTGACCTCTTGATCTTCTGCAACCAATATTTTCAAGGATATACCTTCAAGGGCAGGGTCATTTTCTATGGTTAATACATGCGACCCAGATGAAAGGGGCAGCGTTAATGTCACAAAAAAGGTAGAGCCCTTACCCACCTGACTTTCGCACCAAATATCCCCCCCCATAAGCGTGACGAGTTGCTGACAAATGGCTAATCCAAGTCCAGTCCCTTTAATATATTTTTCATCTTGAGTCAGCTGGGTGAAACGCTCAAAAATATGATGTTGATTCTCAGGCGTTATGCCTGGACCAGTATCACTAATCGTGATCACAACTTTAGCGTGCTCGTTTTCAATTTCATATGCAACATTGAAAGTAACATGCCCATGATCAGTAAACTTTATAGCGTTACTCAATAAATTAATCACGACTTGGCGAAGCCTTATTTCATCGCCAAGAAGGAAAATATCGCTTGCTCCTGATATATCTGAGTAGAAGCTTAGGCCTTTTTTACTCAATAGTGGGGAGACTAAGACTCTCACTTTGGCAAAAAAGCTTTTAATCGAAAAAGGCCTAATTTGGATATGAAACTTGCCTTCTTCTAACTTGGAAAAGTCCAAAATATCATCGATGATTTGGAGTAAGGAGGAAGTCGCTGAAAGCGCAATATTAATGAAATTCCTTTGCTGTTGGTCGTTATCTGTATCACTGGCCATATTCAGAGACATTAAAATCGCATTCATGGGTGTACGAATCTCGTGGCTCATGTTGGCCAAGAAACGACTTTTTATGTCCTTAGCAACTTCGGCATCTTTTAACGCGCTTTCAAGTTTGATCTGATTTTCTGTTAATTTTTTTTCTGTTTTTTTCAATAAAATAAAAGGACTTACTAATAGGCTATAGCCAAGTAAGAAAAGTACAGCCATAGAAGAGATAATTATAAATAAAAGACTTTTCTTAAGATCATCTTCAATCAATAACTGTTGCGAAATATTTTCAGATATATCAAAGGATATAAGGTAGTTGACTGGAAACTCACTTAACCTGCCTTTGACTGTGTGCTTAAAATCACTAGTGATTAGGTCTGTGGTAAAAGACCCGAGTTGAAAATTCAATTTCATTTCATACTTATGATTAAAATTGCTCTCATCTGAGATTATTGTTTGAAAGTCGACTGGGTATGACTGCCCTATAAAGCCCTCAATAAAGCCCTGATAATATACTGGTAAAAATATTACTAAGCGTTTATCAGGCATACTTGCCAAATAAACATATTCAGAATCATTCATCAGGCTGTCAACTACCATCAACATAGTATCAGCCTCAAAAAACGGGAAGTCTTGCGTCTGATAAATTGACTGCCCCATGAAATCATAGAGACTTGTGGGAATCTTATGATTTAAAAACTTATGGTCATTTATTCGAGCAATTAAACCAATATCATCGCGATCAGATAATATGATGCTGCCGACAATTATATCACTTTCAGAGAGATTCTTAGCGTGGGCAATACGTACTGAAAGCGCGCCTTCGATCTGTTGGATTTTAGAACTAAGAACTAAATTTTCGTTATTAACTCGATAATCACTAAGACGCTGTGAAAGATCTGGCACAAAAAACCAGTAAGATATGATCAACAGTACCAATCCAACCACAAAGACAATAGCACCATGAACTAAAATTATTTTTAGTCTTTGACTCATGCTATGTCACCTGGATTTCGATACATCACTAAAGTAGCCTTATATTCCCATCACGATCGTAATAGGCCATACAATAATCTTGCGGACTTAAAGCTTCATGACCGTCAACATTGAGCAGTTTATCGAATGCACTAAATGGCTGCTGGTACGTTTTAATAAGACCGTGCACCGGAGTAGTAAGGTTTTCTAATGACTCACGGAGATCTTGCCTTCGCAACTGAGTATTTTGAGCAAGATCAACATGCTTGAGCGCTTCAATCAGCAAAAGCATAGCATCATGCGCATGTATGAACCCGACCGGAGAAGTAATATCTTCAGCGTCATTTATAACCGGATAAAATATTTGACGAGCACGCGCCAAAACATCTTTACCATAATCACTCAATGACGGAGACATGAAGGAAAAGCAGCTTTGTATAAACGTCAATTGAAGCTTTTGACGTATTTCATGAGGAACATTTTCCTCAAATCTTCCAGCTGAAATACCCCAATGACTTATTAATTTTATTGATTCAGATGAATCAATACTTCCCAAAGCTTGAGCTATAATTGCCCCTTCAATGGGATTAGCAACCAATATTACACAGTCGGCTTCACTACGAGAAATCTGACGGGCTAATATGTTAGCGCTGTCTTCGTGAAGGTTTATTCCAAAACGCAGAACTAGTGGTTGAGACACCCCGTGTTGTAGCAATGTCTGACCAATATTTTTCAAATTGTAGTCACCCCACGGAGTAGACTCCAAAAGAATGACTGGGCGTTGACACTGCCTTTGTAGCATAGCGAAATTGGTCAAGAATTCACCGGCATACGCATCGTCAATGGATACACGGAATACCCAATTTTCTCCCTCATCAAATCGTGTAATAGGAGCACCTGCCGCCCATGGAACTATCGTGACAAGATTGAGATTATTAATAAATGCACGGTTGGTTATTAATGGGGGGGAGTGCACACCTGCCATCACGGCGATGGCAGAGGGATCATCAGCGGCCTTCTTAAAATTAAGCTTACTGCGAAGGACATTACCTCGATGATCGAGAGGTACAATTTTTAGGGTATAGCCACCGATATTATTGTTAACCGAGGATAACGCCGTTTGCATGCCACGTAGAATTGAAGAAGCAGAACTTTTATTGATCGACAGGTCGGCATCAAAATATAAGGTGAGTTGTTTATCATCCGCGTACAAAATTTGGCTGTACATCCATAAGAAGATCATGATTAGCTTCAATATTCTCATGAACACTCCCCTCGTTTAGATGTCGTGCGGTATGCTGATCGATGTAACAAATTAGTGATATTCATACTCTAGTACATCAGCAATAACTGTACAGACCAAACAGCATAAAAATAGACAATCAAAGACAGCGTGCCAACACCATGTCGTTGCTTAAGGACGGTATTAATCGGTCTTTACAAATCTGTATGTCTTGTTATCAATCAACAAAAGACGATGAAAGGGTGCATCTTCCGTCATGGCGCCTTGATGCCATCCACTGTCGCCAGGGTATAGCGCCACCATACCACCTTCGTAACGCACCACCTTAGGCACGTAATCGAAATATGGTCGGTCGTGTAAAAAATCACGCATGCTCGCTGGTGTATTGTGCGCCTGTAAATCGTGGAGACTGACAATGGTCGGAGGCATCATTTTGTACTCCCCTGCCGACGCCCTTTTCCACGCCTCGGGTAATGAGATCCAATGACCCGACACAATCTCAGAGCCATCAACCGTCAACGAGGTGTCGGGCGCGACGAAAGCCACAAATAAATGGGTTCGAAAACGGTAGCGTGCAGAGGTCGGCCCAGTCCACGTGGCCAGATAATATAATTCACCTAAGCCATCGATGCCGGCTTCTTCTAAACATTCTCGCCGCGCCGCATGGTAGGCCGCGTCGACTTCACCATCGCCGTCGCGGTAATCGAATTCTTCTATCTTGCCACCCGGGAATACCCAATGACCCGGGGCAAAACTGAGTTGCTCGCTGCGCTGCAGTAGTAAGGTATCAAAGCCCTCTGAAGAGGGTTTAAGTAATACGACTGAGGCCGCCGGCCTTATGTGGTTATCCATCGGGTGCCTGCCAGAAACAAGGGGTATATGGCTTTGGTATCGCGACGGCCATATTAAGGTTGATAGTAAATGGGCGAGCCAGGCCCCACCGGCAGACCAAAACCAAAGACCCATACATAAAACAGTGCTACCCAGCCCACGAAGAAAATCATACTGTAAGGCAGCATGATCGATATCAACGTACCTATACCAATATCTTTTTGATAGCGCGCGGCCACGGCCAGAATAAGCCCGAAATAACTCATCATCGGCGTTATAAGGTTGGTAACAGAGTCACCGATACGGTACGCCGCCTGAATGGTTTCTGGCGCATAACCTATAAGCATTAACATTGGGACAAATATGGGGGCTGTCGCTGCCCACTGAGCAGAGGATGAGCCTAAACTCAAATTGATCAATGCACAGAGGAAAATAAAGCCAACAAAGACCTCTGGACCGGTAAGATTGAGTGCCTGTAGCAATGCCGCGCCTTTAATAGCCAAGATGGTGCCGAAATTGGTCCATTTGAAAAACGCCACAAACTGAGCAGCAAAAAAGACTAACACAATATATAGGCCCATTGAGCTCATCGACGTCGACATAGCATTAATGACATCGCGGTCGCTTTTCATGGTGCCGACCACTCGCCCGTAGACATACCCAGGAATGGCAAACGTCACAAAGATAAAAGCCACAATTCCTTTTAAAAAAGGCGAACCCGCCACCTCACCGGTCTGCGGATGGCGTAATATGCCGTCGGCAGGGACAATGGTCCATGCCAACAAGAGGCACATGACAACAAACGCGACCCCAGCCCAACGCAAACCGCGTTTTTCAAGATCACTGACCTTGTCTACTGAGGTATTGCTCAGATCAACACTGGCGTTGGCATGACTGTATTTACCGAGTCGAGGCTCCACAATGCTCTCGGTCACAAAGGTGCCAAGACCAGAAATCAGAAAGACCGATACCATCATGAAATACCAATTTGCCTCGGGCCCTACCACGTAAGTTGGATCAATCATTTGCGCGGCAGGGGTTGTAATGCCCGCTAGCAAAGGGTCAATCGTACCGAGAAGAAGGTTAGCACTGTACCCCCCCGACACACCGGCGAAAGCCGCCGCCAAACCTGCCAGAGGGTGTCGACCAAGACTGTGGAAGATCATCGCCGCCAATGGAATGAGTACGACATAACCCAGCTCTGAAGCCGTGTTAGAGAGAATACCAGCAAATACCACCGTGAAGGTTACTAGCCGTTTGGAGGCCTCCATGACCATGTTGCGCATCACGGCAGATAATAAGCCTGAGTGTTCCGCCACACTCACCCCAAGGATGGCTACTAACACCGTACCCAGGGGGGCAAAACTGGTAAAATTTGTGACCAAGCCCGTCACAATGCGCTGTAAGCCTTCCACCGACAGCAAGCTGACTACTTCGATCACCCCATCGGGTGAGCGACCACGGGCACCCACTGGCCGAGGATCTTCAACGGCCAAGCCGAAGAAGTCAGCAATACCGCTACCTACAACAATAACTACACAGAATATGGCGAATAAGGTAATAGGATGAGGGAGTAAATTACCTAAAAACTCTACGCTGCTTAAAAAACGGTTAAACAAACCATTGCTAGGCGCCTTGACGTTCGATGTCATTATTAAAACCTTTGATGTCATATCACATGCCTTAACCTTAAATGGCTACGGCCAGATTTTCTCTGTCATTCCCCGCCTTTAGGGGTGCAATAAGGTCGTTATCAACTGACGCAACGACACCGTCTTTGCTAACATCCGATCCTACCAACGCACAACGGCACAGAAAAACACCATGAAAACGTACATTTGGGACATCCCTCTTCGCCTCTTCCATGGCCTATTGTTTATTTTGGTCAGCCTTGCATGGTTTAGTGTTGAGATCCTTGATGATCTTGAACTGCATTTTTTGTGCGGCTATGCCATTTTGGGATTGATGATATTTCGACTTGTATGGGGCATGGTGGGGCCTGAACATGCCCGGTTTAAAGGTTTTGTGGTGGGACCCACGGCGATTAAACGCTACCTACAAGGCCATTATGGTGAATATCGGGGCGGACATACTCCTCTCGGGGCACTGTCTGTGGTCTTTCTCATTGGCGCGATTTCAGCACAGGCGGTATCAGGGCTTTTTAGTGATGATGAATACTACTTTTTCGGTCCCCTCAATCGCTTCGTATCATCTGACGTGGTTGATCTGTTGAGTGCATTCCACCTCTTCAACGTCGATGTGCTTTTCATCGCTATTGGGCTGCATCTTCTCGCCATTGCCTATTACGAATTTTTCAAAAAAGAACGTTTAACACTGGCGATGCTGACGGGTTATAAACGAGACACAGAGAAAAAGTTTACTGCAATTCGCCATTCCAACATGGGTCTAGCCATCGTTATTGCCTTGATATCCGCCGCCATCGCGGCAGGTATTGCAAGTCTTGAGGCCAGTTGATAAAACGGGAGCCTTCTCGGGTTGGGCTCCCACGCTTATCAATGACGCTCTTTGAAATTCTTGTGGCAACCACCACAGCCCTCGCGACCAAAGTTACGCGCATCAAATGAAGCCATGTCGTAATCCTCACTGGCAACGTCTGCCGCCATTGAGCGCATTTTTTGCGCCGCTTCGTTAAAGGCGGCCATGTCCTCCCAAACCGCAGGCTTAGCCTTCGAGTCCGCCACTAAACTATTCGCAATAAAACCCTCGGTAATCAGACCCGTTAAATAGGCCAAATCATTGGCATGCTTCTGGAAGGTCGCGCGGTCATCCTGTGCTTTAGCCGCCGCTAATTGCCCCACTTTCCAAGATAAACTTTGAAATACGCCTTGGCGAAAATCCACGGCCTGTTCCTCGATACTAGGTGGCTGAGCATGCGCTAAAGCAGAGATCGTGGTTAACACAAAAATGGAAGATGCGCATAGGCGTATAAGTGGTTTCATGGCAAAGCTCCTTAATCATTAACATTAGTATCACTGCAGTCTAGAACAAAAAACATGGCAATGTCTGTCACGTTGGCGCAAGTTTCATGGCCATGATCCACTCTGTTAGTAGTGACCTCTCCCAACTAGCATAGCGAGTACTTATAAGATAAAGGATCACGCTGTGAAAAAGTTCATGCCCACCTCCCTCATTGCCGCGCTTGGCCTTAGCGTCTCGGTGCAGGCTGCCAATCCTTTGGTATGGCTCGATGACAACCGCCAACAGTTTATCGATGTTGCAGACGCTTTGTGGCAAAAAGCCGAAGTGGGTTATCTTGAAACAGAATCCATGGCACTGTTGAGTCAGACGCTGGAAAACGAAGGTTTTACCGTGACCCGAGGTGTGGCGGACATTCCCACTGCGTTCGTCGCCGAATACGGTAACGGTGGCCCGATTATCGGTATTCTTGCTGAATTTGATGCCCTGCCCGGCATTAGCCAATCCGCGTCACCGTTTGAAGAGCCAATCCATGATAAGCACGCTGCCCACGCCTGCGGTCACCACTTATTTGGCGCGGGCTCTGTGGCAGCGGCCGTGGCTACTAAACAATGGTTAGCGGCGAATGGTTTACCCGGCCGAGTTCGATTGTATGGCACCCCCGCCGAGGAAGGCGGTTCTGGCAAAGTCTATATGGTACGGGCGGGTCTGTTTGAGGATGTCGATGTGGTACTTCACTGGCATCCCGATGACATTAATAGCGCGAGTCCTTTCACCACCCTTGCCAATAAATCCGCCAAATTCCGCTTTAAAGGCGTTTCAGCCCATGCGGCGGCCGCCCCCGAATTTGGCCGTTCTGCGCTAGATGGTATAGAGGCCATGAACATGATGGTCAACTTACTTCGCGAACATGTGCCCCAAGAAACACGCCTGCACTACGTGATTACGGCGGGCGGTAATGCGCCCAATGTGGTTCCTAATTTTGCCGAATCTTTTTTCTATGCGCGCCATCCAAATGCCGCCACATTGGCTAAAATTTGGGAGCGTCTTCTCGACACAGCGCGCGCCGCGGCACTTGGTACAGGTACCGAGGTTGAATGGGAAGTGATTCATGGCAATCATTCCATTTTGCCCAACGAGACGCTCGCCAAGGTCATGCACGACAACCTCGTGACCGAAGGTGGCTTCACGTATAGCCGTGACGAACAAGCTTACGCAGACAACATTATTGCTACCTTCCCGATTGAAAAGCGTCATGAACCTGCGCCCAACACTGTTGAAGCCTACCAAATGTACCAACGCATGGGATCTACCGACGTGGGTGATGTCAGTTGGAACGTGCCGACCGTTGGCCTTTCAACAGCCACATGGGTTCCCGGCACGTCCGCGCACACATGGCAAGCGGTCGCCGCAGGTGGCACCAGCATCGGTCATAAGGGCATGCTGCTAGCGGCCAAAGTGATGACACAGACTACGCTTGATCTATTTTCTGACCCTCAGTTGATCCGTGCTGCCCGGGAAGAATTTAACCAACGTCGCGGCCAAGATTTTCAATACGTCCCCTTACTGGGCGATAGACAACCCCCGTTGGACTACCGCAAGTAAATATCTTGCCAAAACCGCCTCACATTTCGGGTTTCTCCTTGTGTGAGGCGCTGGTTTATGTGGCAAAATAACGGCATGACACTTTGGACATGCCTCATGACAAGCCGCACCCCACCGCTAGACTCACCCTACTCATCGTCGCGCTACAGGAACTACGTCCTTGTCATTCTTACGGTGTCCTATGCGTTTAACTTCATTGACCGGCAGCTCATCAGTATTTTGCAAGAATCCATCAAGCAAGATTTAGCCTTAACTGACACCCAACTTGGTCTTCTCACCGGTTTTGCTTTTGCCGTTTTTTATGTGACCGCAGGCATTCCCGTCGCCCGCTGGTCTGATCGCGGTAATCGCCGTAACATTATCTCGTTGGCAATTGGTGTGTGGAGCTTTATGACCGCCATCAGTGGTGCCTGTGCCAACTACACACAAATGTTGCTAGCACGTATTGGCGTGGGCATTGGCGAAAGCGGTGGCACACCGCCGGCACACTCCATGATTTCGGATATTTATCCTGCCGAGCAACGTGCTACAGCAATCTCTATCTACAGCTTGGGCATCAACATTGGTGTCATGTTTGGCTTTTTACTTGGAGGCATTCTCAACGAATATCTCGGCTGGCGTTGGGCCTTTGTGATAGTGGGTCTGCCGGGTATTCTTTTGGCGTTAGTGATTAAAACCACAGTAAAAGAGCCTGTGCGCGGCTGGTCAGAAGCCACGCCCACGCCAGAGGCTAGCTACACCTTTATGGAAGTCCTCAATAGCATCACCAGCAACCCCGTGACACGCCAATTTTTTATAGCCGCCATGATTTTTAGTGTTGGCGGTTACGGCGTATTTAATTGGCTCGCCCCGTTTTTCATTCGCAGCCACGAGATTGGCACGGCCAGTCTTGGTATGTGGTTATCACTGTCGATTGGTCTTTTTGGTGGTATCGGCACCTTTGTATCGGGCGTTTTAACGGATCGCTTTGGAAAGCATAACAAGGGCTGGTATATGTGGATTCCGGCGATCGCCGCGATCGGTATCGTACCGTTGTATCTCATCATTTTTACCACCCAAAACACCCCCCTAGCGTTATGGCTCAATTTCATTCCGAGCATGATGTTGGCGATTTACATAGGCCCCGGCATTGCCGTCCTTCATGCCAGCGTAAAACCCGCCATGCGAGCGACCGCGTCGGCATTGTTTTATTTTGTGGTCAACATTATTGGCCTGGGTCTCGGCCCAACCATCATTGGCGGTGTGAGCGACTATCTCACCCCTAGCTATGGCCAAGACGCGCTGAGAATCGCCATGCTAGTCATCATCCCAAGCGCCATGGCCTGGTCAGCGCTTCACTTCTACCTAGCCGGCCATGCGCTAGCCAATAAATCATCGTGAAAATTGAGAGATTCTTACCCGCATGCCAAAAACATATTTCATGATCGGTACCGAACCCGGCGTTGGCACCACTTTTGTTAGCTCTGCCCTACTCTATGCTGCGGACAACATGGGATTAAGCACCGCCGCCATGCAACCTATCTCGGTTGGATGCGAAGAGAGCCCTGAGGGGCTGCGCGGACATGATGCGCTGCAATTGATGCAGGCCATGAACGTCGACCTTGACTATGCACGTGTTAACCCTTTCCCGCTGCGGGCTAAGAGGCCGCCTTTTGTGGCTGCCACACTGGAAGAAAAACGTTTGACCGTTCAGCGTATTAGCGGCATTTGCCGAGGCACGATGATGGGTAAGCACGACCTTATGTTGGTGGAGGGGATCGGTGGCTGGCGAACGCCTATCAATCACGTTGAAACCATGGCAGGACTGGCCAGAGAGATCAATAAGCCTGTAATTTTGGTGGTAGGGATCGCTGAGACATGCGTCAATATGGCATTACTCAGTGCTGAAGCCATTTTACGGGATGGGTTAGGCTTGGCGGGTTGGATAGCCAATCATCCCACGCCAGAGATTCCTCACAGTGCGTTGTATATTAGCCAACTCGAACGCGCACTACCCGCCCCTCGCTTGGCCACTATGGCCTATGATGACAAGGCAGATTGGCGCACCGCAGGCCGCGCGCTCGATGTGAGTAGCTGGATACGCTAACGCGCGTGATATTCTCGATAATACTGTTCGATAAGTTCTACTTCATGCTTGGATCCAAACACGAGCGGAATGCGCTGGTGAAGACTGGTGGGCTCAACCTCAAGCATCGGTTGATCGCCTGTACTACACCGCCCACCGGCTTGTTCAATGAGCATAGCCACAGGATTGGCCTCATACATCAGGCGTAGACGACCCGGCTTAGTTGGATCTTTGACGTCTTGCGGGTAAAGAAATACACCACCGCGGGTTAAGATACGATGCGTTTCGGCTACCAGCGAGGCGATCCAGCGCGTATTAAAATCTTTTCCGCGAGGGCCCGTTTTACCCGCTAAGCATTCATCCACATAACGCTTGACCGGCGGGTACCAGAAACGACTGTTGGAGGCGTTAATGGCAAACTCATGGGTTTGTTCGGGCACGTGCATATTGCGGTGGGTCAGCAAAAAATCACCGAGCACTGGGTGTAAGGTAAATCCCACCACACCATTGCCCACTGTTAACACTAGCATGGTCGTTGGTCCGTAAATCGCATAACCGGCGGCTACCTGTTTCATGCCCGGCTGCAGAAAAATAGACGCGTTAACAGGTGCTGTCGCGGCCTCTGGCGCACGTAAAATGCTAAAGATACTTCCTACCGACACATTCACATCAATGTTAGATGAGCCATCTAAAGGATCGAACACTAATAAATATTTACCTTTTGGGTAGTCATCAGGGATATCAATCGGATCATCCATTTCCTCAGAC
>DATHYR010000042.1:0-1261 GCA_035458985.1 Pseudomonadales bacterium
AAGGTACCCAAAATTCGCAAAACCACGATTGCGCTTTGCGCGTGCCCCCTAAGGGGGGGCGCAGCGCAAAGGTATCGCGGATTCCACCTTTGCGGCATTGCGCAAAATCGCAAAGGGTGCGCAAAATGCGCAAAGGTTCTATTCATCAAAATCACTGCCCAAAATGTCCGTTTCGTGCAGTTGCCATTTGCCGTCTATTTTGACAATCAGACCATCAAACGCCAACCCTTCAAACGTCGGTTTTTGGTAATGATCACCGATTTTGTGGCCCTTGTCCCGCAATATGTCCACCACCTGTTTTTGGCTCAACGGTTCACCAACCTGACCTAACACCTGTAACACGGCATCGCGGTGTGTCATGGCGGTGGATTCTTTAACCGTTTTAGCATCAAATGGGTCGAATTCCACCACGACGTCGCCGGTATCTTTGTCTGACACCAATATCACGGTGCCCAGGTTGCGGGCGTCGGTGCAATATCCGCGCACGTGTCCGGCACGGTCTTTGTCCACAGACAGCCCTAATCGCCCGATATTGCCCCGCCCGAACGGATCAAGGACTTGCACTGCCAGGGTACATCCGGTGGTCATGGCGCGTTTGGCTTGCGCCCCGATACCGCCTTTGCCGCGTGCATCTTTGGATTTGGGTACATGATCCACATATATGAGGCATACGCCGGTGGCGGCGACCGGTTTTAACAACATTTGCGCAAACGTGGTCGCATCATTGTTAGAGTTAATGTCTAACCCTAGAACGTTCATGGCGGCGTTAAAACCGTCCAACACCGCCATATCGGGGTTTATCGTCTGCAGGGTTTCAGATAGGTCTAATTTCGCCCGCGTGCCTAATCCTTCATCAGGGGACATGTACGCGAAATGGGTAAAGTCGGTTATGCCCAATGCCTTGAGGCGGTTAACAATTCCAGGGGCAGCGTCCTCAAAATCCATATATAAGACACGTTGCCCGCGTCCTAACGCCTGTTTCACTGCCTCTAATGCAACCCAGGTTTTGCCGGATTCGGATTCGCCAATAATGCCGTTGACTTTGCCGGCGTAAAACAATGGTTGCCCAACAGTTAGGCTAAGGAATTCTGGCGCATGATCAACAATTTCGCCACGCAATACGGGGTCAAGATCCACCGGCCACCAAGAAGTGCGTTCGGTAACCGCGTCCATGTATTCATCCGGCAACTCTGCCGGTTGTACTTTTGGGAGTGACGCCAACCAGGAATCCGTTAACGCCTCAGTGTCTGCGGGCGGTGTG
>DATHYR010000043.1:0-11705 GCA_035458985.1 Pseudomonadales bacterium
GGGCCCACAACTCGAAGATCACCTCGGTGTGGATCCAGCACCAGCAACCTTTAGACGCTGAGCTGGGGATCAATCCCCAGCACACCCTGTTACACCCCAGTGAAATTCCCGCCTTAATCCGCCAATTGAGCGGCGAGGTTTTTACCCGCGTCTAGCGGCGATGACCCCAGGGGTTATTGGCGTCCGAGCTAGGGCGGTTGTTGCGAGGCTTCGCCTTGGGTTTCGCGCCTGTAGGTTGGTTGCTTTTAGGCTTCGCTTGCTGACCTTTGGGTTTTGCTTGCCCTTGTTTGGGCTTCGCTGCCGTTGTGTTTTCGGTATTGGGTTTTTTCAGTTTCTTGGGCTTTTTGGGTTTGCGAGGTGGTTTTAATTCCGTGACAGGCAAGGGAAAATTCGGCTCAAACCCAACGATTTCACGTCGCTCCAACAGCTGTTGAATGACCTGTTCGATATCTCGTAACTGCTCAAGCTCATCTGCGCTTACTAAGGAGATGGCTTCGCCAGAACTACCGGCGCGCCCGGTGCGTCCAATTCGGTGGACATAATCTTCCGGTACGTTGGGTAAATCGACGTTTATTACATGGGGCAGCTCTTTAATATCAATACCGCGCGCGGCGATATCTGTCGCTACTAACACCTGAATACTGCCATCTTTAAACGCTTGCAGGGCTTTCGTCCGAGCACCTTGGCTCTTATTGCCGTGAATGGCGGCGGCGGGTATGTCTGTTTTATTAAGCTTTTCAGCAAGACGATTAGCGCCATGCTTAGTGCGACTGAATACTAAAACTTGTTGCCACTGATGTTCTTGTAATAAGTGAATCAAGGCGGCGGGTTTGTTCGCTTTATCTATCGGCACAATCCATTGCTCAACCGTATGGGCTGTAGCGTTTTCAGGTGACACCGAAATCTCACTGGGATTGTGCACAATATCTTTGGCAAGGGCTTTGATGTCGGGTGAAAACGTGGCCGAGAACATTAAGTTTTGTCGTTTAGGCGGCAGTAAGGCAATGATCTTACGAATATCGCGGATAAAGCCCATGTCCAACATGCGGTCGGCTTCGTCGAGGACAAAAATATCAATCTGATCGAATTTGATGGCGTTTTGTTGATGCAAATCCAGCAAGCGTCCTGGTGTGGCAATCAAAATATCGACGCCACCACGCAAGCGCTGCATCTGCGGATTAATCTTGACACCTCCGAAGACAACATCGCTGCGGATGCGAGTGTATTTACCGTAGTGATAGGCATTGTCTTGAATTTGAGCTGCCAGTTCTCGCGTCGGTGTTAGCACCAGCGCACGCACGCTGTTGCTGCGCACTTTTGGACCATGCAACAAGGTTTCGATGATGGGTAAGATAAAGCCTGCCGTCTTGCCTGTTCCGGTTTGGGCGGCGGCGAGAACGTCACTGCCTGCGAGGATGGGTTTGATGGCTTGCGCTTGAATCGGGGTGGGGGTGGTGTAACCTTTTTCTTGTAATGCGCGAAGAATTTCTGGAGATAGACCTAGGTCGGTAAATAACATGCAGGTGGCTCTATTGAAAAGACGTGCACTGTACCACGACGGTCGCCTCTGAGCGACTAGTTATCTAGTTCGCTAGCCTTAATGGTGCGATTGCGTCCTGCCCCTTTGGCGTTGTAAAGCGCCTCATCGACTCGATTAAAGAGATCTTTTAAAGCCTCTCTTGGCTTGGGCATGCCAACACCAATGGAAATGGTAATAGCTGGCAATCCATCTAGGCTAAGCTGAAGTACCCGTTGTCTCAACCGTTCAGCTTGTGTCCAGGCCTCTTGTTCATTAGCGCCGACGAAGGCTATCAGAAATTCCTCACCGCCCCATCGGCAGACTATGTCGCGATGACGGGTATTGATGAGTAAACAATCAGCCACAGCACACAGTACTCTATCACCGGCTGAGTGGCCAAAGTTGTCGTTAAAGGCTTTAAAGTGATCGATATCACAGATGGCGAGACTAAAGACTTCCCCTCCGCCCTGAAAGTCTTCCAGCAAATCTTCCAGTGCGTTCTGAGCGCCACGGCGATTCATCAGCGAGGTTAATTGATCTTGAAAGGCAATGACTTCAAGTTGTTTCCTCTCTTGCATCCGTTTCGTGACATCTTTGGAAATGCTGATAAAAAATAATTCCTCTGTGTCTTCTAAGCGCAATGGCGAGATGCTTTGGTGCACATAGATTTCTCGACCCTCCTTGGTACGGTTGTGCATGATACCTGTATAGACACGGCTTTCTCGAATCGCGCTTTGAATTTCTTTGCGCTGCTGCATGTCTACGTTATCGCTCGCATTCAGAAAGGCGGGGGTTTTACCGAGTACTTCATCGCGTTGGTAACCTGTCAAACGTTCAAATGACGTGTTTATAAAAATGATCTGCTGCGATTGATTGGTAATAAATATCGCGTCATCGGCCACATCGAGTGCACCGGTTAAAATGCGGTTGCGTCGTTGCGATTCGATCCTACCGGATAGGTCTTGGTGCATGGATAAGAAGTGGGTGATGTTGCCTTGTTGATCGACGATGGGGGTGATATTCCATTCCACATAATAGGGTGAACCATCTTGGCGATAATTTACCGTGGCACCACTAAAAAACTCGCCGTTTGTGATGGCGGTGCGCAATCGATCAATGACCTGTCTATCGGTGCGCTCACCTTGCAGGAATCTCGGATTTCTCCCGAGGAGTTGTTCAAGAGAATACCCAGTCATTTTGCAAAAGGCCGGGTTGGCATAGAGGATATGGGGCCCATCGTTGACAAAGTCGGCGTCTGTGATCAATGCGGGGTTGTAGGCCTGTTCTAGAGCGGTCTCCAGCATCATGCCCAAGGGTAATTTTTCGAGTTCTAGGATCTTTTGCACTTTTTATCTCCAGTTGCTCTAACTATAGTGCAGCAAAGAAAAAAAGCTTGAGCAACGAGGATTTTTTCTGCCAATCGTTGAAAAATTGACTAGTCTTGGAAGTACCCACCCCCATTGGATTTAGGAGCGTCTATGAAGCCGTTACTCGTGTTTGTATCTAGCCTATTGTTATTTTCATTTCCCGTCGTCAACGCCGATGATCATAAAAAGCCAGCGGTGAAAGAGAAATCCGTGGCTCAGCAAGAACGAGCAATGAAAGCCCAAGCAAAACAAGATATGGAAGATCTTGATGACGAGGCACTCAAAGAAAAAATAAAAGATAAAGAACAGTGGAAAAAAGAAGACAAACGCAAGGAAAAACTGCACAAGGCCGAGGACAAGGTAAAAGAGGCGGATGACGACAGTGAGCTTGAAAGCGACGATAAGGGTTTAGAGAAGCAGCGTGAGAAAAAGGTTGACCAAGTGCGCAACGAAACCGATAAAGGCTCTGAAAAAGGGCAAGAGAAACGCGCAGAAAACAGCAAGAAATGGTGGAAGTTTTGGGAGTAGTGAACGCCGCTTGTGGACCATGACCGCTCAGCGCGGTCATTTTTTTATCTGCTGCAAATAACGTTCATAGAGGGGCGAAAGGTCCTCAATGGCTTCACTCAAAAAGAGCGAAAGATTTTTGGCATGCATATCCAACTGTACGAGCGAATTAATTTCTTTAAGCTGGCCAGAGGCTCTCAGTCGCAGCGAAAAACCATGATTAACTTTTTCCATATTTTGATATGTGTGTTCCAAGCCTTCTAAATCAGTGACCGTGTTTCCCGCGATATATTGACCCAGTAAATAGCTCGAAATGGCTCGAAACGTGGTCTCTTTTTCGCTAGCTAAGGGTAAGTGGAAACTCGCCATAGGTTTGAAAAATTGGGTGTAGGGACAGCCTGTGGTTGCCATAATCAAACCCATATATGACGCAAAGGCCTGTGACATGGTGGTTGGGGTGATAATGGTCCGTTGCGGTGTCGTCACCTCAAGCGTGATCGGCGTGAAAGAGAGTTCCTGGCCAAGTCGAGTCATGGCGTTTTGCAGATGGTGTGCTGGAGGGCATTGTGGATGGGTCGTTTTGTTCAATGGACAGTGATCGCAACGACAAAATTCGAGATCTGTCCACTCGGCGGGTGGCGGTAAGTCCGAGGCAATCATATCCATATTTTGATCGTTAAACGTCAGATCAAATTGTTCAGATCGCCCGTCATCAAAGCGAAAGGTATAGCGTATGTGAAATGCCATCAGACAGCCTTGGCTAGGTGGATGTATCCATAGGATAGCTCAAAAGCAAAGGCTGTTGACGTGTTTTGATAAAATTCATGGCCGCCATGGCCGCCATGGCTACGCCTTCATCATGGCGTTGACGTGCGCTACCAAATAAATTCGTAAGCCAGGCTGGCGCTGCGGCCTATCCCAGGCGTGCCCGGGTACATCTGAAAATCATCATCGCTAATATTGTCCACCGTGATGGAGAACTGATGGTGTGCACTGGCGTTCCACACCGTGGCGATACGCCCGAAAAAGGCCTCGGCGGACGATGTGCGTAAACGGTTGACTGCTTGTTGGCGGTACTCACTATCCACATGTAATGACAGGCTATGTGAAAGTGTGTAGATGACGCTGAGTGTGGCTCGGATGTTGGCGTAATTGAGGGCATAGTAGCTGGCATCAACATTATCAGCCTGATAGTTGAAATCTTTGCTAAGCCAAGTGAGACCGGTCGAAAGCCAGTAATTAGGACCTTGAGTGTTGGCGTGAATATGAAGGCCAGTCACTTGGTTATCCATCGGATTGGCTTGTCTCGCGAAAGGCGATTGGCTAGAAAATGTCCAGTCCACCACGTCCTGCTCGTCTCGCCAAAACACCGAGGCTTCTATCTCGCCGTGGCTGAATATTCGACGCATGCCGATTTCAAGTTGTTCAGCGCTTTCGCGTGATAATAGGGGGTTGCCGCCAAATAAGCCGGTGGCATTGGAGTTAAGGGCTGTATAGCCAGGTAGCTGACTGGTACGAGCATAATCGATAAACGTTGCCCACTGATGCTGCGTTTGCCATTCAGCGTAGGCATAGGGTTGGATGCGATTACTGTCGCGATTACTGATATCTGCAGTGAGTCCTATGTCGGTTATCAGGGTGCCGTCAGTGAGCCGCTGACGATCACGGTAGCCAATACTAGACGACAAGTATTGCCGCGTATTGAAAAAGCCATGCGTCAGATCTGTTGATGCGATCAACGCATCGCCCGTCAGCTGCGCACGGTAGTGAAGGTGCTTACGATTACCTTCTACCGCAAATCCCCAGCTCGCAGTTTCGTGCTCAAAAGCCCCCGCGGTGCCTGTTTCATAGCTGCGCCGGTCAAAGTCATAATTATCCACGACGCGGCGGTAGTAACCCGCTATAGAAATGTCACCATCGGCATTTTGTTGGCTATGATTGATCAGTAATAAATCCGTATCGGTGTGGTCGGTTTCTGGTAGAGAAGCAAAGCCGGTATATGCACCTGGCCAGCCAAAAAACGTATGTTGAGAGGCAAGCACTAGCTGACTGGTGGTGGTGGCGGTATTGTGTTGTATGGCAAGATTAAGGCGTTGAAACGCATGATCACCGAAGCGAACAGTTCCATCACCTTCGCTGCGCTCAATGGCGGTGCCGATGGTGACTGAAGGGCTAAGACTTGCGGTATAAATCATAGATGCCGCTTTGAACGCGTCGCTGCCTGCACTTAGGTTGATGCGCTTTGTCGAAGGACGGATATCTAGGTCGTAGTGCAGAGTAGCCACCGTCGCATTAAATCCCTCAATTGCATTTTGTGCGCCTGTCAGGACACCGTTGAAATTTAGAAAGGCAGGGCTGATAGGTAGGTTGGCAGTGTAGTGGCCAGTCTGGGGATCCATTAATACTACCGCGCCAATTTTTACCGACGTACTCTCAAACATACTCCCACGGACCGTGATATCTGACTGGCCTTCGGCAAGGCCCCGGCTATAGAGTTCTACTTGTGGATCATAACTCAAGGCAGTCGCGATAGAACTCAGGCTAGTGGCTGGTGTTGTATTGGCCACACGACTGGCGTTAATGGTGACTTCTTCAATATCGTTATTGCTGTAAGCGGGTAGGGCAAGGAAGTTTAGGCAGGCGATGATGACGAGCGAGGAGGGAGGCGCGATCGTTTTCATTGGGATCTCCGATGTAAAAAGTCGGCCATCATAATGTGTTGGTTCGAGAGATCAACCCTATCCCGGCAAGGGCATGATGATTTCGAATGCAGCAAGTCTCGGCGTGCAAGTAGACACATGATCGATTTTTTGATTCAAAAAAACGATCAATATCTTTGATTAATTTAATTAGATAGATTGGTGAATTTGACTATGCTCTATGGTTACAAACACTACAAGCCATTCTCACGGAGTGGCGTTTGTTCATGTCGTTGGGTCTTGTGGCCCAGCCTAATAATTGTTTGAGGTAATAATTATGAGAGCAAAGCAATTTAGAAAGACAGCCTTATCGCTGTTCATCTCACTGACCGTTTCCGGCGGTGTGATGGCAGCTGAGATGACCAAGCCCGCCGGTGCTTCAGGCCATGGTGAGCACGCCGTAGGTCAAGCCCGCACCAATCAATTTTGGTGGCCAGATCAACTGGATTTGTCGCCTTTGCGCGATCACGATGCGCGTTCCAATCCACTAGGTGAAGATTTTGATTACGCCGAAGCCTTCGGCAAATTAGACATGCAAGCGGTTAAGCGTGACCTGAATGAGTTATTGACGACGTCGCAGGACTGGTGGCCAGCTGACTACGGCAACTACGGTCCTTTCTTTATTCGTCTTGCCTGGCATAGTGCGGGTACTTACCGCACCCTTGATGGCCGTGGCGGCGGTGAAGGTGGTCAGATGCGTTTTGACCCCCTCAATAGCTGGCCAGATAACGGCAACTTGGATAAGGCACGTCGTTTACTATGGCCTTTGAAGCAAAAGTACGGTGCGAGTCTTTCTTGGGGTGACTTGATGATTCTTGCCGGTACGGTGGGTATGGAAAACATGGGCTTCAAGACCTTTGGTTTTGCGGGCGGTCGTACCGATGACTGGGAACCCGATATCGTCTACTGGGGTCCTGAAGTCGAAATGCTGGCCAGTGATCGTGAAGACCACAACGGCACATTGCAGCGCCCATTGGGTGCCACCCACATGGGTTTAATTTATGTTAACCCAGAAGGTCCTAAAGGGGTGCCCGACGCATTAGCCTCTGCGCGAAATATCCGTTTGTCATTTGGTCGTATGGCCATGAATGACGAAGAAACCGTCGCCCTGGCCGCGGGTGGTCACACCTTTGGTAAAATGCACGGTGCCCACAAGCCCAAAGACTGCTTAGAAGCTGAACCTGGTGCAGCACCGATTGAGCAACAAGGTTTAGGTTGGAAAAACAACTGTGGCAAAGGGCATTCTGAAGACACGGTGACCAGCGGCCTTGAAGGCGCGTGGACACAGGCCCCGACGCAGTGGACTACCTTATATTTGAGCAATTTGCTCAACAACGAGTGGAAGCAAGTGCGCAGCCCTGCTGGCGCGATTCAGTGGATTCCTGTGGATGAAGCCTTGCACAACTCTGTGCCTGATGCCCACGTTGAGGGCAAGTTCCACGCCCCTGTCATGACCACGGCCGACATGGCGTTTAAATACGACCCAGAGTATCGCAAAATTGCCGAACGTTTCTTAGCTAACCCTGAAGAGTTCCGTTTGGCGTTTGCGAAAGCGTGGTTCAAATTAACACACCGTGACATGGGACCTAAAGCGCGTTACTTAGGCGACGAAGTACCTACAGAGACCTTTATTTGGCAAGACCCCGTGCCTAGCGTTGACCACAAATTAGTCAATGCCAAGCAGGTGAGCGCGCTGAAGAAAGATATTCTCGATTCAGGTTTAACAGTGTCAGAGTTGGTGCGAACTGCATGGGCGTCAGCCGGTTCATTCCGTGCCTCTGATAAGCGCGGTGGGGCCAATGGTGCACGTGTTATGTTAGCACCTCAAAATGCTTGGGACGTTAACAACCCAGACGAACTTGCCAAGGTCACCGCTACGTTACGTGAGATTCAACAACGCTTTAACGACAAAGCCCGTCGTGGTGTAAAAATCTCGATGGCTGATATGATCGTCCTAGGTGGTGCTGCGGCGATTGAAAAGGCCGCCAGTGATGCCGGCTACAAGGTGGAGGTTCCCTTTACACCAGGCCGTACAGACGCTACACAAGAGATGACCGACGTTGCCTCGTTTGAGTTACTCAAGCCTGCAGCGGATGCCTTCCGTAACTACTTTGATGCACAAGCGAGCTACCGTTCGCCCACTGACATGCTGGTGGATCGCGCCGATCAACTGCAGCTGAGCATTCCTGAAATGACGGCGCTTATTGGCGGTATGCGTGTGCTCGGTGGCAACACTGGCGGTAGTTCGCATGGTGTGTTGACCGACAAAGTAGGTGTGTTGACCAACGATTTCTTTGTTAATTTGCTTAACATGGAAAACCGTTGGGAAAAAGCCTCAGAAGAAGGTCTGTATACCGGTTTTGACCGCAATAGTGGCGATGCTAAATACACAGCAACCAGTGTGGATTTGATCTTCGGTTCTAACACGGAGTTACGCGCTGTTGCTGAAGCTTACGCGTATGAGGGTTCTCATCAAGCGTTTGTGGACGCCTTCGTAAACGCATGGGTTAAAGTGATGCAGCTTGATCGTTTTGATCTAAGACACGACATCTAATAAACCCACATCTTGGGAGTCAAAGGCCAGCGTCAGCTGGCCTTTTTTTATGTTGGATTAACAACATGGCAATCCGTAAAAAAATAGTTCGCCAATTTTGAGATCTCGGCCTAACGTAAGGGCATAGTCTTTGAGTGATCGTTTATGAATGTCAATATAGATAAAGCTGCCCTTGAGCAAGCCATTCTTGCGTTAATCGAGGAGAGTCAGGGCCTGTCTTCGCAAGAGAGACTTTTGCATATTCAGCGGCGTCTGGCTCAGCTGGATATGAGTAGTAGCATGGAAAGTTCGCGCGAAGTCACCATTCTGCTTTCGGATATCCGTGGTTTTACCTCTATTGCCGAGCGCTTTTCTGCGACAGATATTTTGCGCATGCTCAATCACTATTTTGGCCGCATGAATGACATTGTGGTGCAGTATGGCGGTATGATCGATAAGTACATGGGCGACGCCATCATGGTGGTATTCGGTATACCTACCACGCAACCGGAAGATGCAGCGAATGCTGTCGCTTGTGCGATAGAAATGCAGCTAGCCATGGACGACATCAATCGTTTCAATCAAGAGAATGGGTATCCTGAGATTTTTGCAGGTATAGGTCTCAACACGGATACGGTCTCTTCGGGAAACTTAGGCTCCGAGATACACAACGAATTCACGGTCATAGGTGACGGCGTTAACTTGGCCTCACGAATTGAGTCCCACAGTTTGCGTGGTCAGGTTTTGATGAGTGAAGCTACTTTCGCAAAAGTCGCCGATATCGTGACAACCGGGCAGGTCAATAAAGTTTTTGTCAAAGGCAAGCAAGCGGAAGTCAGCCTGTATGAGGTGATGGCGCTTGATTGGCAGGGGCGTACCTTGACGGTCCCCAAGCGGGAGATCCGCACCAGTGTGAGGTTAGCTTTGCATGAGCCGCTAAGCTGCTATCGTCTTCACGGTAAAGACGTCGATCGAGAACCCCTCAATGGGATGATTGAAGACCTCAGCTACCATGGTATGTTTATCACGCTGAAAGAAGAACTTCCCGTTTTTACTAACATTCGTTTTTCCTTGGCACTGTCGCTCATGGGTGGCAGTAAACGTGATATTTACGGGAAAGTTGTTAGTGTAAGAGCCATGGCGGATAGTTTTGGTTATGGCATTGAATTCACCGATATGGACGAGGCAAGCAGCCAATCCATTCGAGATTATATTAATAGGATCATTGCTGGGGCCTAGGTGATGTGAATTGCTACTTAGCGTCATTCATCTGATGACATGGGGTTGTTGGGGTCAATGACCCATTCTTGTAACGAACCCATGTAAACGGCCACATTGTTAAAACCTGCACGTTTCAAATTAAAGGCAATGGCGCTGGCCGCTACCCCACCGCCGCAATAGGCAATGATAGGGGTGTCAGTTGACTGTTCAAGCAATAAAGAGACTTCATCGCTACTGACAAATCGTCCATCGTGTCGCTCCACCAAGCTTGTGGGTATATTGATCGCCGTTGGAATATGTCCAGAGCGAGCATACATAGCGAAATCGCCAGCAAAGTGTGCAGCCGGGGTGGCGTCGACTAACAAGGTCTCCTGATCTTCAATGGCACGATGCACCTGCTGTTGGTCGGCAATGAGGGCATGATTTAGCTGTAATTGATAATGACCTTTTGACACATGGCTGCTACCCGTTGCAATGGGAAAACCTGCGTCCTGCCAGGCCTTGAAGCCACCATCTAACAAGGCCACTTTTTCGTGTCCCGCCCACTTGAGCATCCACCACAGACGAGCTGCCCAGACACTGTATTGACGGCTATAAATCACGATCTCTGAATCATTACTAATGCCAAGCAATTCAAGCTCGCGTGCAAAATGGTCAGGTTCGGGCATGACGTTATCAAAGGCGGCGGGCTGCTTCGATAAACGGTCCTTAAGGTCGGCAAAGCGAGCGCCTGGAATGTGTGCTTGTTCAAAGCCGGGTAAACCGCTCAAATTAATCAGGCGACCCTCTTCGCTTCTGCCGATTTCGACGGTGGCGTCGAGCACCACGACACTGGGATCCGCTAAGCGTTCATGAAGCCAGTCAACGGTCACTAAAAATGTGTCGTCTTCTATGGCACTGTGCACCAAGGGTGAGTAAGTGACTATCATAAAGAAAAGGTAGAGAGAGGCGCGGCGTAATAAAGTCATGGGGCTTATCGTTGTTTAAGTGTTTGTTGAAGCGTAGGCCTTGTGAATAAGGTGAACAAGTATTTTTAGGAGAATCGTTTGTTTAGCCGACGATGATTTGATGAATTGGTACCAAGCGCAATATCGATAAGTCGAAGATATCATGTTGACGCTCCACTAGGGAGCGTCAAACAGGTGAGCGAGGGGCGCCATATTTTTATCCAAGGCACAATGGCTTAATTAACAGCGAGCGCATTAAAAGAGGTATATGAATCCGATACCCACCTCTGCTTCAAAGTCGTTGCGCGTAATGGGGCTGTCTTTTATGTCACCCATATATTGCTCATAAACCATCTCGCCAAAAATCTGCCATTTGTCATCAATATAATGGCGATAGTTATAATTTAAGCCCACTGAACGGAAACCTCCGTTGAGCGTTGTTTCCGCTAACCCAGAGGCCGCTGACTGTGTCGCATTAATGCCGAAGTCTTTATTAGCATAATCGCTGTCGTGATAGACCCATGCAAGAGCAAGCTCGTGACCACTGCCATCATTGCGTTCACCAAACCGGCGGCCCAATGCAAGCAGGCCAAGAGTGCCGTTATCTCCCGTCACTAAGCGTCCATCAAGCCAATAGCCCCAGTTGTCATCAAACGCGCGTCGAGCTTGAAGCACCAGTTCAGTGCTTTCGTCGCCGTCACCTAGGCCTTGCAAATAACCCATATCAGAACTGCTTTCTTCACGGCCTTCGTCAAAGCTCAAAGTGGCTTCAAAAAGCCAGAGTTTGTCACGAAGCCCTCGCCAGCCAAGTGCTTCGCCGGCCCAGTAAAAGACATCATTGCCTTTTCGCCACTGGAGAGCACCTGCTGGGTCTGCTTCAATGCCAAACTCGTCTGCACCTTCATAGGCAGA
>DATHYR010000044.1:0-1417 GCA_035458985.1 Pseudomonadales bacterium
TCGACAAGCGCTCCAAGTTTCTCCACTACCATGCTCGCACCCTCATCTTGAACAATTTAGAGTTCGATCATGCGGATATTTTTCGCGATCTCGAAGCGATTAAAGTGCAGTTTCAGCATGTGATAAAAACCCTCCCTGCCACTGCGCGCATTCTCTTTAACGGCGAGGATGCCAACCTGGTTGACGTGATGAGTCGAGGTTGTTGGTCTGAATATGAGGCGATTGGGACTGACAACCATCTGCATGCAGAGAATGTTAGTGCCGATGGCGCTCGTTTCACCCTGGTGCTTGGCGATGAGCGCGCCGAGGTGGAATGGTCAATGTCGGGTCAGCATAACGTGACCAACGCGCTGCATGCAGCCGCGGCAGCCAGGCACGTCGGGGTGACGTTAGCGGTTAGCGCAGCGGCATTGTCAGCATTTGGCGGTGTGAAGCGGCGTATGGAATGGCGTGGCAGTGCCTCAAATGTCAGTGTCTATGACGACTTTGCGCATCATCCTACCGCCATTGCAACAACCTTACAGGGCGCGAAACAAAAATTATGCCCCCAGGGCGAACGCTTAATTGCGGTACTGGAGCCTAGATCAAACACGATGAAAATGGGCTGTCACCAAGCGACGTTGCAAGAGGCATTGGCTTTAGCGGACGAGATTTACGCCTTGCAGTCACCCGGTATTAGCTGGAATGTGCAACAAGCGTTGGGCGCTAACGCCCATGTATTTAACAATGTTCAAGCAATTATTGAGGCCATCGTTGCCGATCATCGCCCAGGCGATCAGGTGGTCATTATGAGTAACGGCGCGTTTGACGCCATTCATCAGCGATTGCTCGACGCCCTCGCTGCACAAGGAAATGTATGACAATGTTGGCTCATTTATATCGCCGTTTCGTCCTTAAAGGGGCGGCGTGGCTCATGATTGCGCTGTTGGCCATGAGTGTATTTTTTGCGCTTCAGGTGCCCAATATCAAACTCGACGCCAGCTCAGACTCGCTGGTACTCGAAGGCGATAACGCGCTCGAGGTGTACCGCCAAACTACCAAAACCTTCGGTTCAGATGAGTTTTTGTTGGTGACCTTTAAGCCCCGCGGTGAATTGTTGGCGGACGAAAATTTGGCCACCATTGCCAGGCTGCGCGATGAATTAGCGGCCCTTGAGCAAGTGACTTCGGTGGTGTCTATTCTGGATGTTCCCCTGTTGCAAAGTCCGCCACTATCGCTCACGGATTTGTCCTCGGACATTCATACCCTGTCTGATCCTTCGGTAGATAAACAACTTGCCGCTGAGGAGCTGCGTACCAGTCCCATCTATAAGGATTTGTTGAGTAACGCAGAGGGTGACATCACCATGCTGCAGGTCAATTTGTTCAATGATCCCCGCTATAATGACTTACTGAATGCCCGGGACGATTTACGTGCA
>DATHYR010000045.1:0-1148 GCA_035458985.1 Pseudomonadales bacterium
GCATGCATCTGGGTGGGCGTGCACAAAATGACCGCGTCCACCTCTTTCATCGCCAGCGCATCGTTGAGTTTCGTGGTGGCGTGTGCGATACCGTATTTCTGTGCGACTTCTTGGGTCTTGGTTAAGTCGCGGGAAATGAGAGAGACGACTTCCACACCGTCAATCTTTTGAATGCTGTCTAAGTGTTTGATACCGAACGCGCCGGCGCCAGCAAGGGCTACTTTAATGGTCATGAATCTGCTTCCTATGGCCTAAGTTTATGAGTTTTCAAGAATGGCATGACCCACCGCGGTGTTGGACGCAGGGACGTGGTAGAACCGATGCTTCAGCGTTGGTGGGATACCTGTTTGCTTGCCGTCGCTGATGTCGCTCATGGCGCCACGGGCGATCAACCACATGACCAATTCAATGCCTTCGCTGCCGGCATCGCGCACGTAATCGATGTGTGGAATATGGGCCGCGGCAACCGGGTCAGCGATGAGTTTGTCGAGAAATGCGTTGTCCCAGTCGCGGTTGATCAAGCCGGCACGAGGGCCCTGCAATTGGTGGCTCATACCACCCGTGCCCCAGATGTGAACGTTTAAATCCTCATCATACGATTCGACCGCTTTACGGATTGCTTGCCCTAAATCAAAGCATCGCTTACCACTGGGCACCGGGTATTGCACCACGTTAACGGCGAATGGAATTACCGGACATGGCCATTGGTCGGTTTTCGGATCAAGCGAGCCACACATCAATGACAGCGGCACCGTTAAGCCGTGATCCACATCCATCTTGTTGACAATGGTGAGGTCAAAGTCCTGTTGGATCACACTGTGGGCGATGTGCGATGCCAATGCCGAGTGACCTTGCACAACAGGGACAGGGCGTGGACCCCAGCCCTCATCGGCTGGCTGATACTGATCGGCTGTGCCGATGGCGAAGGTGGGAATCATGTCCAAGCTGAAGGCGGTCGCGTGGTCATTGAATACCAGCAGAACGACGTCAGGCTTGTTGTCTTTCATCCATTGCTTGGAGTACTCGTAACCCGCGAACAATGGTTGCCAGTAGGCTTCTTCAGTTTTACCGAGGTCCATCGCCGCGCCAATGGCGGGGACGTGCGAGGTGTAAACCGATGCGGTTATTTTTGCCATTACAAGTCCTTA
>DATHYR010000046.1:0-1975 GCA_035458985.1 Pseudomonadales bacterium
AATAGGACCGCTGAAGGCTCTGACTCCCACCTTGTCAACCTTACGATCAGAGAGACTCAAATCGCTCATCTGACAGCATCTCCGACAAGCCCTGCGATCGCTAGTCAAGGCAGCTTTTCTTCAGTCAGTTCAAAGGTTCATCATTCCGATGCGCCTTAAAAGGTGGTATGCCTTTATGACAAGCCCTTATGCGGAGTCACTAACCAATGACAATAAGCGCAGTCGTGATTACTGTATATCTGGATGACAATCCCTGCGTATCCAATCCACAAGTTGACCAGCGACCAGCGACGAGCGAACCAGCATCTCGCAAAGCATGGCGATTTGAACACGCATCTTAACCAATCCACGAGACAACCGGGATAGCGTCAAAATAAACGCAAGCTGATTGCTCGATAAAATAGATGCAGGCGGATAACTCTGGGAAATGGGTTGCCCTCTCAAGGAAAAAATGCCAACGCACGGAGCTTGCGCTAGTCTGCAATGCAGGACATGGATAGGTTGCCAGCGTGATAAGCTGTGATTGACCAGGCAATGCGTGATTGTTTACCTTGTGCATACACTACTTGTTACAACACATAGAATACCAAGTAGCACACTCGTTTGAAACCATTGCAGTTAAAGGGATTGCGTCAAATCATGGCTGGATGCACCGGGTTTCAGCGTCAAACTACTGTTCAGATTCACGATTGAAGCGAGCGTTTAGCATAGCTTGCACGGCACTGGCTAGGCACGGGGGGAGGCGGTTCGAGTTCGACTGCCAGCCGAATCTAGATCGGAAACCCTGCCCCATAAAAAATGCTACAAAAAGGCTTGCATATTTTGGGTTATTGGGTAGTAAGGGGTTGTATGCAACTAATTCTAGGAGATTGTTTGGAGGAGATGAAGGGTATAGCGGATAGTTCTGTCGACATGATCCTGTGCGACCTGCCGTATGGTACGACTGCTTGCAAGTGGGACAGCGTGATTCCGTTCGAGCCGCTTTGGGAACAGTACCGGCGGGTGGCGAAGCGGAACGCGGCGATTGTGCTGACGGCGAGCCAGCCATTCACGACGGCGCTGATTGCCAGCAACATGCGGGAGTTCAAGTACGAGATTATCTGGGACAAGGTGAACCGCAATACGGGATTCGGCAATGCGTCGTTCATGCCGCTGAAGCGACACGAAAACGTGTGCGTGTTCGTGCAGGCGGGCCGACCGACATACAACCCGCAATACGGCAAGGGTGAGCCATACGTCGCCAAGCGTAGCGGCCGAATCGCGCCGGTCTATGATGGTGGCGGGCTGCATCCTAAGGACGGCCGCAGCGATGGACGCCGCCATCCCGTCTCCATTCTAGAGATAAAGGCTGACGTTAAGACCGAGATGGGGATTCACCCCACCCAGAAGCCAGTCGCCTTAATGGAGTACCTGATCCGCACCTACACTAATGATGGCGAAACGGTGCTGGATAATACAATGGGCAGCGGAACTACTGGAGTTGCGTGCGTAAATACTGGACGTAATTTTATCGGAATTGAATTGGATGATGCTTATTTTCAAATAGCTAAAGAGCGTATAAGAAAAGCCATGGCAAACGTGCAGCTTGATAACGACCTTTGAATGTGTTTAGGATTGGTTTATGAAGAAGGATGTGTTGGGAGATGTTGATTGGAAGGTGTGTCGGTTTTGTAGTGGATGGGTTGTGAGTAGTGGGGACGTGTGTAGGACGCATGAGTATGTGGGATGTTTGGAGTGTGGGCGTAGGGCGCAATGGAGAAGCAGGCTGGGCAAGTATGTGTGTTTGAATCTGGATTGTGAGTGGACGAGTGTTGGGTTGCCAGATTATCGGGCCAGGGTGATGGGCGAATAAAGTTCTTGCCAAGTTGGGTTTGCTGGCTAGTTTGGGGTCGTTATGAGAAACATCAATTTACCGAAGGCTAGGGTTTATGTTCGCTGTGATGCGTTTGGGGGTAGCGACGAGGATTACGAGCCA
>DATHYR010000047.1:0-2044 GCA_035458985.1 Pseudomonadales bacterium
CCTGAAATTCCAGTTGTTTACGGAGTATTTGCTTTAACCATATTGGCGAAAATCCGGCAGGGTGTTCATCCACCGCAGGATAGATAACGTGTGCCGGCATTAGACCGGGCAACCCTGCACGTATCATGCGTTCAAACGGTATCAGATCTTTCATCTTTATATCTTCGAATCGACGTTTGTCGTAAGGGATCGCAACATGTGAATCCTCGGGCACAGAACCATGCCCCGGAAAATGTTTACCCACCGCCGCCATACCGGCTTCTTTCATGCCGCGCATATAAGCCCGCGCCAGTTGCGCCACCTGTTCCGGATTAACATGAAACGCACGATCACCAATCACTTCACTTATCTTACCGCCAACGTCGAGCACGGGTGCAAAACTCAGATCGACCCCCACCGCCAATAACTCGGCGGCCATCAACCAACCGGCCTGTTGTGCCAGTGATTCAGCCTCTTTAGTCACCTGACATTCGCCAATCAAGGCACATGGGGGCAAACGGGTAAAACCCTCACGGAAACGTTGTACGCGCCCGCCCTCATGATCAACGGCAATCAATAAATGCGGTTGACGCAGTTCATGAATAGTTCGGCACAATGCAGTGACCTGTTCCGGCGATTCAAAATTCCGGGTAAATAAAATAACGCCGCCGACATGTGGATGTAATAACATCTCGCGTTCATCAGCCTCAAGCTGAAGTCCGCGCAAATCACACATGATAGGACCCAATGAAAGTTTAATGCTTGTCATAATCAGTCTTTATTAATCTCTTTAATATCCATTTTGTCACGCAAATAATCACCTAACAGGTTTATACATAATACCAGTGACAGGATAGCAAAACCGGGCGCTAACACCATATGCGGTGCAACCAGCATATAGCGTGTGCCGTCACGTATCATGCTGCCCCAGGACGCTGTTGGCGGCTGTACACCCAACCCCAGAAAAGACAACCCCGCTTCAGCGATAACCACACCAGCAAAGGCAAACGTTGCTTCAATGATCAAGGGAGCCATGATTAATGGCAAAATATGTCGCAACAGGATCATTAAACCGGATGTGCCCAATGCATGTGCCGCAGCGACATGATCGCGATTTTTAATAGTTAAGGTTTGTACGCGTGCCAAGCGTGCGAAACCAACCCAACTGACGATGGCGAGTGCAATGACCGCGTTCATTAAACCGGGGCCCAGTAAACCAGCCAGCGCTATAGCCAGCAAAATACCCGGAAAAGCGATAAACAAATCGACCAGCATCACCAGAACCTTATCCCAGTAGCCCCCAAACCAGGCTCCCAGCATGCCAAGTATCGTGCCGACGATAAAGGAGATGGAGACAACAATGACAGCAACGCTTAATGAAGTCCGGGCCCCCATGATCAGACGCGCGCTAATGGAACGTCCCAAATCATCATGACCAAACCATTCAAACCCGTTTGGCGTGAGCAATATCTTTTCCAATGCAATCTGATCCGGTTGTAACGGGAGTATGGGTCCCACTAAAGCCAACACGGACCAGGCAATTAATATCAATAACGGAATGGAATAGATTCTATTCATCCAACTTCACTCTCGGATCTAACACGGTATAGGTCACATCGGTGAGCAGGTTAACCACGACATAGCTTACGCTGATCAATAACACGCAGGCCTGAACCACCGGGTAATCACGTTTCTGAATTGATTCGATCATTAATTGTCCTATTCCCGGCCAGGAAAATATCGTTTCGGTTATAACGGCGCCGGCGAGCAAGGCGCCGAATTGCATACCCAGAATCGTAATCACCGGTAAAGCGGCATTACGTAAGGCATGCCAGGTCAGTATTCGAAACTCACTTAAACCGCGCGCGCGCGCGGCACGTATATAGTCTTCTTGAATGACATCCAGCATGGAAGCGCGAATCATACGCGACAAGATTGCTGCCAACGCCGTACCCAAAGTAATCGCCGGTAAGATTAACGACGCGAACCCGGCTTTACCGCTGACCGGAAACCAACCTAACCAAAGCGCAAAGAACAAAATTAACATAGGACCCATAACAAAATT
>DATHYR010000048.1:0-5179 GCA_035458985.1 Pseudomonadales bacterium
CCGATATTGGCATGGCCTATGGCACACAATCGTGGGGCGCCATTATCGCCCCCTTCATCATTGGTCTTATCGCCGACCGCTTTTTCAATGCGGAACGGATTCTCGGCGTTCTGCATCTGATGGGCGCCGCCCTCATGTATATGCTCTTTACCGCTAATGACGTGAGCAGCTTCTACCCCTATTTGCTGGGCTACATGCTGTGTTACATGCCCACGCTAGCACTGGTCAACTCAGTATCGTTTAATCAATTAAAAGACCCCGCCAGCGAATTCGGTAAAATTCGTTTGTGGGGCACCATCGGCTGGATTGTCGCAGGTCTTGTCATTAGCTATGTGTTCTCATGGGATTCTCAGGACAGTATTGCCAACGGTATGCTGCGCAACACCTTTGCCATGACCGCCCTCGTGTCACTCGTTTTGGGTATCTACAGCTTTACCCTGCCTGCCACGCCTCCCGCCGCCAAAGGTCAAGCCGTTAGTCTGCGAGACATACTTGGACTGGATGCCATCGCACTGCTCAAAGACCGCAACTTCTTGATGTTTTTCGTGGCGTCGGTATTGATCTGCATACCCTTGGCGTTTTACTACTCCTATGCCAACCCATTTTTAACCGACATTGGGGTAGAAAACGCCACCGGCAAAATGACCATTGGCCAGGTGTCTGAAGTATTGTTCATGCTCCTGCTACCTGTCTTTTTGAAGCGCTTTGGTATTAAAGCCACCCTCTTAGTGGGCATGTTAGCTTGGGTTATTCGCTATATTAGTTTTGCGTTTGGCGACCCAAATAACAGCATGTTGTTATTGCTTATGGGCATTGCCCTTCACGGCATTTGCTATGACTTCTTTTTCGTGAGCGGACAAATCTACACCGATCACAAAGCCGGCGATAACGTTAAAAGCGCCGCTCAAGGCTTGATCACGCTGGCAACCTACGGCGTGGGCATGCTCATAGGATTTGCCGCGGCGGGTCATATTGTCGACGCCTATACCGCCATAGGAAGTAGCCCTGATTGGCAAACCATTTGGCTAATTCCCGCCGGTTTTGCTGCCGCGGTATTCGTGGTGTATGCCATGGTCTTCAAGAATGAAACACTGGGCGACACAAAATAGGAGCCACTGTGACAATGCAATACCAACCCAAGCACATGAAGTTGAGCATCCTGACCGCGGCACTGCAGGAGCTCACTCCCCGTGACAAGCGTGATCTCGATCCCGACTTAGCCATTGAAGAATGGCTGCAATTCTCGGCGGATATGCATTGTCCCTTTATTCAGCTTGCGGCGGCACTTCACCCTAGTGAGTCAGATATTCCTGCCGAAGCCATGCTAGACCCTGTCGCGAATACGCTCGATCTTCGACAGCCTTTTACTCCCGAGCGGGCCAAGCGCGTACACGCCGCAATGGCCAGTACGGGCGTTGGTCTATCTGATCTTGGGTACTTCGACAATATGCTGGTCGCCGATAACACTCATCGCCAGAAGAAAAAAGATTTCATGCTAAAAGTGTTTGATGCCGCAGCGCTCCTCGGCACAGACGCGGTGTGTGGCTTTGTGGGGCGCAACCCCGAGTTGTCTATGGACCAAAATTTGGCCATGTTCGAGGCCGAGTTTATTCCGCTGCTTAAAGAAGCGAAAGCACGTGGCCTGACCTACCGGGTAGAGCAATGCCCAATGCCAGGTTGGAACACCACCGACCTGTGGCATAACAATATCGCCTATGCTCCCGGCCCCTGGATAGCCCTGCATCGTATTTGCGAAAAACACGGCGTGGGCGACCAATTTCGCATTCACTACGACCCCTCACACGCCATTTTAATGGGGCAAGATACACGATCGATCTTTCAGTACCTGAAAGACGAGGGATACAATTTTCTTATCGCCGGCTTCCACGTGAAAGGTCAGGTCACGGATGCCAAAGGGATCTCTGCCTGGGGTTGGGGTGGACAAACCATGCAACGCGGGGACTGGTTGAACGGCCAGCCGTCGCCACATGCCGCCGATCATCTTAACGCTTGGAAAAAGCAAATTGCGACCTGTGAGCACGAACTGCCGGGTACTGCCAAGCACGACCCACTGGCCTATTTGCAAAATCGCACCGTGGACTGGCTCGACCATCAACTGGCGGCTCGTGAATTACTGGATATTGACGTTGCCAATACTTACTTAGTGGTTGAGCATGAGTACCCTCCAGCTCGGATCCAAGACAAGGCGCAACTTGCTCCGCTACTACAAGCGTCGATTGATTTCTGTCGCGCTATCGACGAGGCGGCTGCAGCCATGTATGCCATACAACACCAATTACTGCCTGAACTAGGCATTCCCGTGCAAGGGATTGGTAGGGAACCTTACCGTTCTTAACAACGCCTCCCCATCGAGGTTCGTCACCATTTGACATTGTCAGCCCCCTATTGAAAAGATTTCAATGAGGGGCTTATTTATGGAAACCACGATGAGTCATCAACCCCTCGATCTTCTCCGGCAATGGTCACCTCAACGAGACAGCTCGCAGTGGGTCATGGGTGTTGTGTATGCCACCTCAGGCTCTGCCTACCGCAAAGCGGGCGCCCTTATGCTGTTTGGCAGCGACGGGCAACAATTGGGGATGCTAAGTGGCGGCTGTTTAGAATCTGATCTGCACAACAAGGCACGCCGAGTCATGCATGACCTGCGCAGTACTCTGGTCCGTTATGATGGCAACGATGAAGATGACATGGCCTTCCAAATGGGTATCGGCTGTGGCGGCACAGTGGATGTGATGCTGCAAGCGATTGATGCGGGCAACAACTATTTAGGCCTACTGTTCGCCCTTGAACAACTTCAACAACGCCGCCCCGTCGATTACAGCCTCACCATAGGGGCCAGCATTGCCAGTCACTCGCACACCTATAGCGTCACCCCCAGCGCGCATCAACAGGAACGCGCGTCGATGGATCGGCACACGCTGTCCATTCCCCTTTTGCCATCCCCCCATTTGTTTGTGGCTGGCGGCGGGATAGACGCACGTCCTTTAGTAGATATCGCGGATACTCTCGGCTGGCATATTTCGCTGTGGGACCCGCGTCCAGCGCATGGCCGACGAGAACATTTCTCCAAGGTCAATCAGCTGTTGAGTGACGACGCTTCATCCTTATCACCATTTTTTACTAACCACCCGGTCGATATTGCGGTGATCATGAGCCACAGTATCGACATAGATGCCCAAGCATTACTCGCACTCAGCAAGACCGCTGTTAAGTACATCGGGCTACTGGGGCCAGAGCACAGAATGCAGCAGGTATTAGCACGCGCAGACATGGCTAAGCCGCGGGTACTTTCAGGGCCGGCAGGGTTGAGCATCGGCGGCACACTGCCCGAGTCGATTGCCTTGGCCATACTCGCGGAAGCTCAGGCCGCCATGGCGGGACGCCAAGGCGGATCGATCAGCGGTGTACTAGACTTATGCGCATTGTCGCCCTGTTAATGGCGGCAGGCGCCGCTACCCGCTTTGGTGCCTGTAAAGTGTTGACTGATATTGGGGGTACAACCCCATTACAGCTCGCCATAAAGAATCTGCAAGCGATAGGCATTGACGATATTCGCGTCATAAGTGGTGCATGGCATCAGCATCTCGTGTCCGCCGAGCTCGCACATGCAAAGCTCATGTACTGTGAGCAGTGGCAACTTGGCTTAGGCCATAGCATTGCCTTTGGTGCAACGAGTGTGACAGAGGCAGACGGTATTTTGGTGTTATTGGCTGACCAAGTGGCGCTGACAAAACAGGATCTACAATGCTTAATTGAGGCATTTGATGGCAACAAAAGTGTGTGTGCTTACTATTCAAATAGACGAGCAGTGCCAGCCATCTTTGCCAAGCAACATTGGCCAAACCTGCGCCGTCTTAAGGGCGATCGCGGAGCACAACAATTGTTAAATGAAGACAGCGAAATTGTGGCAATCGATCTACCCCATGCCGCTTTCGATATCGATACCAAGGAACAGCTCGATCTTTTTCGAGCGCAACGCTAACGAGGTAACACATGGCGACGTATACCCTTAATATTAATCAGCAAATGGTGACAGTCGATGTCGATCCTGACACCCCCATGCTTTGGGTGCTGCGCGATGCTTTAGACATGGTCGGGACAAAATTTGGGTGTGGTGCGGGGGCATGCGGCGCCTGCACAGTTCACATGAATGGCAGCGCCATTCGCTCATGCCAACTGCCCGTGTCGGCGGTAGAGGATGCCGCCATTACGACCATTGAGGGGCTGGCCTATAACGCCGGTAAAATTCACCCCGTACAAGAAGCTTGGCTTGAACACGATGTCGCCCAATGTGGATATTGTCAGCCAGGGCAAATCATGTCTGCCGCCGCCCTGTTGGCGCAAAACCCAGACCCGTCCGACGCAGACATTGAGCGTTTCATGAGCGGCAATATTTGCCGATGCGGTACCTACACTCGCATCCGCGAAGCCGTCAAATCCGCTGCGAAAAAAGCCTAGGAGGGTAGACCATGACATTATTTAAAACCAACATGGGGCGTCGCTCCTTCCTTAAAGTCAGCGCCAGTGCGGGTGGATTATCACTAGGCTTCAACGTGTTTGCTGCGCCTCACACATTGGCCGCCGATGCGGTTCAAGCGCCCAGTGAATGGTTCGAATTTAACGCCGTTTTGTCGCTTCACCCCGGGGGTGATATTGAAGTGCGCGTTGCCAACCCTGACTTTGGTCAAAACCTTATGACGTCATTTCCCATGATTGTGGCCGAGGAACTGGACGCCAACTGGGAAGACATTCGCGCAGTACAAGCGCCTTACAATACCAAACAGTTCGGTATGCAAATCAGTGGTGGCAGCTGGTCCGTTAAAAACAACTGGGGTGGGCTGCGCATGGCGGGGGCTACCGCACGTCACATGCTTCGTACCGCCGCAGCCGAGACCTGGGGCGTGCCGCTTGCAGAAGTTTCCACTGAAAACTCAATGCTTAGCCATGCGTCTGGCAAACGCGCGAGTTACGGCGAGATGGCAGCCAAAGCCGCCATGCTGTCGCTGCCCAAAGAAGTGGCCTTAAAAGATAAGACCGACTTCAAGGTGATTGGTAGTTCACGCAAGAACCTTGTGGGTCCCTCGATTGTACAGGGCGATGGTTTGTTCGGTATCGATATCCGACAAGAAGGCATGTTACGCGCCACTGTTTTGCATGC
>DATHYR010000049.1:0-1724 GCA_035458985.1 Pseudomonadales bacterium
GATGAGTTCAATGCCAACGCTATTGCAGAAATTGGCAAGCGCATCCAAAAAGAAGATTTCATTTGCCTCATTGGTGGCAGCGCACAAAAGCCAATTGCCGATGCCTTTCCTGCCCATATGTCGGTGGAGTTTGGCGTTGGCTACGGCGGCGTGTTTGCCAAGTATCGTGTCTTTGAGTCCTATGCCTGGATGCACTCAATCTATGCAGGGTGGAAAAACCCAACAACGGCAGATGGCCAGTTTTATGACGGCGTAATCCCAGGGTATTTGGAACCTGAAATGTTCCCATTGGGCGATGGTAAGGGTGACGAAAACGGCGAGTATTACCTGTTTATTGGCCGCCTGATTGATCGCAAGGGATACCGCATTGCCCAAGAAGTCTGCCAGCGACTTGGCAAACGGCTTATCTTGGCAGGGCCTGGTGAGCAAAGCGGGTATGGCGAATTTGTCGGTTCAGTTGGACCTGAAGAACGCGCAAAGCTAATGGGCGGTGCCACCGCCACATTTGCACCAACACTTTATGTTGAACCTTTTGGCAATGTTGTAATCGAATCGCAGGCTTGTGGCACCCCAACAATTACAACCGATTGGGGCGCATTTACAGAGAACAACCCTGATGGCGTTTCAGGCTTTAGATGCCGTACTTTGGCAGAATTCGTGCAGGCTGCCGAAGGTGTGAAATATCTCGACCGCGCCAAGATCAGAAACCGCGCCGTTTCACTCTATAACCTTGATACTATCGGCCTTCAATATGAGGCCTACTTTAAGCGCCTTTTAACCCTTTGGGGCGATGGCTGGTATGAGATGGGGGAAGAATGAACAGAGGCGAAGTTTTAGATGAAGCAAAACGCCTAACTTATGGTGACCGCAATGTTTCCTACGATGAACCACGCATTAACCACAAGCGCATTGGCGTTTTGTTAGGAATTGTTTTAGAACGATATGTTGAATCAGCAACACCAGGTGATGCGGTTCCGCCCGAAGTTGCAGCTTTATGTATGGCAGCAATGAAACTTGCTCGACTATCTGCAATGCCAACGCATCTTGATAGCGCTATAGATTTAGCCGCGTATTCGGCGATTTGTGCTGAACTTGCATCATATGTAGATTAAGACTTCAGGCGCTAAATACGCCCCCATAGAAAAACCCCCTGCAGCCGTTCCTGCGGGGGGTTTTTCGTTTCCAAATTTAATCTTTCAGATAATCCTGCAACGCTTTAATGATAATTGCAGTTGCGGTTGTGCCTTCATTTCGTGCTTTTTCTAATGCTAATTGCCAAAGGTCAGCATCAACCCTGATTGATCGCAATGGTGTCATAGAACCACGCACTCACTCATTGAACCCCAACACCAGCCAAGAAACTCAGCATTAGGTGCATCAATGCCGACCCACCAAAGGTTGCTGGCAACTTGCCAAATGAGAATCACGCCAATCAAGATTGCAATTGCTCGTACTTGCTTGCCACGCTTTGTAATCATCTTAACGCTCCAATTCTTCAATGTGTGCAATGGTCAATGCAGAGTTAACAATTGCTCTGCGCAGTGATTGTTTCATTTCATCAAAATCGCCTGATTCACTTGCTTCATTAAGATCACGGCTGATTTGATACATAGTATCTGCAATATCAATTACTAATGATTTCATAGCGCCCATTTATTTCCACCCCATTCTGATTTCATAACATTCTAAACATTCGTGAAGTCGTGCAATTGCTTCAAACTTAG
>DATHYR010000050.1:0-18091 GCA_035458985.1 Pseudomonadales bacterium
GTAACATAGGGATAGGTGCCATGATCAATATCAAGCAACGAACCTTGAGCACCCTCAAATAGGATATTTTGTCCGCGCTCACGATACTGATGCAGCAATTCTGTCACGTTAGCCACCATTGGCTTGAGCTGCTCGGCCATCGCCATCGACTCGGCCAAAACCGTCTCATAATCAACGGGGTCGACTTTGTAGTAATGGGTCAAAGCAAAATTGTGGTACTCCATGACGTCCTTTAGCTTGGCCGCAAAACGCTCTGGGTAAAACATATCACCCAAGCGCAGACCACGACGCGCCACTTTGTCTTCATAGGCCGGACCAATACCGCGCCCCGTAGTACCAATTTTATCCTTGCCACGCGCCGCTTCGCGCGCCTGATCAAGCGCGACGTGGTAAGGCAGAATCAGTGGACACGCCGGGCTTAAGCGCAAACGCTGGCGAACAGGAACATTTTTTTCCTCCAAGCCGCGTATTTCTTTTAATAACGCATCCGGTGCCAACACCACCCCATTGCCGATCAAACACGTTACGCCATCGCGCAAAATACCCGATGGAATCAAGTGCAAAACAGTCTTCTCACCGTTGACCACGAGCGTGTGCCCAGCATTATGGCCCCCTTGGAATCGTGCCACTACTGCCGCCTGATCGGTCAACAGGTCAACAATCTTACCCTTGCCTTCGTCGCCCCACTGGGTACCCAGCACCACCACACTTTTCGTCATTTGCTATTTCTCACGTAAAAAAAAATTGTCCTCAGCGAACCGCAGACTTACAAACTCTCAACACACCAGACGTTATTAATAAGACGCAACACCTTATCACAACTTGCATCTACATCCTGCCCTGTCTGTAAGCCACATACCACACGCTCGCCTGCCGCACGCAGAGCTTGAATTTCCGCCCAAGCCGCATCGACATCATCAAAGGGAACAAACACCCCCCCAAGAGGCGCCGCTTCATTGGTGGCAAATTGCACCAGCGCACGCAAATCCGCACTAAAGCCCGTTGCGGCACGCGAACGACCAAATGCCGCACCAATGTCATTGTAACGACCGCCGTTAGTCAACGCCTTACCATACCCTGGCGCTAGCGCGGCAAACACCAAGCCGGTATGGTACTCATAGCCGCGCAATTCGCTTAAATCAAAGTGCATAACGAGGGCTGGATAACGCTGCAACAGGACGTCAGCAACAGCATCTAGCTCGTCGAGCGCAGCCAATGCCGCGGGCACAGAAGCCAACACCGCACGCGCTTCGGCCAAGACAGAGCGATCACCATTTAGCGAGACCAACGCTCGCAATTGATCCGCCACCTCAGCCGCCACATCGGCAGACGCCAACAAGGCGCTAATTTCTGCACTCGCTTTACGCTGCAAGGCATCAAATAATTCCGCTTGCTGAGCTGTCGTCATCCCAGAGACAGCCACAATAGCGCGATAAATACCTACATGCCCCAAATCTAAATGACAACCCTGAATACCGGCGGCATCGAGCATACCTAGCATCAGGCTAATGACTTCAATATCCCCTTGAAGCCCCTCACAACCGAACAGCTCAGCACCAATCTGAATGGGGGAACGTGAAGCGAGCAAGGACTTTGCGCGCGTGTGCAATACACTGCCTGCATAGCAAAGGCGCACCGCACCCTCGCGCTTGAGACTATGGGCATCTATGCGGGCCACTTGCGGGGTAATATCCGGCCGAATAGCTAGCGTCTTTCCTGACAACTGATCCGTCAATTTGAAGGCATATAAATCGACATCTGCACCAAGATCGAGTAGCAATGAATCGGTGTACTCCATCAAGGGCGGAATAACTAACTCGTAGCCCCAACGTGAAAAGTAGTCGAGCAAGGCGCGACGTGCATGCTCTACCTGCTGCGCTTGAGCAGGAAGCACTTCGTCAATCCCTTCTGGGAGGCGCCAGCGATTTGCTACGGTCATCAGTCACTCCGACGAACTATGAACGGGCCATACTTAAGATGAACGCACCCAACACCATGCAGATAAGTCCACCGATACGTAATTGCCTGTCGCTCAAAGACAGCAAAGAAAGGATCGTTTGGCGCCATGTAGCGGGGGCGATACTTGGCATCAAGCCCTCAAACACCAACACTAAGGCCAACGCTGTCCACAATTCTTGCAAGGCAATTACCTAAAAAAAGACACAAAAAAACCGGGCTGTTGCCAACCCGGTCGCGGATGATAGCACAAAATTAGCGCCTACCCACAGAGGTAAACGCAATTGCTATAACTATTTGCCTTTAGAGTTTTTCAAATAACGGAAGAACTCACTGTCGGGCTCCACCAACATGATGTCACCTTTATTGGCAAAGCTTTCTCGATACGCCTGCAAACTGCGCATGAAAGAATAAAACTCAGGATCTTGCTTGTAAGCGCTCGCATAAATCGCCGCCGACTCTGCATCACCTTCGCCTCGAATCAACTCCGCATCGCGGTAGGCATCTGACTCAATGACCACTTTGTCACGATCAGCGGCCGCACGAATACCTTCAGCAAGCTCTTTACCTTTTGAGCGATGCTCGCGTGCTTCTCGCTCACGCTCTGATGTCATACGGTTAAACACCGACTGACTCACTTGCTCAGGCAAGTCGATACGCTTAACACGGACATCTACCAGCTCGATACCAAACTCAGACTCGGTGAGGACATCTAAAGACTGCACCAAATCGACCATAAGCTGATCACGCTCACCCGAAATAACTTCGTGCATTGTGCGCTCACCGAACTCGTTACGTAGACCGGTATTAATACGCTGCGCCAATAGACTGTGAGCGCGAAGCTCTTCGCCATTGGTGGCGGTGTAATACTTTGACACATCAGAAATGCGCCACTTAGCATACGAATCTACGATCACGGCCTTTTTCTCAACCGTTAAGAAACGTTGAGGCTGAGCATCCAACGTCAACAATCGCGCATCAAATTTTGCAACGGTGTTCACGAAGGGCACCTTTAGGTGCAAACCAGGGGCTAAATCGGCTTCAACGACACGACCGAATTTCAACATCACGGCACGCTCGGTTTCTTTCACCACAAACAGGGTGTTGAAGGCGATAAATACCACGCCAAACAAGGCGAGGATAATGGCTAGATTTCTATTAGACATTAGCGGCTCTCCCTGCGACGACTATCGTTGTTGTTGTCACGAAGACTGTTTGGCAACGTCGAGTTGTTGTTGGTACTCGACTGGTAGCTGTTAAAGTCTCCACTGGCGTTATTGCTCGGCGCGGATGAACCCATAATACGATCGAGCGGGATGTACATCATATTGTTACCGCCTTCGACATCGACCATCACCTTGGAGCTATTGGTCATCACTGCCTCAACCGCTTCAATGTACAGACGCTCACGTGTCACTTCAGGTGCACGCTTGTACTCGGCCAACAGTGCTTCAAAGCGAGCGGCTTGACCCTGGGCTTGAGCAATCACACTTTGCTTGTAAGCATTGGCTTCTTCGATTAAACGCTGCGCCATACCACGCGCTTCTGGCACGATACCGTTAGCGTAAGCTTCTGCCTCGTTTTTCACGCGCTGCTCGTCTTCTCGCGCCTTAATCACATCATCAAAGGCCGCTTGCACCTCTCGTGGCGGACGGGTCTCTTCAACGTTGACCTTGGCCACCTGGATACCCGTGGCGTAACTGTTTAAGTAATTTTGCAGGCGCGCCTGAATCTCGATGGCGATATTTTCACGACCATCCGTCAAAACATCGTGCATCACCGAGCTACCCACCACGTGGCGCAAAGCAGACTCTGTCGCGTGGTGCAAACTTAACTCTGGATCACGCACAGCCAACAAGAAGTCTTTCGGATTTGACACGGTATACTGCACAGACAACTCAACACTGATCATGTTCTCGTCTTCGGTCAGCATCAAACCACTGTGAGTCGACGAACGCACGCGTGTCACGTTGATTTTTGTTACCTCATCAATCAACGGGGGATTCCATTGCAGACCCGGCTCAACCGTGTCGTAATACTTACCAAATCGCAACACCACCGCCAGTTCTTGTTGATTAACCTGATAAATACCCAAGCCAAACCAAATCACAAAAATGGCGCCAAACAAAAGCCCCAACACGCCGCTTGAACTACCGGTGTCGCCACCGTTGCTCGAGCCACCGCCGTTGCCCTTGCCAAACAAACCATTCAGCTTTTTGTTAAGCGATCGAATCACTTCGTCGAGGTCTGGTGGCCCTTGATCGCCACCACCACCGCCACCCCCCCAGGGATCGCGTTGGTTACCGTTCTTACCCGGTTCATTCCAAGCCATTATGCATTCCTTACATTGCTGTCAATATTACAAAATTGTGAGTCTAGCAGAATCGACCTTCTTTTTACGACTCTAATGCCGGGTCAGACCACCACGCCAACTGCTCAAGGGGGTAATCGCCCGACGCTAAACGTTTTAAATCCTCTGCTGAAATACGCAGCCGTAACACACAGTTGCCTTGCTCGTCATAACGCTCGTCCAACACGGCCTCGTGGCGGTAAAGACGGGCCCGCAAGGCACCTTGAGCAGGCGTTAACACGATATCGCCTTCTAATTTACGCTCACCAAGGCATAAACTGATCGCTTCGATCAACTTATCTAGACCCAAACCTTCTCGAGCCGACACCCACACACGCACTGGGCGACCATCAGCCCCCAATTCAATGCGGGGCAACTGATCAGGCATTAGATCGATTTTATTGTAGACCTCAAGTGTAGGAATGTCTCCGGCGTCAATTTCCGCCAACACTTTATTTACCTCAGCGATGTTATCCATCCGCTCTTCCGCTGCGCTGTCGATGACATGCAACAACAAGTCCGCTTCCGCCGCCTCTTCTAAGGTCGCGCGAAACGATTCCACCAGCTTATGGGGCAAATGGCGAATAAAACCGACCGTATCGGCAAGAATGGCGGTGCCAGCGGACGGCAAGCTGATCCTACGCATCGTCGGATCCAGAGTAGCAAACAACTGATCTGCCTCGTAAACATCACTTTGAGTGATGCGGTTAAACAGTGTCGACTTGCCAGCATTGGTATACCCCACGATCGATACCACCGGCGTTTCCGCACGCTTGCGGGCGCGACGCCCCAACTGCCTGACCTTGTGAACCTTATCAAGTCGCTTAGTAATCGACTTGATTCGCTCACGCAGTAAGCGACGATCGGTTTCAAGCTGCGTCTCACCAGGACCGCGCAAACCAATACCCCCCTTTTGACGCTCAAGGTGGGTCCAACCACGCACCAAGCGGGTCGACATGTGCTCTAACTGCGCCAACTCAACTTGTAATTTACCTTCATGCGTTCGTGCACGCTGGGCAAAAATATCGAGAATTAACCCTGTACGATCGAGCACTCGGCATTGAAACACTTTTTCTAAATTGCGCTCTTGCGAAGGTGACAGGCTATGATTGAACAAGACTAATTCCGCACCATGCGCTTCGACTGCCGCGCGGATCTCTTCCATTTTCCCCGTACCCACAAAATACTTGGGATCAGGTTTATGACGTTGACCCGATATGAGATCAATGGGATCGGCACCGGCCGACAACGCCAACTCTTCAAACTCACGCGGATCATCGCGCTGGGCTTCAAAATCAAAATCGATATGGACAAGGATGGCTAATTCACCCGATTCGGGGCGATCAAAGAACATATAAAGACACCGACACCAACGAGAGCGCCTCTTAAAAGGTGGATAGGAACGGCAAGGCGCCGCCTGTGCGGCGCCACATTAATTACTCTTCGTCACCGTTCTCAGGCATTTGTACCGGCACGCGCACGTTGCGAGAAGGCACAACGGTAGAAATGGCATGCTTGTACACCATTTGGCTCACGGTGTTTTTCAACAACACGACGAATTGGTCAAACGACTCAATTTGGCCCTGCAGCTTAATACCGTTAACCAAGTAAATCGAAACAGGCACGCGCTCCTTGCGCAGGACATTCAGGTAAGGGTCTTGTAAGGTTTGCCCTTTTGACATTGTAATACTCCTTTGAGTTTATTGAATTTTTTGTCTGGGTCATTGTATACCTAAAAATCCATACCCGACACGTATTGTTCCATAAATGTGGCTAAACTTTCACAATTCAAGATCAATGACGCTAAAATTTAGTCACTTCGCTCGTTATACGCTGCAACAATTGGTCTGGAGTCTCGCTGGCATCAAGATATTTCAGGGGGTAGGGCCAATTGCGCAACCACGTCAATTGTCGCTTAGCTAATTGCCGAGTCGCGGCCACGCCCCGCTCACGCATCGTGGCATAATCACACTCACCGTCGAGATACTGCCAGACCTGACGATACCCCACCGAACGCATTGACGGGAGCGTCAAATCCAGGTCACCACGGGCTCTGAGTGACGCCACCTCTTCCACCAAGCCCTCAGCTAACATTTGATCAAAGCGGGCCTCAATACGCGCGTGTAATTCAGCCCGGTTCTCAAGCACTAAGGCAAAGGCCACGACGTGGTAGCGATCCAATAATCCGGGCGTCGTGCTCGCCGCCTGCTCGCGCCGCAACTGGGTCATGGTTTTACCGCTACAGCGATACACTTCCAGTGCACGACTAATGCGGTGCGAATGATGGGGATGAATACTTGCCGCCATCTCGGGATCGATCTCAGCCAAATGCGCATGAACCGCCGGCCATCCCTCGCGTTCAGCCCATGCCTTAATCTCTTGTCGCATGGCAGGGTCAGCCTCAGGCATCTCTGCCAAGTCGTCGATAAGGGCCTTAAAGTACATCATGCTACCGCCTACCAATACTGGAATGCGTCCCGCTGCGGTACTGTGCTCAATGGCAGCCAAGGCATCGTCGCGAAACTCCGCCACCGAATACACCTGCGACGGATCGCGGATATCGATAAGAGCATGGGGGTATTGCTGCAGGGTCAACGTGTCAGGCTTGGCGGCGCCAATATTGAGCTGACGATAAATTTGCGCAGAGTCGACATTAATCAAGTCGCAGCCTAGCGCGTCATGCAGTTGCATAGCTAGTGCGGTCTTACCCGACGCGGTGGCACCCATCAAAAAAATAACAACGGGCTTAGCCACTACTGCCCCCGCAAAAAGAGTTTATCTAGCTCTGCCATACTCATGGCCGTCCATGTGGGCCGTCCATGGTTACATTGCCCGCTGCGCTCGGTGGCTTCCATGTCACGCAACAAGGCGTTCATCTCGGGTATACTCAGCCGGCGATTGGCCCGCACTGACCCGTGGCATGCCATCGTGGCGAGAATCTCATTGCGCTGTTGCTGAACCCTATCTGACGTGCCATAGGTAAGAAAATCGGCCAACACATCCCGGACCAGCTGTGGCACATCAGCCTGCGCCAACGTTACGGGAATATGGCGAATCACCACGCTTTCTTCACCCGCTGCCTCAATACTGAAACCCAGCTTGGCAAACTCATCGGAAAACTGCTCTGCACAGTCGACTTCTTTTGCACTCAAGGCAAGCGACTGGGGCACCAACAACGGCTGCGTGCGTATACCCTCGCCATCCACCGCGGCCTTGAGTCGCTCATAGGTAATCCGCTCATGGGCGGCGTGCATATCCACGACGATTAAGCCCTGCGCATTTTCAGCCAAAATATACACCCCTTTCAGCTGAGCGATGGCAAATCCCAACGGCGGGACATCGTCACTTGCTTGTTGCTCAAGCGACACAGGCGTTTGATAGAACTGCTGACTCGCCTGCATGTGATCGCGAATATCCGAACTCGCCGGGGCGGGACGTGGTGCATATCCTCCCTGCATTGGCGGGCTCGCCAACGAGGACGAATGAGACTGCAACCCCATACTCGCCTGCCCTTGAAACTCACCACGCGCCAGCGGATCCACTGGGGCCGGCGCTGGCATGGCCTGCATAAACTGGCTGGGGGCGGGATGGTTACCCGGACGCACATCAGCCAACACGCGGTGCAAACTACTAAACAAGAAATTATGCACCGTGCGGCCATCGCGGAAACGCACCTCGTGCTTGGTCGGGTGCACATTCACATCGACGATATTGGGGTCGAGCTCCAAATAGAGAACATAAGCAGGATGGCGACCATGGAACAACACGTCGGCATAGGCTTGGCGGATCGCGTGTGAGACAAGCTTGTCACGCACCACCCGGCCATTAACAAAAAAATGCTGCAGGTCCGCTTGGCTGCGCGAAAAGGTGGGTAACGCAATCCACCCCCACAAGGTGATGCCATTGACTTCGTGCTCTACGAACAGCGCATTTTCCATAAACGCCGGACCACACACCGAGGCAATTCGACGCTCCTGCTCAACTTGACTCTTACAGGCGCGAAGGGCGTGAATTCCGCGCTGGTTGTGGCGCAAATAAAAACTGACATCAAAACGACTCAACGCTTGTCGTTTCACCACCTCTTCTAAATGACTAAACTCGGTCTTTTCGGTGCGCAAAAACTTGCGCCGCGCGGGCGTATTGAAGAACAGGTCGCGCACGTCAACCGTGGTGCCACGCGGGTGCGCGGCGGGTTGCAATTGCACTTCCATGTCGCGCCCCTCAGAAAAGGCACTCCACCCCTGCATCGATGTATCGCTGTCATTGGAAGTGAGCGTCAACCTCGAGACGGCGCTAATACTCGCTAAAGCCTCTCCGCGAAACCCCAGCGTGGCCACGCCTTCGAGGTCATCAAGGGTATAAATCTTACTGGTGGCATGGCGACTCAACGCGAGTGGCAGATCATCTTGCCCCATCCCAATACCGTCATCGCGCACCTTTATCTGTTGCACGCCCCCTTCTTCAACATCGATCTCCACCTTAGTGGCACCCGCGTCCAGTGCATTTTCAAGGAGTTCTTTAAGCACCGAGGCGGGGCGCTCCACTACCTCGCCGGCGGCAATCTGGTTGGCCAGCCGCGGGCTGAGCAGGCGAATCTTAGACATTAGCTACGGGGTATCCTGAGGGTTTGACCAACATGAATCGTGTTGTTCTTTAGGGCATTTTCACTTTTTAATTGCGCGACACTGGTGTTGTAGAGGGCCGCAATTTTAGACAGTGTTTCCCCGCGACGAATGACGTGCTCATGGCCGTTTTGATTATCTTTCTGCCATGCGATCAGTGTGCCCATAGGCGGGCTTTCAGCAAAATAATCTACCACACCGCGAGTAATGGCCTTCGCCAATTTTTGCTGGTGCTTGGTATCGCTCAATTTCGTTTCTTCTTTGGGATTAGATATGAACCCTGTCTCAATGAGAATCGATGGAATGTCAGGTGCCTTCAAGACACGGAAGTTTGCCAGCTCAACGCGCTTGCTGTGCAAATCAGTCATGTTGCCCATTTGACCAATAATGCGTTCACCCACATCGATACTGCTCACCAAACTGCTGGTCATCACTAAATCCGTGAGGGTCTTCTGCACCATCTCTTCGTGATCGCCAAGGCTGACTTCACCTGCCAAATCAACGTTCTCAGAGTCGGCCAAGAAACGGGCCATGGCACTGGTGGTTCCCTTGCGCGACAAAGCGTATACCGAACTGCCTCGCGCACGTGGGTCAGTGAAGGCATCGGCGTGAATCGACAAAAACAAGTCTGCGCGGTTTTCGCGGGCAATCTCCCAACGACGCTTGTGTTTAAGGTAGTAATCCCCGGTGCGCACTAACACCGCCCGATATCCAGGCTGACGATTAATCTCTTCCGCCAACTGCTTTGCGATCGCCAAAACCACGTGTTTTTCACGTACTTTACTCGGGCCCAGAGCACCGGGATCTTCGCCGCCGTGACCGGCATCAATGGCCACCACAATGTCGCGTTTGGCGTCAGCCTTAGGTTCACTGGCCACCACCGCTGCGGGCTTATCTTTAACGACGTCATTCAGATCCACCACCAACCGATGACCGGCATCATCGCTGGGCTTGAGCAGAAAACTGCGCGGCTGGACGCTGTTTTTGAGGTCCAACACAACGCGCAGGTCTCCCTTGTTGCGGGTGGCATGGCGAATTTTCGCAATAGGGGTATTGCTGAGATCCAAGGACGCAAAGGACGCTTTCAAGCGCGCGTCATTGAAATCAATGACGAGGCGGTCTGGGGAAGCGAGCGGAATGATTTTATATTCCACTGGCTGATCCAGGTCGAATACCAGGCGCGTATTGTCGGGGGAACGCCACAATCGCACCGAAGATACGTCATTGGCCCATGCCGATAACGCAAAGCTTAAACTTAGCAGCGCAGTAATTATTGTTTTCATGGCGACGCGTCGAATCATAGTGGCGCTATTCTATCCCATTTGTTGGCAAATGACCCTACCGCGTTCGGTATTGGCGCGCAAGGCTACCTGACGATGATCAGCGTCAACATGGTCAATACTCACGTCGATGTCGGCTTGCGGTAAGAACCCCTCGCCGCGTGATGACCACTCGATCAAACTGACCGTGGGGCCATTAAAGTAATCGCGGATTCCCATGTAATCTAACTCCTCCGGATCCCCCAAACGATACAGGTCAAAGTGATAGACCGTGATATCGTCAAATGTGTAGGGCTCCACCAGGGTATAGGTCGGACTTTTCACCGCCCCTTGGTGGCCAAAAGCACGTAAAACCCCCCGGCTTAACGTGGTTTTTCCCGCGCCTAAATCGCCGTGTAAATACACCACGGCACCGCCGTGCAATGCCGAGCCCAATCGCTCACCCAAAGCCACCATGGCCTCTTCCCCAGCGACACGCCAATCATTCATTCAATAACTCCCTCACCACAGGTATAACGTCTGAGGCCGCCAATCCGCGCTCACCGTACTTTTCTACCAAACGATCAGCCGCCGCACTGTGGACAGCCACCGCCAAGCGGGCTGATTCAGCCAAAGGCATGCCCTGCGCTAACAAGGCTGCGATTATTCCAGACAACACATCCCCCATGCCACCCGTCGCCATGCCAGGATTACCATGCCCACACACCATCACCTCAACACCATCATCAACGATAGTGCCGGCACCTTTGAGCACCACCACCGCCCCAGACAACTCGTGTAAGCGGCGCGCCGCACCCAGTCGATCCGACTCAATCTCAACCACCGAACAACCGAGTAATCTCGCCGCCTCGCCTGGGTGGGGTGAGATCACACATCCGGGCAAAACTCGCAACCTTTCTACGCCCCAGCGCGCCACAAGGTTGAGCGCATCCGCATCCATCACCGTCGTGCGCTGTGCCTGCAATACACGCTGCAACATCGCTTGACCCCACGCGCCTTGTCCCAAGCCAGGACCGATCAATAATGTATGTTTATGGCTAAGCAATGGCAGCACGTGCGCAGGGACATCGATACCGTGCGCCATCACCTCGGGAGCAGTCGCCAACATGGCTGGCACATGGGCTGGGCGGGTGGCAACACTGACCAGACCGGCGCCACTGCGCTGCGCGGCTCGAGCGGCCAGCATGATGGCACCACCGGCGCCATGATCACCGCCAATGGCAACCACGTGGCCAAAGTTCCCTTTGTGCGCTAGCACTGATCTCGCGGGCATTGCCGGCAAGCGTTGTACCGTGAGCAATTGGGCACAGGCCTCGCAGCGATCATAGCTTGCCTCGCCCACACCCAATGACGCTAGAACGCGCTCGCCACAGAGCGCTCGCCCGGGCCCCGTCCAATGCGCTGGCTTCCAATGTATGAAGGCCATGGTCGCCGTTGCCCTGACCGCCAATTGCGGCGCCTCATTGGCATCAGCCGCTACTCCCGAGGGAATATCGAGCGCCAAAACATGACTACCGGATTGGTTGATACGCGCTATTAGCGCCGCCACGTCCGGACGGGGCGCCCCCTTAGCTCCGGTACCTAATAATGCGTCCACCACCACATCGGCCTTGTCCTCTACCCGGGCGGTATTATCCACCCATGGGACCTTCGCCTGCGCTGCCGCCGCAAAGGCCTCTGCCGCCTCACCATGGAGACGAGAGGGATCAACCGCACTCACCACCGTCACAGTTATTCCTGCGCAATGTGCCAGCCGGGCTAACACCCAGCCATCACCGCCGTTATTACCTGCCCCGCAGACAATCAGGAGCCGCTTGGCATTCGGCCAGCGCTGGCCAAGAAAATCAAACGCGGCTTGCCCTGCACGACACATTAACGCATAGCCACTGATGGCAAGCTCCTCGCGTGCCGCTATATCCAACTGCCGACTCTGTGCCGCCTTGTAAATCGCTTGTCTCATGCCACTCCTTGTCGCCACCACTGTTGCCCGACCTTGGCATAAGGTAGACTGGCGCCGTTATTCACCATGAGTTTGCCATGACAGACCAGTTGCGCCAAGACAATCCGATACACGACGCCGATACGCTCGCCGCGCTGGCGGATTCGATTCGCCAGTGGGCGAAAGAATTAGGCTTTCAGGCCGTCGCCATTAGCGATGCGGTGATTGAGCGTGACGCCCAACACCTGCGCGCATGGCTCGACAAACAGTACCACGGCGAGATGCATTTTATGGCTGAACACGCCGAGAAACGCGCTAATCCCGCCTTGCTGGAACCGGGCACAGTGCGCTGCATCAGCCTTCGCATGGACTATCTCGACCGCCATGGTGCCGACCCCATCACCATTCTGAACGATCAAAGCAAAGCCTATATTTCCCGCTATGCCCTTGGCAGGGATTACCACAAACTGGTGCGTAAACGGATTGCTCAACTCGTCAAACGTATTCAGGCTGCAATACCCTCTGCCGCGGGCCGCGCCTTTGTCGACAGCGCCCCCGTCCTGGAGCGAGCGCTAGCACAGCGCGCGGGCCTAGGCTGGATTGGCAAAAATAGCATGCTAATTAACGATAAAGCCGGGTCATGGTTTTTCTTAGGCGAGCTTTTTACCAACCTCGCCTTGCCGGTAGACCCACCGCAACAGACGATGCACTGCGGCAGCTGTAGTGCCTGCCTTCCCGCTTGCCCAACGCAGGCCATTGTGGCGCCGTTTCAAGTCGACGGCCGACGCTGCATCTCCTATTTGACCATTGAGCTTAAGGGCGCCATTCCAGAGCCATTTCGAAAGCCTATGGGGAACCGCGTGTTTGGCTGCGACGACTGCCAACTCGCCTGTCCTTGGAATAAGTTTGCCGGCCACAATCGAGAAGACGATTTCAAACCCAGACACGGGCTCGACAATCGTCAATTGAGTGAGTTGTTTTTGTGGAGCGAAGAAGAGTATTTGCAGCACACCGAAGGCAGTGCCATTCGCCGCATTGGCTATCGCCGCTGGCTACGCAACTTGGCGGTTGGGCTTGGGAATGCCCCCACCCATCCCGAGGTCATAGCCGCGCTGCAAGCGCGACTAACAACCAACGACACCTTAGTGCTAGAACATGTGCACTGGGCCTTAGCCCAGCACGGCATCACACCTTGATGAAGTGCTCCCGATAGTATTGTAACTCCGCGATAGAATCGCGAATGTCATCCAAGGCCAGATGGCTGCCTTGCTTTTTTAATCCTTTCATCAGATCAGGTGCCCAACGACGCACCAACTCTTTCAAGGTACTCACATCAATGGTGCGGTAGTGGAAATACGCCTCAAGTGCTGGCATGTAGCGGACCAAAAAGCGACGGTCCTGGCCAACACTATTGCCACAAATGGGCGATACGCCCGCGGGCACATGCTGCCTCAAAAAGGCGAGGGTTTGACGCTCCGCTTCGGCACAATCAATAGCACTCTCCAACACACGCTGGGTGAGTCCCGAACTGCCGTGTTGATTGACACACCATTCATTCATATTGGCCATGGTCTCGGCACTCTGCTTAACCGCAATCACGGGCCCCTCTGCAATAATATTGAGCTGCGCGTCAGTCACAATGGTGGCAATTTCTATCACCACATCGGTCTCAGGGTCGAGCCCGGTCATTTCCATATCGATCCAAATAAGTCGTTGCTCTGGGTTATCCATGTGCCTTGTCCATGCAGAATTTACTCCTTCAATATAGAGCCTATTTGGCGAGAGGTGCAAACCTAATTGTCTGAAGGGATAACGTCAAGCGCCAACACGGTGTACACTGTGGCCAACGCAACGACATGACGACCCATGAGCAAACGTAAACTCAATCGCCGCCAAGCATGGCGGATCGAAAAGATTCAACAAGAGCGCCTCGCCCGCGCCCAGAAACGCGCCACGCGTGCAGAGGATAACCTGCAAAGCGGTGAATTGGGCGAGGAGATACCCGGTGTCGTTATTGCCCACTTTGGCACCCAAATTGATGTCGAGCCATCACCACCGGATGGCCAACTGCACCGCTGTCACCTGCGCGCCAACTTACCCCAGCTAGTCACCGGGGATCGAGTGATTTGGTGTCGAGGGGAGCCGACAGGCGTGGTGGTGGCAGTCGAGCCTCGCGATACCGAGCTTTGCCGACCCGACCCCCATGGCCGCCTCAAACCGGTGGCGGCCAACATTGATCAGATTGTCATCGTGATTGCACCGGCCCCTTTGCCACACGCCAACCTGGTCGACCGCTACTTGATCGCCGCCGAGCACACGCATATCGAGCCCATCATCTTGCTCAATAAAACCGATCTCATCGACGACAGCAATCGCCACGCCATCGATGAATTGCTCGAGGTGTATCCGCCGCTAGGCTACAAGGTACTTCGCGCGTCGACCAAGCACGACCAGGGTCTAGACGCGCTAGTCAATGCTCTACAGGACCGAGTGTCTGTGTTTGTGGGTCAATCAGGCGTGGGTAAATCGTCATTGATTAGCCGCTTGTTACCCGACGTGGACCTAAAAGTGGGGGCGCTCTCGGAAAAGACGCTTAAGGGAACGCACACAACCACCACGGCACAACTGTTTCATTTCCCTTGTGGCGGCGACTTGATTGACTCGCCTGGGATTCGCGAATTTGGCTTAGACCACTTAGATGACGACACCTTGGCCAGCTGTTTTGTAGAATTTCGGCCCTTCTTGGGGCTGTGTAAATTTCGCGACTGCCAGCACAAACAAGAGCCACAGTGCGCGTTGCTAGACGCTCTATCCGAGGGCCGCATACACCCTCGCCGCTATGCCAGCTTTGAGCATATCCGCCAGTATCACCAAGAGGACTAAGGAAGATGCCTTATCAAGGCAGACTCCAACATCTCCATGGCCACCGGTTTGATCAACACCTCATCAAAGCCCAAGGCTTGATAGCGCACGAGATCCTGCGGCTGACCATTACCTGTCATCGCGATGACGGGCTGTGTCATCCCTCTAGCGCGCATGGATTGTAGAAGATCCTCTCCGCTCATCTCGGGCATGGCGATATCGGTCACCACCACATCAAATGCTTGCAACGCTAATTGCCGCAAGGCCGCTTCTGCACTATCCGCAAGACTCACATGCCAGCCTTGCAAGTCCAGCAGACTGCCCATAATTTGCCGATTAGACGCATCATCATCCACAAACAACACTGCACCCGATGCCTTCAAAGGCTGGGTGATAAGCGGTTGTTCATCGGACAGTGCCGTTGGGTGGCGAGCATTGTCCGGCATCGGTAGGCGCAGTGTAAAACAACTTCCCTCACCCAACACCGAGTTAACCTCGATATCACCGCCCATCATGTGTGCCATTTGCCGACTAATCGATAATCCTAGCCCTGCGCCTTGATAGCGCTTTGTCACACCGGAATCCCCTTGCTCGAAGCGCTTAAAGATTCGCGGCAACTCGTGTTTAGCGATGCCAATACCTGTATCAGTGACCGCCACGCACCACGCCTTGTGTTCCTGACAAAGCGTGACATTAATGACCCCACGATCGGTAAATTTGAGGGCGTTTCCAATGAGGTTCTCCATAATCTGCCCCACGCGGTGTCTATCCCCGACAAAGTAATAGTCCTCGGAGGGAGCATGCCACACCAAAGCAAGCCCCTTCTTGGCCGCGACAGGTTGCTGCCTTGTCACGATATTATTGATCACGTCAGACAAACTGAAACGTTCGTTATTAAGGACAACATCCCCGCTGGAGAGGTGGCCGACATCGAGTAAGTCCTCTATTAAAAAGCTCAATCGCTTGACTGAGTCCATCATCGCGTTAAGGTAATTTTCGGCCTCTTGTGCTGTCACCTCTTTCATCGTGAAGACTTGTAGCAAACCATACAAGCCATTCAACGGTGTGCGCATTTCATGGCTCATATTTGACAAAAACGCTGTTTTCGCTTGCCGCGCTGTTTCTGCCTCGAGCAGAGCCTTTTTGGCTTGCGCCTGCAAGGATTGCTCAACAGCCACCACACGTTGTAATCGCCGACCATTGAGGCTAATCGTAGCCAGCTGCCACGCGAGATAAAACGCAACGAAGACGCCGATACTTAGCCAAAGCCATCCTGTCTCACCCAACCACGCCACAGCATTAAAACGCATAGTGCCCTCATTCGCCGTGAGTGGCAGCATCGTCAGGTTGGTAAGCTGTTGATAGCGCACCGCCACAAATACCACCGCGAGCAACACTAGGGTTAAAAGAGCAACACGTGAGAAATCCCATAGCCACGCTAATGCTTCATCGCGTTGTAGCGATGTCGCTTGATACTTGGCATCGTTGACTAATTGCCCGTGTTCCATCGCCATATAGCTAAGCTGCCATGAAGATTGGATAGCGAACAACATGACGATGAAATAGGCGGCCGTCTCCGCCTCAGCTTGCCAGATCATAATACTTGCCACACACAAGGAAATGAGCCGAGCGAACCAGCGCCCCTGAACAGCGGGCAACCCCAGCGTCGCTATGACAACAAACAAAAGTAACCCCGATGACGAAAAAACACCTTGCTTATGCATTTCATCCACCAGGTGATAGCTAAAGCTGCACGCTATCATTAGGCCAATTAACCACACCGACTGGCGGTAGCCACGCTGTGCTAGCCAGCCACACAAACCGGCCAACAACACATAAAAAGGCTCGTCTTTCAATGTCCAGAGCGGTTGCTCAAGTAGAGCAAAAAGTCCGGTCAACGCGATCAGCTTGGCGGTTTGCATCAAGGCAAAGGCATAGAACATTTTCGTCGCACGCTGCTGCCAAGATGATCTAGCGGGTATTGTCATCAAAACGCCCATTAACGCCATAGCCAGTAGGCTGTTCGCAATCAGTGACATGATCTTTGTATTGTCAGGCAGCAGACCACGCATCCACGCTGCCGATAACACCGCCGCACAAACTAAGATCGCCATGCGCCATGCAAGCGCCCTCCCCAGCACCAGCCTCGCCACCAGAAGCCCCATCGGCAGCACGATCGCGCCCAACGCTGCGTCATACCAAAACACGACAGGTAACAAACTGCACGGCACCAAAATCCACAGCAGGGCCCACCGAGGATCTCGCAGCTGTCGACGATCCAGCAGTAAAAAAGCGACGTTGCCCGCCATATACAACATCATCAGGCGCAATGCCATCGCTCCCTCTTCCCCACGCTCAACGAGAAGGGCGCTGGGCAACAGCAAGACCAAAACAATAAGCAAGGAAAAGCTCATGAACGACAGAGTATGTGCACGCAATCTCGCTTTGTACTCGTTCTCGCCATTAAAAAGCACGGTATACACGGATCGAGCCGCCTCTAACAGACTAGTCCACATATCTCTCCAGTGTCAGTGACACCTGCGTTCCTTCATTAGGCGACGACGTGACGGTGAGCTCGCCCCCCATTTGCTGAATCAACCAACGACTAATTGACAAGCCCAGTCCTCCGCCTGAAACACGCTTGGTCAGACTGGGATCCACTTGACCTACCCCTTGCATCACTTCATTCAATTGGGCTTCATGCATACCCATACCGGTATCTTTAATTGTGATCACGACCTGTTTAGCGATCGGTGCCACGCTGATATGAATACTCCCCTCGTCAGTAAACTTGATCGCATTTTCCAATAACTGGACCAGTACTTGCTCCAATCGGATCCGGTCGACCATCACCGTCAACCCCTTCGCTTGATCAGGCTGCCAGATGAAGTCTAGCTGCTTGCTTTTCGCCAAGGCTTGCAGCTTTCTCACCGGTTTGGCAAGTAGCGGAGCAAGAGGCTCCGCCTCGCACAAGACATGCATTGCCCCATGTTCAATCCGCGACGCCACAAAGAGCTTTTCTATCATGGCCAGTAGGCGCTCGGTATTCTCACGCAGTAGTGTCAGTACATCAGCGGCAGGC
>DATHYR010000051.1:0-1016 GCA_035458985.1 Pseudomonadales bacterium
GGTCAAGGCCTGCTTCAGATTGGTTACGGTCGTGTCGAAGTCATAAGGAGAATCCCAGACTATAGTCGGGGCTGGCTGCTCATAAGCCTCTTCTTCCTGTATCTGTGCCAGTGTTGGCAGGCTACGCAAATAAACAATGATGTCATCGATATCCTGCGAAGATAGGCCAAGCTTGCCATAGGCCGCCATCAATGTGCCCTCGCGTCCATTGGTGATAACTTCACGCAGCATGTCATCAGAAACAGAAGCAAGAAAACCCGAGTTACCAACGGCCGGCGGGATCACCTTGAATTCACGCTCACGGGAATAACTCTGACCGGTACCCTTCCCAAGACCCTTTCCTGCCTCACCATGGCAGTTGGCGCAATGCCCGGTAAACAGGCGCCCGCCATTGCCTGCATCACCTGTTGCAGCCACTCCTGCCTCAACAAAAGAGGTGGTTCCAGACCAATGCCTTAGGTAGGCAACGATTGCATCTACCTGGGAATCACTCAGGCGGTCAAATGCCGGCATGACCCTGCCCGGCCGGCCATTGCGAATGGTATTTCTGAGGTATTCATCCGAAAGCGCGCTAAATTTGGCCTTCTGCAATGGCAAGCCGATACTGCCTTCGCCACCCTTTCGATGGCAAACCACGCAATTGAATTCAAACAGGGCCTGGCCGTCCGGGCCCAGCGCATGCAAATTGACCGGAATCAATCCAATAATCGTAATCAACAATAATAAGCTTCTTATCGCCATTAATAACTATTCCAACAAAATACCCATAAATTAGCAATTTAGCATACACTGATTAATGGGGGTAAAAATGTCTTTTAACTGGTCTATTTATAGCCGCTTTTTACTTAATTTGATGACTTGGATCATGTCTGATCAGCCAGATTCTTAACATGGAGCATATATTTATTTGCCCATGGCCCTGGCCCGGTCCGCATCGGCAGCCTCCAGCGCGTGCTGAATTGCCGGCGCTACCTCTGCCACATGCTTGATATCCACCTGTGTGAGCTCATACAGCG
>DATHYR010000052.1:0-3173 GCA_035458985.1 Pseudomonadales bacterium
CCAAATCATTGTCGGCCGTGTCCTCGATTACGATTGCAACACCGACGCCGAACACCATCAGCCACTGCTGTTCTTTAAGGGACAGTACCGCGACGTGGCATAACAATAACATTGTGAGGAACTGACTATGCAAACTGTAACCGCTGAAGTGCAAGCCATCATTGCCCGCCATGCCGACGAAACCCGCGAGAATCGTCAAATTGCCGATGCCGCCGTACAAGCCTTAAAAGATTGTGGCTTCTTCAAAATGATGCTGCCCAAGCAATGGGGAGGATTAGAGAGCCGCCCACAAGATTTCTTTGCCGACCATATTAGAATTGCGGAAGCCGACATGAGCACGGCGTGGGCCTGCGGCATTATCGCTGTACACGCCTTCCAAATTGCCATGATGGATGAACAAGCCCAAAAAGATGTCTATGGCGAAGATCCCAATACGTTGGTCAGTAGCTCTTACAACCCGGTGGGCGCGCGCGCCGAAGCCTGCGAAGGCGGTTTCATGCTAAGTGGTCGCTGGGGCTGGAGCTCAGGCTCAGGTCATTGCACATGGGCCTTGCTCGGCGGCGTGATCCCTGGCGACGGCTACCGTACCTTCTTGGTGCCACGCAGTGATTACACCATTGAAGACACGTGGGATGTGATGGGCTTACAGGGCACGGGCTCTAATGATGTCGTGATCGAAAAGCCCGTTTTTGTGCCCTACTATCGCACCCACCACCAAGTCGATGGTTTCAACTGTGTCAACAACCAGGAAAATCCTCTGTATGGCTTACCTTGGGCACAAACCTTCATCCGTGTGGTAAACACCCCTGCTATTGGCGCATTAAAAAATGCCTTGCGCATGTTTATTGAATCACGCACAGGATCAGCCACGACGGACATGACGAAACTGGCGGGTGACGTTGAAATCCAAGAGCGCGTTGCCCGAGTGAAAAATATCATCGCTGAACTGGAAGCCGTTATGTTCAGAAACTTCGATGAGATGGAAGCCTGTGGCTGGAAACCCTCGATGGAGCAGCGTTTGTTGTACCGCTACCAAGCCTCCTTAGTGAGCGAGAAGTGCTTACAAGGTATCGACATACTGTTTGATGCCGCGGGCGGTCGCTCGGTATTCAATGGTCACCCTTTGCAGCAAACGTGGAAAGATATTCACATGAGCCGTTGCCACGTGGCCAATAACCCTACGCCTTTTGCACGTAACCTCGGTGCGACTAGCTTCGGTGTCGATAACGTCGATTTCTTTGTCTAGGACATGGTTATGACCGAGCACAAGCACTGCCAGCTACCCTCTGGCTTCACGATACACTTCAACGAAGCCGCTCCCGAGGGAGCGGTTCGCGGTTGTGTCGTTTTCATTCACGGCAGCGGTCCAGGTGCCAGCGGCATGAGTAACTTCCAATTCAATGTGGCCGCCTTTATAGCCGCCGGTTTCCATGTATTGGTTCCCGACCTGCCCGGTTACGGACAATCCGATAAGCCTACTGACGTTCAGTATACCCTTGAGTATTTCGTCAATACGCTGCACGAATGGCTCGACCACTTACAACTTGAGCAGTATCACTTAGTGGGTAATTCGCTGGGTGGCGCCATTGCCATTGGCATGTCGTTGGCGAGACCGACCGCTGTACAAAGCCTTATCTTAATGGCCACCGGTGGTATCGAAAGCCGTGAAACGTATTTCAATATGCCGGGTATTCAAGCCATGGTGAAATACCCTATGGGATCACCATCGTTTACCAAAGACGTCCTAGCCAACTTGCTAGAGCAACTGGTTTATGATCCACGTCACGTGACAGATGAGCTCGTCAATCAACGCTGGGCCACATTGCAAACGCAAAACCCCACTGTTCTCGCGACCATGGCCATCCCAGACTTGACCGATCGCCTGCCAGAGATTGCTTGCCCTGTACTGTCCTTCTGGGGCAGAGAGGATCGTTTTTGTCCCGTTAGTGGCGCCGACAAGTTATTTAAACACTGTCAGCAGGTGCACTCAGTGAACGTTAGCCAGTGTGGTCATTGGGTCATGGTAGAGCACCCCGAGATGTTCAATCGTGAATGCCTGGCATTTTTGGAGCGCAACTGATGGCACTTTCAGATCACCAACGGGAAGAGATTGGCGCCGCCTTGTATCGTGCGATGCGCAGCGGTAACACCCTAGCGCCACTGACCGAGCAATACCCCATAATTGAGATCGACGACGCCTACCATATCTCGCGTGCCATGTTGGCCAAACGCATGAGCCATGATGGCGAGCGCGTTGTGGGTAAAAAAATCGGCGTCACCTCCGCAGCCGTGCAAGACATGTTGGGCGTCTTTCAACCTGACTTCGGTTTCCTTACCGATGCCATGGCCTTTCCCAACGGGGCTGAGATTCCTGTGGCTGGCCACCTGATCCAACCCCGTGCTGAGGGCGAAATCGCCTTTCGCTTGAAAAGTGACCTCTTTGGCACACATATCACCGAACAAGACGTGCTCAGTGCCACTGAGTGCATCATGCCATGCTTTGAAATTGTCGATTCGCGTATTGATCAATGGCGCATCAAAATTCAAGACACCATTGCTGATAATGCGTCCTGTGGCGTGTATGTGCTGGGCGATACAGAAATATCACCCATTGGTCTAGATCTGGCCAAGCTTCAGATCCAAGTGTTTAAAAACGGTCATCCTCTCAGCCATGGCTTCGGGGCGGCTGTACAAGGCAACCCCCTCAAGGCGGTCGCTTGGCTGGCCAATACCCTTGGCGCCTTCGACATCCCACTGTTAGCGGGTGAAGTGATTTTATCCGGCTCAGTGGTGCCGCTTGAGCCAGTGGTCGCAGGTGACCACATGTCGCTAACGCTCTTCGGTGAAGGTCTGCCCGACAGTCACTGTGAATGCCAATTTGTGTAAGAGATAACTATGACTAAGAAATATAAAGCGGCCATTATTGGTCCTGGCAATATCGGCACTGATCTGCTTATGAAAGCCATGCGCAGCGATATCATAGAACCCGTGTGGATGGTGGGTATTATGGATTCGCCGGGGATACAACGGGCACGCGAGATGGGCTTACGCACCACCACCGAGGGTGTCGATGGTTTAGTCGCCGGCTTTGACGAATGTCCTGTAGATTTTGCCTTCGATGCCACCTCGGCCTATGTCCATGCCGAAAACTCGGCAAAATTAAATGCCTTGGG
>DATHYR010000053.1:0-1605 GCA_035458985.1 Pseudomonadales bacterium
TTTACATTTCGTTGGCTAGTTTGGATTCATACAACTAAAGCTGGCCACATCCCGTGTGTCCCCTTTACCGTCATACTTTGCGATCTTGGGATGGGCACACACTGGCCTTGAGCCATTTGGTTGCATTTTCTCATCCAACCATAAGGCGGTAACGTGTTCAGGCGCTTTACCCGTTTCAACCCATTGGTCGAGCTCCGTTAAGTAATTAACAAATGATGGGCCAGGACCACCAAAGCAGTGCTCTACCCCTGGCATCATAAATAAACGGGCATCGTCAGCCGCGCTCTTGTCATGTGCGAGGACATTTTCATAATAGCCGACCATCGCTAGTCCCGATTGCGCATTATCAGACCAGCCAGAGAAGAGGATCATTTTTCCGCCACGCTTGCGGAATGCCGACAGATCAGGGTTGGTCGCATTCAATATTTCAGCCGCCTGTTTTGCATCTTCTTTAAAATTATCAAAATTGTAATTGACATATGTCCAGTCCGGATCATTGTAAATGAAGTACTTCATGATCCCGTTAGCGAAGGCGTAAATAGCACTGGGGGATACTGGCGCTTCGAAATCGCCAGCATCCACGCCACCCTGGAACTCATCCAGGCTAGCCTGGTATTTAAGTCCTCCGGTCAACCAGCGCGACCAACCAGCCAAAGCGGTTTCACCACCAAAGGGAAAACCGTAATATAACGAATTACCTTTCGAGTCTTTGGCACCTTCATAGACAACCTTGACGGCCGCCAGTTGCTCCTTACTCAGGCAACTATCGGTTTTTTTTGCCCTTGCACAACAAGGTGGCCACATCAAATTCGCACTGCCGGGGGTCATTGAGGATACCGTCTTTAATCCCGTCTTTTTCATCACACATGGCAAGATACGATGACTCGATCAGTTCCTGCTCTTTGGGGCCAACTAACGCTTCCTGTAGATTATTCGGGTCCGGATACATCGCCTGGTTTATCTGGGTTAGATGCGCCGCAAGGTTAGTCCAGTCGATAGCATAAGCACCGGCAACAACTCCATCGAAATCTTCTGGGTAGCGTTGCGCGGACATGATGGCCTGGCCACCACCGCGAGAACAACCGGTAAAGTAGCTGCGGGCAATCTCAATTTGATAGTACGCTTTGATCAATGCCTTTGCCGTCACCGCGGTACGATGCACTGCCTGGTGGCCAAAGTTGAGCAACCGTTCCGGATTATTCAGGGCCCAACTGGCATCTACTGCGTGCGCTTGATGGCCGGTATCGGTGCCGACCGTGGCATAACCGGATTGCAATGATCCATACGCCAATGATGTATTCATTACCGAGCCAACAAAACCACCGCCGCCGCCCATCACGAACTTGCCGTTCCAGGTTTCAGGCAGCAGCAATTCAAAGTTAGTTTCTGTATCAATTACGCCAGCAACTTTACAATGCGGTGCCGGTGCGGATTCCTTGGTAACCGCGGTGATTTTGACATTCGGCAAGAATGGTAAGGATTCCTTTGCACACACGAGCGAAGCTGTAGCAGTTTTCTGCGCCGCAGGTTGCTGTACTTTGGTTTGTGGTTGTGATGTTTCTTGTTGCTTATTACAAGCTACTGTCAAGGACAGTGCCAGGATGC
>DATHYR010000054.1:0-1319 GCA_035458985.1 Pseudomonadales bacterium
AAGCCTTGACTAATCATTTTGTTGTAAATGTTGCGGCTTGCAGGGTCTAAACTGCTTTCGCTTGCACTTGCGACTCTTGGCCGTTCGGCTGTTCGTGGGGTAACGTCAGGCGATTTCAGCTTGCCCTTCAACACTGCAACGATAGGGTCTTTGCCCATTTCCTGTGCAACGTAAGCCAACGCTTCTTCGGTAGTACAATCGACTTTAGCGCGATACTCGGCCTCCAGTCTTGCCGCTTGGTCACGTCCTGCTTGAGTCAATTTGTTATACCAAGGATTGTCAGCAATCCATTTCTGTGCAGCCGCTTGTAACTGCTCTTGCGTCTCGCCATCATCGTTCGTGTCATCAATGGCCAATGGTTCTTCTTGTTTGGCAACAGGCTCAGATTTCATTAGCTTGTCACGCTCGGCCAATAACGCATCAATCGCGTCAAAGTCTTGGTCAATGGCCGCTTGTTTAAGACTTAGCGACACATTATCCAATCGCTGTTTGTGTTCGTTTTGGGCAATGTTGGCAATCGGCTGTTCGACGTTTTTAAGCCGTCTATCCATATCACGCCGTAATTGTTTAAGCTCTTGGCCGCGCTTGTGTATCTCATCGGCCATTTCACGTTGGCGCAGGTATTGACCAGCAGTTGACCACTCTTTACCTGTCTTGGCTTCAAACTCGTCTTTGTCAGGATTCCAGCCTAGTGCTTTCGCTTTGTCGGCTGTTGTTGGTTCGGCAGGTTTCACAGGTTCTTGGATTGTTTCTTCTTCGGAAACACTTGCAACCGTTTCAGGTTCTTTAACTTCTTCGACCTTTTCGCCACCCATAAAGGCCGCTAACTGGTTGTCAAAGTTTGCATCTAAGTCAGACATAAGCACCTCTTTTGTGCGTTTAGAATGTTATATCATTACATCAAACATCTTTAAAAAAGCGCGTATTACCGCGCTCTTGTCACCATTGCATTATGCAATCTTGTTTCAGCTTTCGCTCGTCGTTTGGAGTAGTGCGTTCGCATTGTCTTGTTTGCGTGTTCGCGTACCCAATCTCTAGTGACATTGTTCTGAATAAATACGGGCATCGGCTTCGCTAGGTTTTCGTCATCAATGCCAATCAGATAAACAGTTTGACCTTGTTTAATCTTCGGCACTTAACACCCCCAGAATGTCCTCATCATTAATAATAATTAAGTCATCACAACCATGCTCTAAAACACGACTGCCCGCGTATTGGCCGAAGAATACTTGGTCGCCCTCTTTGCACCACGGCAATTGTTGGCCGTCCCGTGTACGTTGGCTTGGCAGGTTATAGCACTGTTCGCCCATCTTTAGCAC
>DATHYR010000055.1:0-1922 GCA_035458985.1 Pseudomonadales bacterium
CTATTTTTAGGCCTCGCTTGGTAACCCCATCCAGAATCGGCTGGTCAGCGTGGCGCGTAAGGGCAAGCCAAATGGTGATTGCGCACCCCACTGCTGCGAGAGCAGGTCCACTAATGAGCAACCATGGCCACAATTGCTTCCACCAGGGTTTCACTTCGGATTTGGTTGTCATCTTGATCTCCTATTACATATTTTCAATTAACGCGGCACGATAAATGTCGACTTCTCATCTCGAACTCGAACAATATTAGCGGCGTCCGAATGAATTTCAACGCCTTCAATGCCAAAATGAATCGGATAATTGCCTGGTGCCACTCTACCCAATTCCGAACTCAAGCGAATCGGAATCAGTTGATTGCTAGAAGGACCGATCATTACATCATTTAAAGGCTTTCCTTGGGAGGTCAAAATTTTCAATTCAGGCAAGCCGGTCACCGTAAATTGAACTAGCATTGCATTTTCAGATGAATTCATCACTTGAATACGGTAGACATTTTCAATGCGAGCACCATCTACCTCGCGAGCCAAGGCGCCTCGATCACGCATCACATCAGCGCGCAAGGGGTTGCGAGTCACGATGGAAAACAAGAAAGTGCTTGTCAACACAATAATTACCGAGGCGTAGAAAATAATCCGCGGGCGAAGTACCTGGCGCATGGCTTTTTTGGTCGGCGCGCGCTCGAGCATGGCTCGCTCCGTTGTGTACCGAATTAATCCCTTAGGGTATTGCATCTTACCCATCACTTGATCGCAAGCATCAATACACGCACCGCAGCCAATACACATATATTGCAATCCATCGCGAATATCAATGCCCGTCGGACAGACTTGCACACAAATGCCGCAATCAACGCAGTCACCCAATCCCTTTACGCTATGATTCTCTGATTTATTGCGACTGCCACGTGGTTCACCACGTAAGGTATCGTACGTTACAACAAACGTGTCCTTATCTACCATTACACTTTGAAAGCGCGCATAGGGGCACATGTATTTACAAACCTGCTCACGCATGAATCCAGCGTTACCCCAAGTTGCAAAGCTATAAAAGAACAACCAGAATGCCTGCCATGGCCCCAAGCTTGCCGTCAGGATCTCGCCTGCTAATGTATGAATCGGCGTGAAATACCCAACAAAGGTAAAACCAGTCCAAAACGCCAGAATCAGCCACAAGCTATGTTTTGTGATTTTGATGCGCCATTTGGAAAAATTCCAAGGCCACTCTTGCCCATCCAAACGAATGCGCGCAAAGCGGTCGCCTTCAATTTTGCGCTCGACCCACATGAATAGCTCGGTATATACCGTTTGCGGACACGCATAACCACAAAAGAGTCGGCCTGCAACAGCCGTAAAGAGAAACAGCCCTAATGCTGACAAAATGAGCAGGAGCGTGAGGTAAATCACATCCTGAGGCCACAACACTAAGCCGAAAATATAAAACTTGCGCTGAACTAAATCAAACAGCACAGCTTGACGCTCGTTCCAGCTAAGCCACGGCAAACCATAGAATCCGATTTGGGTTAGAAAAACAAAAACAACACGCCACCGAGCAAAAACGCCTGTCACTGATCGGGGATGAATTTTGCGACGCACTTCATACAGCGACTCCTCTACCGACTGAATCGGTACGACGCTCTGATTGGGTGCACCCTTCAGCACTATTTGTTTACCTGATCTACCCGGATATTCGTCAAGCTCCAGACATAAGCAGAGATTAACTGCACTTTTTCCGGTGTCAAAATGGCATCATGCGCTGGCATTTGTCCATTGCGGCCCTTTGTAATCGACTCCGTTACGGCTGCATCGGTACTACCATAAAGCCAGACCTTATCGGTCAAATTTGGGGCGCCCATGACCGTATTGCCCTTGCCGTCAGCCGCATGGCAAGCAACGCAATTTGTAGCAAACAATGCACTACCCCG
>DATHYR010000056.1:0-12086 GCA_035458985.1 Pseudomonadales bacterium
CATAGAGGTACCACCAACGCCGTAAGTACGGTACTCTTCCAGCCAATAGCAACGCTTAATCTACCCATTGGACACCTTTATATGGCACTCAAAATTGCAATCATTGTTTTGTTCTTACTGCTTGTCGTCAGCCTGTTCACGAGCTTCACATTTCTTATGAAAGACAAAGGCGGCACACGCCGTACATGGTATCACTTATCATTCCGTCTGGTGATTGCAACGCTTCTCATGATACTGCTGATTTACGGGGTATATACTGGCCAACTAGGTTCAAATGCTCCCTGGGATCAGCACAATTTTGAAGCCCGACCGTCTCAACAGTAAGGTTAAAATTCCTGATCTTTGCCAAACATCTTCGGTCAAAAAAAAAGCTGTAACCCTCACGAGTTACAGCTTTTACAGCAAGATGTTTATCTTACAAGATGTAGACGAATAGGAACAAACCTACCCAAACGACGTCAACAAAGTGCCAGTACCAGCTCGACGCCTCAAAACCAAAATGATCATCTTGCGTGAAATGACCACCCTTGACTGAGCGCAACCATTGAATCAACAGCATCATCATACCCATGACAACGTGGAAACCGTGGAAACCAGTCAACATAAAGAAAGTTGTACCATATGCGCCAGTTTTCAACGTTAAGCCATAGTGTGCATAAGCTTCATAATACTCGAGGATTTGAAGAGCAACGAAGAATATGCCTAATAACACCGTAATGCCTAACCAAAGGTTGAAGCCTTTGCGATCGTTGTCTACCTTCAATTTATGGTGCGCTACGTGGCAAGTATAACTTGATGTCAAAAGGACCAAGGTATTCCACAATGGCAGCCACTTGAAGATATTTTCCCAACCAGGAAAGGCCATGCTTTGCTCTGGGCCAACGAATACACCATTGTTGGCAATTAACTGTTTAGTAGCACCACCCACGGCCTCTTGAGGCGTTTGCATCAAAGGCCAGTTGTAGCTGAAGTCACCCCATAGCAGGTAGTTCATGTCGTATTGACCTTCAGAGGCCAACCATGGCCCTGAAAGTGTGCGTATGTAGAACAACGCACCAAAGAAAGCAAAGAAGAACATGACTTCTGAGAAAATAAACCACTGCATGCCAATGACGTAAGAACGTTTCAGCTGCGGGCTATTCATACCTGCAATATTTTCACGGATAGCTGTTCTGAACCAGGTGAACAATACCAGTGAGAAAAATGCCAAGCCACTCCAAAAAAGGAACCAAGCATTAAAACTACCAGCACCATACGAGTACTGATTAATACCCAAAGCCGCACCAGTGGTTGTTGCTATCAAACCAACTGTAGCCAATACAGCCATTGGGCTAGATTCTGGTACATAGTAAGTCTCATGACCTTGTGTACTATGATCCGCCATTGTATTTCTCCAATTTTGGCACGGTATTCACGTGCCTACTTATTAACTCGCGCACTTATGAGTCGGTGCGCTGGACCCTTTCTGTAATATCGAACAACGTATAAGACAACGTAATGGTTTTAATGTCTTTCGGCAAATCGCGATCAACAATATACACCAACGGCAATTCGGCGCTTTCACCTGCGGTCAGCGGCTGCTGATTAAAGCAGAAGCATTCCGCTTTATGGAAATACTCCGCTGCACGCGCGGGTGAAATGCTAGGAATTGCCTGTGCCACCATATCTCTAGGCAGCGGGTTATGGGCTAAAAATACGGTCTCGTTACTTGCCCCAGGATTCACTTTAACCATGGTAACCGAAGGCTTAAATTCCCACGGCATTTCTTCGTTAAAGTTGGCAACGAACTGAACCTCAACTTGACGTTCAGTGTCTATCACCATCTCGGTGGCTTCATAACGGGTACCATCGGTACGACCATTAATTCCCAAAACATCACACAATACATTGTAGAGTGGCACCATCACGACGAAGACAAATGCAAACATCGCAACAGCAACCACGGACAATTTACCGGCGGTTATGAGAATATTTTTATCATTTGTCTTCATAACGTTATTTCCTCAGTTACTTCACTTGTGGTGGTACAGAGAACGTGTGGTAAGGCGCAGGTGATGGAACTTCCCACTCCAGACCTTCGGCTCCATCCCAAGTTTTCGCCGACGCGTCTTTCTCACCCGAACGGATAGTGGCAATCACGTTGTATAAGAACAACAATTGCGAGGCACCGTAAATAAACGCACCAATCGATGACATCATGTTGAAGTCAGCAAATTGTAAGGCGTAGTCAGGGATACGACGTGGCATACCTGCCAAACCAACAAAGTGTTGTGGGAAGAAGGTCAGGTTAAAGCCCAGGAACGAAATCCAGAAATGCGCTTTACCCATCGTCTCGTTGTAACGACGGCCAGTCCACTTGTGAATCCAGTAGTACACAGACGCTGACATCGCGAAGATTGCACCCGCCACCATGGTGTAGTGGAAGTGAGCAACAACGAAGTACGTGTCGTGGTATTGGAAGTCAGCAGGAGCAATTGACAGCATCAGACCCGTGAAACCACCGATGGTAAACAGAACCACGAAACCAATAGCGAAAAGCATGGGGGTTTCAAAGCTCAACGAACCACGGAACATGGTGGTAATCCAGTTGAACACTTTTGCCGCTGTAGGTACTGCAATCAACGTGGTGGCATACATGAAGAACAATTCACCTGCGATTGGCATACCGACGGTATACATGTGGTGAGCCCACACGATGAACGACAGGAAAGCAATCGACGCTGTCGCATAAACCATTGAGTCGTAACCAAACAAAGGCTTGCGAGAGAACGCAGGAATGATGTGAGAAATCACACCGAACGCAGGCAGAATGATGATGTAGACCTCGGGGTGACCGAAGAACCAGAAAATATGCTGGAACAATACTGGGTCGCCGCCGCCAGCTGCTGAGAAGAAGCTAGTGCCGAAGTGGATATCCATCAACATCATTGTGACCGCACCTGCCAAAACTGGCATTACGGCAACCAACAAGAAGGCAGTAATTAACCATGTCCAAACGAACAATGGCATCTTCATGTAGGTCATGCCTGGCGCACGCATGTTAACGATGGTCGCAATAATGTTAATTGCACCCATAATCGAAGACAGACCCATAACGTGCACACTGAAAATGAACAGTGTAACGCTTGGAGGCGCGTACGTGGTCGAGAGTGGCGCGTAGAACGTCCAACCGAAGTTAGGACCGCCACCTTCCATGAACAAAGTACCTGCCAAAATCAAGAACGTTGGCGGCAACAACCAGAATGACCAGTTGTTCATACGTGGCAATGCCATATCTGGCGCGCCGATCATCATTGGGATCATGTAGTTCGCCAGACCAACGAAGGCAGGCATGATCGCACCAAACACCATCACCAAACCGTGCATGGTGGTCATTTGGTTGAAGAACTCGGGTTCTACCAATTGCAGGCCAGGCTGGAATAACTCGGCGCGAATAATCATCGCAAACGAGCCGCCCAACAAGAACATAGCAAAAGAGAACCACAAATAGAGTGCTCCAATGTCTTTATGGTTGGTAGTTAATAACCAACGCTTTAATCCCTTAGCGGGGCCGTGATGTTCACCCATGAGAGATCCTCCTACTGGCCTTGCTTAAAGTTATATACATCGATCGGCTGGACCACATCACCCATGTTGTTGCCAAAGGCATTACGGGCGTAAGTGATAACAGATGACAGATCGACATCGTTGAATTGGTTGCCGAAAGCAGGCATCGCTGAGCCAGGCTTTCCGTTAACCAAAATATTGATGAGCCCGGTGATTTCGCCAGTTGCAATGGGCGAACCCGCAATAGCTTTACCCACACCGCCTTCACCATTTACACCGTGACAAGCGACACAAGCTGCCATGTAAATATTTTTTCCTGACGCCATTTGCTCGTCGAGGGTGAAGTTTTTAGACATCAAGTCTTTGATTTGCGCAGCCTTCGCTTTACGCTCAGCCAACCATGCATCATATTCTTCTTGCTCTACAGCATGAACAACGATCGGCATGTAGCCGTGGTTACGACCACACAATTCAGCACACTGACCGCGGTAGATACCGGGTTCTTCAATACGCGCCCAAGACTCGTTGATGAAGCCAGGAACAGCGTCGCGTTTAACCGCAATGGCGGGCACCCACCAAGCGTGAAGCACGTCATTAGCTGTCACCAAGAAACGAATTTTCTTCTTGATTGGCACTACAACAGGCTCGTCGACTTCTAACAGGTAGTGTTGGCCCTTGTCTTCGGCGTTGTAAATTTCACCTTGAGATGTGGTCAAGTTACTGAAGAAGCTAACGTTATCGCCGTTAGCGTCGAGGTACTCATACTTCCATTTCCACTGATATCCAGTAATTAAGATATCCAGATCGGCATCATCGGTATCGTAAATTTCCAACAAGGTTTTGGTTGATGGAACAGCAATACCAATAAGGATCAAGAAAGGAATCACAGTCCACAAAATTTCCACTGTGGTATTTTCGTGGAAGTGGGCTGATTCTGCACCCTTAGACTTGCGGAACGCTACGATTGAGTAAATGAGGTAGGCAAATACACCAATACCCGTCACTACGCAAATCCAGAAAACCAGCATATGCAGGTCGAAAATTTTGTGGCCGATCTCAGTAACGCCAGGCGTCATATTGACCTGCCAACGTTGAGCTTCTTCAGCCCACGCACTTCCGCTGAGAATGCTTAACAGCATCACCGCAGGGTACAGCACGAGTTTGCAAAGCAGATTCGCTTTAAAACACATCTCCCGTGTCTCCGTCGTTGTAGAAAAAAATAAGTCACTGATCGTTTCTTTTGATATAGACCAGTGACACCTTAAAAAAAGCCGCGGGATTATAGCAAAAAAGCTTCTTGAGAAGCTATCGCATCTAGCGAAAAAATCACGCACAATCAAACAATTTAGCCACTTTTACGCTAGAGTAAAGTGGAATTTTTAGAACATATTGCGATGCCAACAATCACTTCATCCAAGATATGGGCATTGGCTTGGCCGATGATCTTGTCAAATATTTCCGTTCCACTCCTTGGTTTGGTAGATACCGCCGTACTTGGACACCTACCTTCACCCGATTATTTAGCCGCCGTCGCCGTTGGGAGCGCCATTATCGCCATCATTTATTGGGGTTTTGGTTTTCTTCGCATGGGCACAACAGGGGCAACAGCTAATGCTTTTGGCACTCAATATACCGATCACACAGCACATATTTTCTTTAGTTCTTGCTTACTCGCCCTAGGTATTGCCTTTTTAATCACACTCTTCCACCCATGGCTGTTTTACGTTGCGCTCTGGTCGATGAATGTCGATCAATCTATCAATCTATTGGCTGACGAATATCTTTCTATCAGGCTGCTAAGTGCACCTGCGGCACTGCTTAATTTTGTCATCATTGGTTGGATGGTTGGGGTTCAGAAACCGCGTCTTGCCTTGATGACGGTGGTACTTTGCAATGGCACCAATATCTTGTTGGATCTTTATTTTGTCATTTTCCTTGGCATGACAAGTAACGGCGTTGCCTGGGCCACCGTTATTGCAGAATATGCTTCCTGTGTGTTCGGATTATGGCTTGTGATGCGCCATATTAACATGCGGTTTAACAAGGACGTGTGGCGAGAGGCCTTTCGGGTCAATGCATTGCTGGTTCTTTTAAAAAGTAATGCTTTTTTGTTTATTCGAACCATCGCATTACTCCTGACCATGGCCTATTTCACCAAGCAGGGTGCCACCTATGGTACTGTTATCCTTGCCGCCAATGCCTTACTCATGCAGCTAGCGATGCTTGTATCTTACGGATTAGACGGGTTTGCCAATGCCGCTGAAGCATTAGTTGGTGAAGCCATTGGAAAACGCCGTCAGGAGGATCTTTATGTATCCATGCGCGGCACAGCCAAGGCGTCCTTATGGGTTGCAGCGATATTTTCTACCCTGCTTTGGCTTGGCCAATCCTCATTGATCCATCTATTAACCACGCAACAAGCCATCATTGAGGCTGCCAATACCTATTTTGTTTACGTTATTGTGTTTCCCATCGTTGCCGTTTGGAGTTTTTGGCTAGACGGCGTCTTTATTGGGGCCGGTCGCAATCACGCTATGATGTGGAGCATGCTTTTTTCTAGCGCCTTAGTATTCGTTGGTTTATTGAATGCACTTGAAGCCTTGGGGAACCATGGCCTGTGGCTGGCATATTTAGGTTTTATTACCGCACGAGGGCTTTCGCTGGGTGTTATTAGTTATCGTTATACAAAATTAAATGCTTGGTTCAAATCAAGCTAAAAAAAGGCCATCAGCCTTACGTTCTATTGTCTAAACTTGGGTTATCAGCATAACAACGCTTATAACTATGAGTAATATAACGCAGACGATACGCCGAAAAATTGCGCAGGCTAAACGGCGCGAAGATAATCAGCACGAGCTATTGGCAATGCTCGAGTCGCTGCCATTGTCTTTACACAACAGTATTACCCTGCCCTGCGACCAGCCGACACATGCACTCCACAAATTTATTGTCGATTATATCGATCTTGTGCCGAATATCATTGATGCTGCCGCTCAATGCGCCCGTGAGACATCCGTCTTTGAGCACGTGGGTCCCTTCATTCATGTGGCTGAACAATTTTTCATAGATCCCCTGTCCACCATTTGCCACGATCCGGACAGTCTTCTTGGCATGCTTGATGAAGCGTATTTGGCCCATCGATTAATTGAGGAAGCCAATGATCGTTTTCTGGAACGCGCCGGTTATCCCTTAATCCCCGTTGATCTCACACGATCGAATATTATTGTCCACGGCATTATTGGCGAACCTTACGCCAATGAATTAGACGCTATTGCTGAAGATTTGACCAAACGCATGTTGTCACTTGAGAGTGTCTATCACTCCGAAGCCTTTGCGCAACAAGTGAGAAGGGAAAAGCAATCTGGCCATTGGGATCAAGTATGGTCTCGCTGGCCTTGTATGATGACTAGCAACGACATTACATTGAAATTACTTTACAAGCGGGTTAATTGAGCAACCTAATTACTTTTTCGCCCTCATCGAGCACTAATTTATCGCTCTGGTTAACCCGTGTGGGTAATTCTTTGGCCGGTCCATTTTGAGCATCCATGGCATCGTTAAAATCACACACCACACACTCGCGATATAAATTCCCATCTTGCTCATAAGCCCTCACGGTGTCCATCGTGGCACACTTAGGGCATACTGCCCCGGCGATGAATCGTTTTACTGGTTGAGTCATATTTGCTCCGAACATTGAGAAACCTGATGAGTATAGCATCCAGCAACATCCGCCCATACCTTGAATACCAACCGCAAATTGCAGAACGTGTACTGATAGACAGCAGCGCCGTTGTGATTGGCAACGTGTCACTCCACGACGATGTCTCTGTATGGCCCTTATGTGTTCTGCGTGGCGACGTCAACCGTATCGTGGTCGGACCTCGCAGTAACATTCAAGACGGAACGGTAATACACGTATCTCGCCCAAAACCCAACTTACCTGACGGATGGCCTACACTTATTGGTGCCGATGTCACCATTGCTCACAAAGTGATGCTGCACGGTTGTACGATAGAGGATCGGGTTTTGGTCGGTATGGGAGCCATTATCATGGATGGCGTGCATATCGCCTCTGACGTTATTGTAGCCGCGGGTGCCCTAGTCCCTCCGGGCAAGCACCTCGCATCGGGCTACGTATACAGCGGCAGCCCTGCCAAAGCTTCACGGCCCTTAAGAGAAGAAGAAAAAATGTTATTTCTTAAACAGTCTGCCAATTACGTCACGCTCAAAGATCAATATTTAAACGCTTAAGCGTGATTATGTTGGCGCAAATATTCAATGACAGGCGCCGTTTGGGGCCGAATGCCTCGCCATAGCTCAAAGGCTTCCGCCGCTTGCTCGACTAACATACCTAAACCATCCACCATGTGTTCGCACCCCATGCTTTTTATGCTTTTCAAAAAAGCGGTGGGGCCCATCAATGAATAAATCATGTCGTAACACGCGGTATCTGGCGCAATACAGCTGGCAGGGATAGGGGGCACATCGCCACCCAATCCAGCACTAGTACCGTTAATGATGAGATCAAACTCACCTTCAATAGCATCAAATCCAGAGCTTGTTATGGTGCCCATACCACTGAACGCTTGTGCCAACTGTGCTGCCTTGTCCGCAGTACGGTTGGCAATATGAAGTCGCTCTGGTTCTTGGGCCAATACTGGGCAAATAGTACCGCGAACAGCACCGCCCGCGCCAAGCATTAACACGCGCTTTCCCGCGATAGCCCAATGCAAGTTGTGCACAATGTCGTTAACCAATCCGGCACCGTCGGTGTTATCACCTAACAAACTTCCATCTGCTTGACGAATAATAGTGTTTACAGCTCCCGCTTGCCTAGCACGTCGACTTAGCAGATCCACCATCTCAAAGGCATCTTGTTTAAACGGGGCGGTAACGTTGGCGCCCTTTAATCGGCGCAACATTTTTCCAGCTTCAGCCGCAAAACTCTCAACCTCAATGAGCTCCGCGGTGTAGCTCAGTTCCTGCTGCGTTTGCAAAGCAAATAAAGAATGAATAAGAGGCGATTTACTCTGGGCAATTGGGTTTCCAAAGACAGCGTATTTATCCACGCAATGCTCCTAAACCCAATCTTTCGGTGGTAGAAAATCGGTGTACAACTTGGCCTCTTCACTACCAGGCGCTGGATGATAGTCGTATTCCCAGCGCACAAGGGGCGGCAACGACATCAAAATAGATTCAGTACGTCCATTGCTCTGCAAACCAAATATGGTGCCGCGGTCATAGACCAAATTGAATTCAACGTAGCGGCCACGACGGTAAAGCTGAAACTCACGTTGTTGTTCGTTATAAGCATCATGTTTTCGACGGGCCACAATGGGTCGGTAGGCATCGATATATGAATCACCTACCGCGCGCATAAAGGCAAAGGCTTGCTCGAAACCACCCTCTTGGTAGTCATCAAAAAACAAGCCACCAATGCCGCGTGCTTCATCGCGATGCTTCAGGTAAAAATAGTCATCGCACCATGTTTTAAACCTTGGATAGATCTCGTCACCAAAAGGCTGGCAGGCTTGCTTGGCGGTCTGATGCCAATGGCGACAATCGTCTTCATTACCGTAGTAAGGCGTTAAATCGTAGCCCCCACCAAACCACCACACCGGTTCCTCACCTTCTTTTTCCGCAATAAAAAAACGCACATTGGCGTGCGAGGTGGGTACATAGGGATTTTTAGGGTGGATCACTAGCGATACCCCCACCGCCTGAAAGGAACGACCCGCTAACTCTGGGCGAGCATGCGTTGCCGAAGGTGGCATTTGTGTGCCATAAACATGGGAAAAATTGACACCACCTTTTTCAATCACGGCGCCATTAGTGATAACACGGGTACGACCACCACCACCGCCAGGACGCTCCCAAGCATCTTCTACAAAAGTGGCTAGACCATCTTCTTGGGCTAATTGATCACAGATGTTGTCCTGCAGTGAGAGCAGGTATCGTTTGACGGCGTCTAGATCAACGTTGCTCATAACTTTTCCTTTTAAATCAACGCAAGATTGCGCCTGTGATGAGATCGCGTATTTGGCTGGGCTTGCCCGCACTCCCAACATTGCCGGGGGCGACATAATCTACACCCGCGGGAAAATAATTCGCCAACTGTAACCGCGTTCTCGCTTCTGTTTTACCCGCCGGGTTAGCCGAGGTAGACACAACCGGTCCGCCAAAAGCTTTGCTCAAAGCGGCTGCCCAGGGGTGACGCGTAATGCGAAGTGCAAAACTCTGGTGCTCACCTTTAACCCACACTGGCACATGACCCGCATCAGGAATCAACCAAGTGGTCGGCCGGTCATATTGACCACTGATCATGCGCCGCTGTTCATCCGTCAAATGAGATAACAAGGGGTAACACATACCAATGTCGGCGGCGATCAATATCAGCCCTTTCTCCATTGGACGCTGCTTCAAATCTAAAATACGTTGCACGGCCGACGCATCATAAGGATCACAGCCAAGGCCCCATACCGCTTCCGTGGGATACGCTACGACCCCGCCGTCGCGCACAATATTTGCTGCTTGTTGGATTTTGAAATGAATCATAACGCGTGATTCTCAACGAAATAAAAACATTGGCCCCACAATGGGGGCCAAGATTATACCTCAGTTGGCCAGGCTTGCACGAATGGATTGGTAGTAACGATCTGCCAGGCGGCTTGCCCGATGCTCAAGTGAAAACTCTTCACCGGCCACAAACACCCGCTCAGGTAAACTCATGGCTTCCAATGGATGACCATTCCACAGGACTAAATCTGCAGGGTTGCCAACACTGAGACCGTGATTGAGACCAAAGACGTTTGCAGGTGTGCTGGTCAGTGCCGCCATCGCCGCACGCTCAGACAAACCATGTGTAACCGCATTGGCGGCAGATTGCTTCACCATCGCGGCGTTGTGGGGAGCGGCGCCAAAGCCCATACCGAAAAAGATCATGGGCACACCCGCTCGCTCAAGTAATGCCGCCGCATCTAATCTCGCCCCTAGCGAATCATAACCCATGGGTAAATTATTAATAGGATCGATGATCACCGGCACGTTCATCGCCGCCAAACGATCAGCCACTCGCCAAGCTTCCTGCGCACCCAAAAGAATGGCGCGTAGTTTGTACTTACTCACCATGTCAAGTACGCGATCAATATCTGCGGCCCTATCAACCGAAATCACCACGTGCTGCTCACCTGTCAACACGGGGTGCAATGCCTCCAAATCCGCCATCGAGAAATGCAGGTCACGGTATTCACCTCGCTTCACCGCGGCACGATTTGCGGCATAATCTGCAGACTCCTGTAAAGCTAACTCAAACATATGCAACGCATTGGCTCTTGAACCACCTGCGACTTTTTTGCCATGCTGTCCAAGATGGACCACTTGGGCAACCGCTGATTTTAGTACCGCTTTATCAGCACGCATTTGTACAACCGCTGCTTGTCCTGCAAAAATAGATTTCTCATTGACTGGCAAAGTCAATGCACGGCTTAGACCAAGGGCTCGGTTGTAGGGAATTGCTACCGTGTGGGGATTGACCGCATCAGCGGCGCGATGCGATGCCGTAAACATCTCATTCTCGCTGCTGTAGTCACTGGTCCCTTCAATGGCAGAAACCTCCACTAGCCCCATGTAAGTATAGCCGTTAAAGAAACCGGGAGTGACTGACTTACCCGTGCCGTCAATCACGGTTGCATCAACCGGGTTTATGCCTGCGCCAATCGCTTTCACGATGCCGTCTACCAAATAAATGTCGCCCGTGTAAGCTTCATTGACGCCATCGTATATAGTGACATTTTTAAACACAGTATTTGCCGACCATGCTGCGCCACTAGCCATTAGTGCCATTACGAATGCTAACGATCTCATGGGCGATTCTCCTCTGGCGAAATAATACCGATATTGAAGTCAGCTGTGATGTTATCTGCGCCGTGCTGGTAAACCGCCGCGCCATCAATCCAAACATGTTGTGGTGACGCAAAACTGCTGAATGGATCGCGATCCCACAGCACGAGATCAGCATTTTTACCCACTTCTACCGAACCAATTTTGTCATCTAAACCTATTGCTTTAGCCGCGTTCAATGTTAACCAACGAATGGCATCCGCTTTATCTAAATCCATACCCATCGCCTGACCAGCGGCCAATGCCTTGGCTATTTCTTGGTTAAGGCGCTGTATTTGAATCGGATCGTCGGAGTGGATAACGGCACATCCCTTGGCGTATTCCACCAGTGCGATATTTTCACGCACCATGTCATACGCTTCTTGTTTAAAGCCCCACCAGTCAGCCCACATAACAGCACAAACACCTTCTTCAGCTAACAATGGCGCGACTTTATAGGCTTCAACAGCGTGATGGAACGCTTGGATTTTATAACCAAACTCTTTGCCAATATCGATCATTTGGGCCATTTCATCCGCACGGTAACAGTGGTTTTGAATCAATATGTCACCCTCAAGGACACCGACCAGGGTTTCCAGTTTCAGATCTCGCTTGGGTGGCGTGGCATCTTTTCCTGCGGCGGCTTTTTTCTCGTATTC
>DATHYR010000057.1:0-1219 GCA_035458985.1 Pseudomonadales bacterium
CATAAAGATCGAGCAAATGCTCATTTTTACCCACCCAATCACCCACCTTGAGATCAGGATTAATCAATGAAGCCACACCACGACTGGTAGCCAGAATTCGATACTCGCCCAACTCCGTTTGTAAATTGGCTACACGGGTATCCGCACGCCGTTGATCCGCCATAATCACACCGAGCTTCTCACGGCGTTTTTCATCAATGCCGCTGGCGCTCACCTGCCATAGGGCTGCGACCTGCTTGGCTTCTTCCGCCGCCAATTGATAAGCAAGATCGTCTGATTTCAACTCAAGCAGTACCTCACCCTCAACGACTGGAGCACCATCTGTCACTGCCCACTGACTAATTTGTGCCGCGCCAGGCGCACTGATCAACGCCAGTTTCACTGGACGATAAAGGGCTTGCGACTGAAGACGCCCATCCCAAGGAATCACCGCTAAGATGAGGAGGCCAAATAGGCCAGCTAGCCAAAGTTTACTGCGTCGGGTTTTCACAATGTCTTGCCCCCTACTCCACCATACTTTCAGTTCACGCAACACTGGCATCACAATGAACACGCCCAACTCAATAGCGGCAAGCAAAGGGCCAAATGGCTTTGGTAAGGCGTAGTAAAGCAGTACAGCGATACCAACAAAGACCACCGCACGATAGACCCAAACGCCTACAGCAAAAAAATTTAAAAAACGAGTAATACGAGACGAAAAATACTCTGGCTTTTCGTCTCCTAGGGCAAACAGACTTTCGCGAAGGCGCCACTTGGCTTGTTCAAACGACCGTTGGTGCAAATTGGGAATACCCAACGCATCCATCAACAGGAAGTAGCCATCGAACCGCATAAAGGGCGAAGCGTTGATGAGCAGTGTTGAAATCCACGTGGTGCTCGCCACCAAAAAACTGGCATCTTTAAGCCCGCCTTCTGGCAGCAATGCCCAAGCGAGGGTCGCCCATACCGCAAGGCCTAATTCTGTAATAATGCCGGCCGCGCCAACCCATAGCCGCTGCTGCTTATTGGGAAGTTTCCACACGTCGTTGACATCGGTGTATGCCATGGGGAACATGACTAAAAAGGCGATGCCCATGGAAGGTACGCGACACCCATAACGTTTAGCGGTAAACGCGTGTCCCATTTCATGGAGCACTTTCACCACCACAATGGTGATGCCGTAAAGCATCAAACCACTCAACGAGAAGAAATCGACCAACTGCGCGGTAAATACGTCCCA
>DATHYR010000058.1:0-2569 GCA_035458985.1 Pseudomonadales bacterium
GTATCTATGCGCTTTTCAAAGAGGCTTATTTAGATAATAGCCAAAAGGCTATGCGCCTCAGTGGCTACAATATTGATCGCAGCGACAGTGTTGATCATATTGAAGCAAAGATCGCCCTGGGCGGTAATCTTGCCACCATAAGAGGCCAGGCGGCAGGCGTGGTTGAAGCCTTTGTAAAGGCACTGCAAGATTTCTCTGGGCAGCAAATTGTGTTGGTAGAATACAACGAGCACGCGTTGAGTAAATCGGCCGATAGCCAGGCCATCTGTTATGTACAAATGAATATCGGTGGTTCGCGTTACTGTGCGGCGGCCTTGAGTAACGATATTATCGACGCGTCATTGAGTGCCATTATTAATGCATATAATCGCGCCGAAAACGCCTCATTAGATCAAGCCAAAACGGGTTAATGTGATTGGCTAGGTGGGGGTTATTTCCTGCCTGGCCGTTTACTGCGCACTTGTTTACCCCCTTTGGTATCCCTCTCTTTTACATGCTTTTCATCCATTTGCATGTTGAAAAATTGTCTTTAGATCAACATCATGGTGGCATTATGCTTGCTCCAGGCTTGTATGTGCTTCGAACTACCTGCCTGAATAGCCAAGACACATATCAGATTTAGCAGTTTTTGACATGATGGCGTTGTGTTAATAGCGACTAAAATCGAGTAGTTTTAATACTTTGTGATGTCGCGTTGCTCGCTAAGCAGAGAGTGTCAGCGCTAATGAAATGTATTTTATGGAAGAGGTAGTTATTGCCCACTGTGCAAAACTGCTGTGTATTAATCACTGGAGATAACATGAAAGTTCTAGTCACGGTAAAGCGCGTTGTCGACTACAACGTGAAGGTGCGAGCCAAGTCCGATGGTTCGGGTCCAGACCTTAACAACGTTAAGATGTCTATCAATCCTTTCTGCGAAATTGCGGTCGAAGAGGCTGTTCGTTTGAAAGAAAAAGGCGTGGCAACAGAAGTGGTTGTTGTTTCTGTGGGTGACAAAGGTTGCCAAGAACAATTGCGCACTGCACTGGCGTTAGGTGCTGATCGCGCTATTCAGGTTGATGCTGGCACAGATCTTCAGCCACTGGCTATTGCCAAGTTGCTCAAAGCGGTTTGCGACAAAGAGCAACCCAACTTGGTGATCATGGGTAAGCAGTCTATTGATGGTGATAACAACCAAACGGGTCAAATGTTAGGCGCGCTTAGCGGTATGCCCCAGGGCACCTTTGCCTCGGTGGTTGAAGCCTCTGGCGACAGTGTTAACGTGACACGTGAAGTCGATGGCGGTTTACAGACCGTAGCATTGAAATTACCCGCGATTGTGACCACTGACCTGCGCTTAAATGAGCCCCGTTATGCGTCATTGCCCAATATCATGAAGGCCAAGAAAAAGCCTTTAGATGTGATGACGGCGGAAGAGCTCGGTGTTTCTGTGGCTAGCAATATCACCTTGGTGAAAGTCGAGCCACCGGCTGAGCGTTCTGCCGGTATCAAAGTGGATTCTGTGGCCACATTGGTTGATAAATTAAAAAATGAAGCGAAGGTGATCTAATGAGCATTTTAGTAGTAGCAGAACACGATAACGCCTCAATCAAAGGCGCCACCCTGAATGCCATTGCCGCCGCGCAGGCCATTGGGGGCGACATTACCGTATTAGTGGCAGGTGCCAATTGCGCCGAAGCCGCCAATGCCGCCGCCAAAGTGGCGGGTGTGAGCAAGGTATTGGTCGCAGATAATGCAGCCTATGAGCACCAGTTAGCTGAAAACGTGGCGCCTCTCGTTGTGTCATTGGCTTCTGGTTATAGCCATATTTTGGCGGGCTCAACCAGTAACGGTAAAAACATTATGCCGCGCGTGGCCGCTCACCTCGATGTGGATCAAATCTCTGACGTGATTGGCGTTGAAGGCATAGATACCTTCAAGCGTCCTATTTACGCGGGCAATATTATTGCCACGGTGAAAAGTAGCGATGCCATTAAAGTGATGACAGTTCGCACCACGGCATTTGATGCGGTTGCTGCAGAGGGTGGCAATGCTGCGGTAGAGGCTGTTTCGGATGTTCATGACGCCGGTATTTCAAGCTTTGTAAGTCAGGAAGTCGCCGTGTCAGATCGCCCCGAACTGACAGCGGCATCCGTGGTCATTTCAGGTGGCCGTGGCATGCAGAATGGCGAAAACTTTACCCTTCTCGAAGGGATTGCCGACAAATTGGGTGCAGCCATTGGCGCATCACGTGCGGCGGTTGACGCGGGCTTTGTCCCGAATGATATGCAGGTGGGCCAAACGGGTAAGATTGTAGCCCCCGATTTGTATATTGCTGTAGGGATTTCGGGTGCGATTCAGCATTTGGCCGGTATGAAAGATTCCAAGGTCATTGTGGCGATTAACAAAGACGAAGAAGCGCCTATTTTCCAGGTGGCCGACTACGGTCTGGTGGCGGATTTGTTCCAAGCACTGCCTGAGTTAGAAGCATCACTGTAGTTTTTGTGTGAGAAAAAGGCGGCTGTATAGCCGCCTTTTTTATGGCTAGTAGTAAGGCCACGTAAATTCATATTTTCTTCGTCTTTTTTAA
>DATHYR010000059.1:0-7311 GCA_035458985.1 Pseudomonadales bacterium
GTGACATAGTCGTCAGCACCGTGCTCTAAGCCTTGGACTTTGTTGTCGTCATCGTGCTTGGCGGTCACCATAATGACAGGCAACTGTTTCGTGAGGTCATTACGGCGCAAACGCTGCAAAAATTCCAATCCCGACCCACCGGGTAACATCCAGTCCAATATCACCAGGTGCGGCGCATGATCTATGACCTGTTGATAAGCAGCGCGTGTGTCGCCGGCCTCAAGCACTTCGAAGTCTTGTAACTCTAAGGCCATACGCAGCATGTCGCGAATGGGCGCCTCGTCATCTACCACCAAAATTTTTACCGCTTGCATCGTTTTTTTAACGTCCATGCTTGATCTCTCGCGGTTATTTAAGGGGCTAAGTGTGACACTATTATGACAGCGTTAATGTTTCTGATTAAAAATATCCACATCGTTGGTGATGGCAACGTCGACCTTAGGCGGCGGAATCACAAAATCGTGCACCCGCGACCACTCGCTAGCCCCGGGGACACGCTCCCACACCGTACCCGCGTTGTATTCCAGCAAAGGCTTCACGCTCGGGTCCATTTGACCCAGCTGTTCAAGCGTAACGGGAATCATATTCACCAGGTCTTGCTCAAGAAACTCCTCGCTTTCATAGCCGGTATACACACGCCAACCAGTATCGTTGAGATGCTCCGGCACGGTTTTAAACATGAAGCGAAACGGCAACTTTTCGTCCACCACTAAACGTGACATTAGGGCCACAAACCCTTGCTTGGTTTGGTTTTTTTCGCCTTTGTAAGGCTTGTCATCGGCTTTATCGGTCATGGGATCCTCCTGTGCAGGTTATTAGACCGCGAGTGAACGTTATACGCAATGACAAAAGAACCTGTAGGGGCCGTCTTGAAGAGACGGCGACAACCCCAACCGCCGGCGAACTCTAAAAATTTCCTGCGCACCAAATGCCTTGGCTAGGGGCACCACCCCCACAAAATCAGCGTGGTAGCCTTCACTACCATCAAAGGCCAACAGCGCTGCCGTAGCCACCGAGGCATATACCTGATTAATGGGGGTAACCGGCTCAATACGGGCAGCGATATTAATATTGGTTCCCCAGTGGGTGGTTTGATCGGTCAAGGGGTTGTACATGCGTCGCACCGGCGCCGAATGCAAAGACACGCGAAGCGCCGGAACGCCGTCTAATTTAGCGGCATGCCAAAGAGCAAGCACTCCGGGTGTCGCCATGAGTTCACACAGTTTAAGTCCAGCTTCCGCTCCTTGCTGAGGGGTATTGAACACCACAAAGAGGCCGTCTCCCCATGTGTTGAGCTCTTCTATCCCCTCGATGCGATCCAGCTCGCGCTTGATTAAAGGCAGTAACTGCTGACAAAAAATATCGATCTGTACATCATTAAAACGGCTAAAACCCTTCAGATCGGCAAATAAGAGTGTCCGAATCACCGTCTCGCCCTCTTCATACTCGACCTCAGCCGAGGCATCAGCAGGGGTCAAATTGCGGTGCCGCAAGGTTATTGGGTCGATGCAAATGACGCCATGCCCTTTGGCCAACCATGTGTTCACGGTGTGCTTGGTACCAAACGACGACCCGGGCTCTGTCGCATTGAGCACAGCAATGGGCTGCAATTGAGCGCCCATTTCCTTGGCCCGTAACAACGCCAGACCAAACAAGACGCGATTCGCGTGTTCATAGTAAATACTGGCCTGCTCTGCATCGATAACACCTCGGCCGGCATACCAGAGGAACACGTGGCCACTGCGGTCTTCCATAATCTGGGTATAGCGCCGCTGCCAGTCGGCATCGTCGCAGTCAAAGGTGCGAACACTTTCGGCTAAAAACTGAAACGGCTCAAACGGTAGAACGGCTTGCACCATGCGCTGCTGCGCTAACAGCGCTTCGGTAAACAGCATATCCCCGCCATTAGACAATGAGCAGAATCCCATTTCGATGTGCTGTTCAGCCAGTAAGACTTGCAACGCCCGCTTAACAGCTGCCTGCTGATTCGCTGGGAATCGGGCGTTAGCACGCCCGGGGGCATCGATACGATGACCGCTAAAACAGGCGATTCTAAGCGGTGGTAGGGCCTCGTCGATATGCGCCTTCCATTGCGCGGCTTCATCTTGGCTGCGTTGCGCCAGGCGTGTAAGTAATAAGGGTAAATTTTTGCGGGCCGATTTTCTTTGACTCGGCGTTGAACATTGCGCCTGAGCAGCCGCATAGAAGGCCACGCAAGACTCACTCACCGCATGCTGCACACCGGTGGCGATGGCGATTAACCCCAATTCAGCCATGGTGGCCAAGGCCCAAAAGTCATCAGGCTGTTGATCAATGGCGTTTTGGCAAGCAGATACCATGACAGGCAAATACTCAACCACAACCTCATCGTGATGACGCGCCGCGGCAATAGTGAGGGCATTAACGCCTAGCCAAAAATTGTCCGCCAACTGCGCTTGCGCAAAACATTGCACATAATAGGTGTACGCTTCTTCGAGCCACTGGTCGCGCTTGTTGGTCTCTGTCGCCTCCATGGCAAGCGACTTGTACACGCTAGCAAGATTGCCCAACACCTCAGCACGATCTAATACCTTAGCCTGACCGAGCAAGGCCTTTAACTTAACAATCGCCGCCTGATAACTGCCCATGGCATGAAATACCTTGGCCTGCAATAGCTGCAACTGTTCCAACCAGGGAACCTCACGCTTGTGAAGTTGCAGATAATCCAAGGCTGCGTTCGCCAAAATGAAAGCCAGCATATTTTCGCCGTGTTGATGCAACCCCGCCACGGCAAAAGGGATCTCTGCATGCTGGGGTTCATCGACAAAGCGCTTACAGGCAAGATGTATCTGCGCGGCCACATCCTTTGAAAGTTGATCGCGCAGACTTTGAAGCGTTATTAATCCCAAGGTCTATTTTTCAAGGTTGGATGCCAGCGTTTTTCCACCCCATTGCAGGTGTAAACAATCTCGTAAACGATGTCTTCCTTCTGCGAATTTTGGTTGCGAATAGTGAGGTTTTTATCCGACGCGCTAACCGCGGCGACAAAATTACCTTCCTCGTAATCCAGTGAGGCGGCCTGACCCTGGGTTTCCATACCAATCAAAGCGCAACCGTTATCAGGCCCGTTAACCACGTATTGCAGCATGTAGGCACCTTCACCCTGCAAGGCACAGGTATCACGGCTCATTGGGTTATTGGCTTCGCAATTGCGGCCACCGGTTTGTTTTTCAAATACCAATTGATCGTTACTAAAAGAGAAATGAAACACCGAGGTAGCGGCCGCGGCGCCCATCGAGGCCAGCATAAACCCGCCGGCTAACATGGTTTTGAGGGGTAGATTACGATTGTGCATTTAAGACTCCTGAGTGTTCATACTGGCACTTGAGTACCATTGATCTACAGTTGTGAGAGTTAACTCGCAGGTACTGATCACAAGCATGTACAAGGCATTTATTAGTTATTCACATCGCGATAGCCAATGGGCCAAATGGCTTCACAGCCAATTGGAACGATATCGTCTGCCCCGGCATCTCGCTCAAAGCCTAGGACAGCCCGCTAAGATCGGCAAAATATTTCGCGACCGCGATGAATTGTCTAGCGGTCAGGATTTAGCCGCACATATACAAACCGCACTCCAGCACAGCGAATATTTACTGGTGATTTGTTCACCCGATGCTACCCAATCCCAATGGGTGAATGCAGAAATCGAATATTTTCAGAAGCTTGGCAAACACAAACAGATTTTTTGCCTGTTAGTTGAAGGGGGCGATGACGCCTTTCCTCGCGCTCTACGCACAGACGACCAGGGCAATGGTGTCACGCCGCTAGCGGCCGACCCACGAGATTCGGCCGACGGCCAGCACCTAGCCAAGCTCAAAATCATCGCTGGTATGTTCGGTATTGCCTTAGACACCCTCGTACAACGGGACAGGCAGCGCCGCAAACAACAGCGACTGGCTAGTGCCATTGGCATGGCTGGGATTATTGGCCTTGGCCTCTATGCCTACATCAATGCCATTGAGCGGCAGTACCAACAACTGCAGGCAGAAAAACTGGCCAGTTTTGTCTTGGATTTAGGCGGCAAGTTAAGAAATCGCATCGACATTGCCTCCCAAATCGCGATTAACCAAGAGGGCCTGAACTACCTTCAGCAATTTGATGTTGCTTCGCTGTCTGAGGCATCAAGGGCGCGTATCGCCATGGCATATCGCCAACTAGGTCTTGCACAGCAAGCCCAACAACTCATTGCCACGGAAGACCTTATCACCTCACTCGACATGTTTACGGCGCTTGCTGAGCAACACCCAGACGCTTATCTATTTGAGAAAGGCCAAGCGGCTTTTTATGTCGGTGCCGATTACTTTTACCGCGACGAACACGACATGGCCGCCAAGTACTTCACGCCGTATGTCGACATTTCGAAACAGCTATTCGAGAAGGAAAGCGACAATACTCTCTTCCAATCAGAATTGCTGAATGCCGTATCCACCTTATTGGCGCTGGAATTAGAACGCGACCCTCGCTCTTCAGTTATCCAAAAACTCGTCAACGACACACAACAACTCGTGCAAAGTATTGGCAATATCAAAAGTAATCTCGACACCTATATGGCGCTTGCCAACGCCAAAGAATGGTTAGGCGAATATTATGAAAAGAATGCGAGGCAAGAAGATTATTTTGGCGCGGTGTATGACTCACTCGTAATTCGGGAAAAAGCTCTGGCCTTAGACCCCAATAATCTTGAGATTTCTGAGCTCATCCTCAACAACGAATTCAAATTGGGTATGATTGTTGAAGACCCCATCGCTAAAAAAAACTATTTTGAAAAGGCACTTTATCGCGTTAAACGCCTCCGAGTAATTGATAGTGAAAATGCCTTTTGGCAAGAATACGAAGCAAGGTTAACCGCCGAATTAGCCAAATTTTAATTTGCCGCTCCATAATGTAGGAGCCGTCTGGCAGAGACGGCGACAATATCTAAAACACACCCACAAAAAAGCCGCCTCGCGGCGGCTTTTTAAACTTTCAAGCATTAACCAAACAGCTCATCATCCATCGACAACAAGTCGTCGTTATTGCTGTTGCGCACCGACTGGCCGCACATTTCCGCGCGGGGCAACATGTGCTCCATGTAGAAGCGGGTGCTATGCACCTTGGCCTGCATTTGCTTGTTAGTGGCATCAGCCGCTAGGGCATCGTGCGCCACCATCATGGCGCGCGCCATGTGGTAACCGCCAAAGCAGTAGCCCGCCTGCATCATGTAATTAAACGACGCCAACATAGCCTGCTGGGGGTTGCTCTGCATCATAGCCAATACGGCAGCCGTGCTGTCTTTTAACCCATTAATAGCAGAAGCCAAGTAGCCGGCAAACGCGCTCGCTTTGGCGTGAGCTTGCATCGCGGCCAAAGTGTCTTCCATCTCGGCGATGACGCTCATCATGGTTTGACCGCCGTCCATGCCCAATTTACGACCCACTAAGTCGGCCGCTTGAATGCCGTTGGTGCCCTCGTAAATAGCGGCAATACGGATATCGCGATAGAACTGCGCCGCCCCGGTTTCTTCGACATAGCCCATGCCACCGTGAATCTGCACCCCCAGTGACGCCACTTCTTGACCAATTTCGGTCATCCAACCTTTAATGACCGGAATCATCAAATCCACGCGGCGCTGCATGGCGGCACCTAGCTCGCGATTGGGGTGGTGGTGAGCAATGTCAAAATTCACCGCTTCGTTGTACGAGTATGCACGCATGGCTTCGGTTAACGACTTCATGGTCATCAACATACGACGTACATCGGCGTGTTTAATGATGGCGGCTTTTTGGCCGGCCGAATCACGACCCTGCACACGGTCTTTGGCATAGTAGAGCGCGTGCTGATACGCCGCCTCTGACACACCCAAACCTTCAATACCTACTTTTAAGCGGGCTTCGTTCATCATGGTAAACATGGCCTGCAAACCGCGGTTTTCTTTACCGACCAGGTAACCCACCGCGCCGCCGTTGTCACCGTACTGCATGACGCAGGTAGGGCTGCCGTGAATACCTAGCTTGTGCTCTATCGACACACACTTCACGTCGTTGCGCTCACCGGCATTGCCATCGGCATCCAGGATAAACTTGGGCACGATAAACAGCGAGATACCGCCGGTCCCTTCTGGGGCGCCTTCAATGCGCGCCAACACAAGGTGAATAATGTTTGAGGTAGCGTCGTGATCACCGTAGCTGATGTAAATCTTCTGGCCACTAATCAAGTAGTGGTCGCCCTGCGGTATGGCCTTGGTTTTGATGGTAGCCAGATCCGAACCGGATTGGGGCTCGGTAAGGTTCATGGTGCCAGACCACTCGCCCGACAACATTTTGGGCAAATAGGTTTGTTTTTGCTCTTCACTGCCGTGAGCATAAATGGCGAGCGCCGCGCCGGCAGACAACAAGGGGCCGAGCGAAAAGGCAATGTCGGCGGCTGTCCACATTTCGTTGGCACTGGTGTTGAGCAGCTCAGGTAGGCCTTGCCCACCCACGTCAGTAGGCATAGAAATGGCGTACCAACCGGCTTCGCCCATCTGCTTAAAGGCTTCACCGTAGCCAGGGGCAAGTTTTACCTGGCCGTCGACCATGACGCTGCCGACACGGTCGCCCGCTTCGCGATTGGGTGCCAACACGCCGCTGGCAAACTTTCCAGCTTCTTCTAATACCGACACCGCGAAGTCACCGTCCATTTCGTATTCAGCGTAGGCGGGTAACTGGGCGAGGGTATCAAAATCGATCAGGTTCTTAACAACGAATTCGATGTCTTCTAAGGGGGCGCGATAATTGGCCATGGGTGTCTCCTATGTTGAATGACACGCATTGTGGCAAAGCGCTATAGAAGGCGTGAGGTGCGAATTCGACACAGGTTATTTTGTGCCCAGCATGGCATCAAATGACTTATTGCATTGCCGGTGGTGGTGATCTCGCATTGCGGGTAAAATAGCGCGCTTACTTACACCCTAGGGCTTAGGCCCCATGCCAGACACAGGAATTACGACTCGATGAATATTCGCGAGATGCTCAATCAACGCGTTAGAGCAGCCATGGACGCCGTCGGCGTGCCTGCCGAATGCCAAGCCATGGTCGCCCCCAGCAAGAAAGCTGGTTTTGGTGACTACCAAGCCAACGGTGCCATGGGCGCAGCGAAGAAGATGGGCACCAATCCTCGCCAATTAGCGAGTGATATCGTGGCGGCGTTGGATCTGAGCGACATGGCACGTCAGCTTGAGATCGCCGGCCCTGGTTTTATCAACATACACCTCAAGCCCGAATGGTTAGCCACACAACTGCAAATCGCCGC
>DATHYR010000060.1:0-2295 GCA_035458985.1 Pseudomonadales bacterium
ACAACACCTACGGCAGTGATCACATAACCGACGTATCCACCTTGATGCCAACGCTCTTCCAAGTCAGGGCTGTTAATCAGCGCTGCCAAGAACGAACCACCTGTTGCACCCGTAGGGTCAACATAGAAAGGTGATACGGAAGATGCGGTAGTCAAAGCAGCGGCCTCTGACGTTGCACCAGGCTGACGAGCCAATTCAGACAATGCACCCGTTTCAGGCACGAACTGCAGGTAGTTGCCTTCAGCAGATACAATGTTGAACAAACCAACGCGTGTTACACTGCTGTCAACTTTGTCGCCATTGGGCTTTTCAATGGTCGCGTCAAAGCTAACAACACGGCCTGACTCCACCATTTCTTGCAGCAACAAGTACCATACTTTCTCGATTTCTTCGATTTTTGGCAATTGCTCGCCGCCACTCATTTTTTCAACCAGGGCAGAGAGGAACTCTTCACGGCCTTGGATCTGAGCGCTAGTCAAAGAACCTTCGAAGTTAGAACGTGCGTCACCCGCAGTAGACGTAATGTGACCGAACAATTCTTGTAAAGAACCCATCGCTTCACGCAGACGTTTCTGAGCAGCTGCAAGGAGCTTTTCATTTTCTTCAAAGCGCTTTTCAAGTTCGGCTGAACGACGTTCTTGACGAGCGCGCTCGTCTTTAGCGTCTTGCAGCATTTTCGCTTGTTGTGCTTTTTCAGCGCGGAAACGCGCTTCGCGAGCGGCGTTTTCTTTGGCTTCAGTGGTTTGGCCTTGCTTAACAAAACCTAACAATTCGTCCAGCGAACGAGCGTTTTCTTCTTGAGCGAAGGCGCCATTAGCTGCCAACAATACGCCACCGGCTAGTACGATGGACTTAGCAATATTCATTTTCATTACTTAGCCTCCGGTGGAAGTACTGGCAATTTCAACAGGTCGTAGACGGCTTCTTTTTTAGCGATTTTGATCGCTTTATCTACCGCTGATTGGTATTCACCATCATCCAACGCTTCCCATTGACGTGTGTTTTGATTCCACATACCCGTCATGGTCTTGTCAGCTGTTTGGTAAACCAATGCCACGCGACCTACTTGCAACGTAGTGACGTTGCGCTCTACGCCATCGATTTCGATCGTGGTTTCAGCTGTAGACAGCATACGGCCATATTCGTTTTCGATTTTGTAAGCTTCCAATACTTGGCGGAATTTCTCAGCAGTGGTCAGATCAGAACGCTCCATGCTGTTACGAAGCAATTCGAGGTTATCCATACGACGATCGTAGTCGAAAGGAATATCCAACGTAATGAACTGCTCGAGGCCGTCCATCATTTTCACCAACAATGGGTCAACTTGACGCTGGATAACAGTCACGTCAGAAATTGATTGCTCCAGGTTGTTAAGGCGCTGTTGTTGCTTAACCAAAGAACGCTCCAAACGAGCGTTATAAACACGGAGACCGTCAACATCTTTCATAACGGTTTTGTAATCTGTGACTAAATCACGAGTTTCGTCAGCCAAACGGTCAACTTTTACTTGTGATTGTTTTGCGGCGGCATGGCGATCTTCGCCAACCTTCAACACAGCTTCCAAGCTGTTAGCTTGGGCAGTAGCTGCGGTCGCGAGCAATGCGCTAGTAGCGGCACATGCTAGGAAGACCTTATTTAAACGATGCGTTTTCATGAGAATTAACTTTCCTATCGGAGCGTTAGTTATTATCCGCCGGATGGCGGTTTCCATCATCAATATTGACAGCGCACATCGCCGATGTACGAGGTACGCCAAAATCAACGAACAGCGATTCTAAGAATGTCGACTAGGTTTAATCAAGGAAGAATTGTTACGGACGTAACTTTTTCGAAAAATTAAGAAGATAAGATACGCTGTGTTACCCAAATGCCGGCATCTTGGTAACACTTTGACCGCAAAGTAACACTTAACGGCGCTCTAATACACGAAAACGATAGTCGTAAGGATTTGGTGCTTCAGCCTCAAACGCTTCGCATGACACTTCACGCCATGCTTGTTCATCAAACGCTGGAAACCAAGCATCACCCTCTACCTCGGCCATAACTTCGGTTAAATAGAGGCGATCTATGGTTTCCATGAACAAACGATAAATTTGTTCACCGCCAATAATCATGGCTTCGTCACCACCATTGATCGCCAATAGGTCGCGCGCCAAATGGCGTGCCGCCTCAACGCTTGTCACCACATGAATTCCCTCTGCCTGATAAGCGGGATTAGTGCTGATCACGATATTGGGGCGACCGGGCAGAGGGCGACCAATCGATTCATAGGTCTTGCGACCCATGATAATCGGC